>JBBRDZ010000093.1:0-9468 GCA_038203435.1 Burkholderiales bacterium
AGGTGACCACCTGATATTTCACACCCGCAGCTTCCATCTCTTTTTTGAACGCGGCCACCTTGTCGGCCCCTATCATCGGATCGGCTTCCCCGCTGAAAGAGATGATGCGCGCCCTGACCTTCCACGGCTTGGCAGGATAAGCGGTGCCCAAGACACCGTGAAAACTCGCGACACCCTTCAGATTTTCACCGATGCGCGCCATATTCAACACCACGCCGCCGCCGAAACAGTAACCGAATGCAGCAATCTTGTCGGGATCCACGGTGGGCTGATTCCTTAAAAAATTCATGCCCGCCTCGAAGCGGTCTTTCTCCGTCTGCATGTCGTTATTCAAGCCGAGTGCCATATTGGCGGCATCACTGGGGTTATCCGCCACCAGCCCCTCGCCGTACATGTCCACCGCCAAAGCGGTATAACCCAGCTCCGCCAGCATGCGCGCACGCATGCGCACATATTCGTTCTGCCCCCACCATTCAGGTACCACCAGCACGCCCGGACGTTTCCCCTTGATGGCATCGTCGTACGCGATGTAACCTTTCAGGGTCGTATCGCCCAGTTCGTAGTCGACGAATTCACCCTGCACTTCAGCCTGCACCGCACCGCCGAAACTGCATAACAACAAGATCGATATTATTTTTTTCATGTCTCCCCCGAGAATACCACCTGCATACCGATGTCTGAATCACACCCCGCCCGACAACAACGACTGTCTGACATGAAACAGCTTCATGTTCTGGCCGCGCACTTTTTCGAGCAGCTTGTCGGCCAACGCTTCGTCCAGGATGAACTCGACCTTGACCGCCAGTTCGCCGGCCAACTCAAAGAAGGTATCCTCGTGCATGTGCCCGTGCCGTCCGAAACCGGCGATCGCACGGAACGCCGAGCCGCCCTGGATGCCGATGGATTTGGCCTCTGCGAGCAACCAGTCGTACAGGAGCATATCGGCGTGATGTTGCTTCTCGCTGAAGTAGAAGGAAAGCAGGATCATGGTCTGGTTCCTAGGATGGGTGCAGCAATTTAAAAGTCTGTATCCCCAGCACCGTCATCAGCAACGAACCGCCGAGATGGCTGATGATGATCGCCGAGCCCCACAGATATTGTCCGCGCATCAACAGCGTGACGGTTTCGGCAGAAAAAGTCGAGAAGGTGGTCAAGCCGCCGAGGAAGCCGGTGATGATGAGCAGCCGCCATTCCGGCGAGAGACCGGGATACTGCATGAAGAACGCGACCGCGACGCCGATCAGGTAGCCTCCGACCAGATTGGCGGCCAGCGTGCCGAGCGGCAGGGTCGGCAAGGCCGGATTCAGCCACAGGCCCAGACCCCAGCGCAGCCATGCGCCGCAGGCGGCACCGATTCCTATCGCGAGAAAAGCATCAAGCATCACGGCGCCCCGGCTAGAGTTTGGTCATCCCGGTATGGGATGGGCGTCATTCTACAACACGCACCAGCGCGAAGCCTCCCCCTGCGGTGCGAAAATTGGTGGTCTGTCCCTGGTACAGACGCGCGGCGACCAGCTGGAGCTTGCCATCGTAGACATAGCAGCGCAGATCATACTTGAGCTGCGCGTCCTCCGCGTCATCCACGCCGACCGCACGCTCGCCGGGCGGTGCCAGCGTTTGCGCGACATACTCGCCCTGCATGATCTCGGCGAACACGCGTTTGGTCAGGTTGCCGCCGCGATACGCACCCTTGCTGCCGTAGCCGCTGTTGGGCTTGAAGAACAGATTTTTGCGCCCCGCCCAAAGCATCTCCTCCATGTCCGGCCGCACCACCCGGGTATGCGGAACACACGCCTGCAGCGTGGCGATGTCGGCCTCGTCCGCGCCCAGCGCACGCAAGCCCGGCGCATCGGTCAGTCGCGCCAGATTGCGCTTGTCGGCATACTGCGCATGATTGTGCGGACGCGGCGTCAGTACCACCTGTTTCGCGGCATAGGCCTTATTCAATGCCGGATACTGCTGCAGCGAAAAATCGGTCAGCCGGTTGTAGACCAGGCCGATCTTTTCATTGCCATCGGGGGAGGCAAAGTACAAACCGTCTTCACGCGCCAGCAACATCGACGGGTCGACGATATAGGTGGCGATACCCTCGCGCTCGAAGAACTCCTTGGCCAGCAGGAATTCCGGATAAAGATACTGCGCTTCCGGTTGCACGTCGACGATGGCGATGCTGTTGAGCGGGGCGGAACCGCGCTCCAGCCGCCATTCGTTGCGGAACATCGCGATGAAAGATGTGTCCAGCTTTTCGATCGCTGCGGTCTTGCCGGGCAGTTCGACGTTTTTCTGGCTGGCGATCAGCAACGCGTTCAGGAACGCGCCGCCCGCGTTCGAATTGATCTCGATCAGGTGCACGCCCTGCGCATTGAGGTGGAAGTCGTAGCCGTAGAACACACCCTTGGCTGCGGAACGTTCATCCACGCTGCGCGCCTGCCACCCGGCAAGGACGACGATCCTTTCCACCGCGGCAATCACCTCGTACATCTTGCGCAACTGTAGCGAGGTGATGAACAGTGGCACAGCAGCGAACAGATGGGGATGTTCTGTCGCGATGGCTTCCCGGAACGGCGCGGAATGTTTGCGGATCGTGGCTTCCAATGCAGCGGTATCAAGCCTGTGGGTCCGCGCGTCCGCGTTCAGGCTGGCCACATCCGCTACGATTTGATCAGCCACCCAGCATGCCTTTCTTCAGGTCGTCCTGAACCGGGTGTTTGCCCAGCCAGACCCTGAGCACTGCACGGTTGAAATCCGCACCTGCGATGGTGCCGCGCTCGGTGCCGTTCACGGTGATGCGGGTGCCGCTGGCGGGCAGGTAATCCAGCGTGACGATATCGCCCGGCTTCACCTCGCGCACCGATTCGAATATCTGCTTCATCTGCTGGATCTGCGGGTCCATCGCCTGCAATTCGGCCGGCGTCTGGTTGTTCTCGAACGCATCGTATAGCGAGTCGTACAGCCGCTTGCTGCCCAATCCGTGCAGCATGTACATCACCACGCGATGCTCGTGCTCGTCCGCGATGATCGCTTCAGCGGAGGTCTGCTTCTCCGGCAGGTACAGCGCACCGACGTAGATATCGAAAAAGAACTTGGTGCGTAACCCGCCGCCGTTCAAATGCAATACCGCATCGCCCACCTGCATCCGTTCGACCAGGTGGATGCCGGCCAGGTCCAGCGCGCTGGCATTCCAGCTCAACAAGATGCCGCAGATCATCAGTAATATTTTTTTCATTTTCATCCTCTCAAAGAATTCGGGATAATTGGAAAGCGTAACGAGCGCTGTTAGCACAAGGTGCTAACGGGCGAGAAACCGGATTATACATTTGAGATTTGCACATCACGCCCCGTAGGAGCGGGCCATGCCCGCGATCCATAAATTGTTCGCGGGCATGGCCCGCTCCTACAAGCTTTCGAAAATCCCCGCTGCCCCCATACCGGTGCCGATACACATCGTCACCATGCCATACTTCAGCTTGTGCCTGCGCATGCCGTGCAACAATGTCGCGGTGCGGATCGCGCCGGTCGCGCCGAGCGGATGACCGAGCGCGATCGCGCCGCCGAGCGGATTGACCAGCGCGGGGTCCAGACCGACATCGTGGATCACCGCCAGCGACTGTGCGGCGAACGCCTCGTTGAGTTCTATCCAGCCCATATCGCTGAGGTTCAAGCCCGCCTGCTTCAGCACGCGCGGGATCGCTTCCTTGGGGCCGATGCCCATGATCTCAGGCGGCACGCCGGCCACCGCGTAGCCGACGAAGCGGCCGATCGGCGTGAGGTTGTAGCGCTTCAATGCAGCCTCGCTGCACAGCAATACCGCACCCGCGCCGTCCGACATCTGCGAACTGTTGCCCGCGGTAACCGAACCCTTCAGCGCGAACACCGTCTTCAGTTTGGCCAGCGCTTCCAGCGTGGTATCGGCGCGCGGCCCTTCGTCTTTCGAAGCTTCGCGCCGGGTGATCTTCACCTCGCGCTTGTCCAGATCGGCCGCATGATCGACGATCTGGTACGGCGTGATCTCGTCTTTGAATTCGCCATCCGCAGTCGCCTTGATGGCGCGCTGGTGGCTCTGCAATGCGAAGGCATCCTGCGCCTCGCGCGTCACGTTCCAGCGCTCGGCCACTTTCTCGGCGGTAATGCCCATGCCGAACGCAATCGCGACATGCTCATTCTCGAAGATCGCCGGATTCATCGCGATCTTGTTGCCCATCATCGGCACCATGCTCATGCTCTCGACGCCCGCCGCGATCATCACCTCCGCCTCGCCGAGCCGGATGCGGTCCGCCGCCATCGCCACCGCCTGCACGCCGGAAGAACAGAAACGGTTCACCGTCACGCCCGGCACGCCGACCGGCAATCCCGCCAGCAGCAAGCCGATGCGCGCCACGTTCATGCCCTGCTCCGCCTCAGGCATCGCGCAGCCGACGATCACGTCCGCGATCTGCGAAGGGTCCAGCGACGGTGCCTGCAGCAGCACGCTCTTCAGCACATGCGCCAGCAGATCGTCGGGACGGGTGTTGCGGAACATACCGCGCGGCGCCTTGCCGACCGGGGTGCGGGTTGCGGCAACGATGTAGGCTTCTTGAATTTGTTTGGTCATGATGTTCTCCTGAAAATTACAACAACTTCGTAGGTCGGGTTAGCGCAGCGTAACCCGACGTCCACCTCATTCATATCCGACACCCTCAAAATCCATCTGCCCCCGCCCCCATCCTGCCTCATAAATCCCATCATCGACATACCGCCGAAAGCTGGAATGCATCCAATCTAACGGCGAAGCCACGTACCCATGCTTCACCGGATTGTAATGAATGTATTCCACATGCCGCTCAAAATCCTTTTCGTCCCGGAGCATATGTTCCCAATAACGATGCTGCCATAATCCTTGCTCCTGCCGCTTCGTCTGCACGGCGTTCGGCACTGGGCGCAACGACGGATCACAATGTTTGGTGAACCATGTTTTAATCGGCCGCCAGCGCGTGGCGAAATCCGCATCGTCTGGCGGCAATGTCCAAATGCAATGCAAGTGATCGGGTAAAATCACAATCGCATCCAGTTCAAACGGTCGCTTGGTGCGCACCGTGCGAAATGCCTCTTGCAAACATCCACCGTTCCCGCAGAAGCAAACAATTGTCGCCGCTTTTCCGTCACCAAGGTGAAGAAGAATGATTCCCCTGCAACGAATGCGCGCCGGTATCTCATTGCTTTGTTTTCCCTCGAATAATGCCCATCCTCGCGTAGGTCGGGTTAGGCGCGACTTTGCGCCGTAACCCGACATAGCCCAACGTCGGGTTACGCTACGCTAACCCGACCTACACATATTGCCACGAAAATAAATTCGATCCTGACCACTTGTCGCGCAATTTCTAACGAATCACCCGCCGCGCCGGAACCTTCAGTTTCTTCGCGGCAGCAAGCATCCCCTCATCCAACGTAGCAACAAATTCCACCGCGTTGTTGTGCGCAATCGCCAGATGCAATGCATCAGGTGCGCGCAACTGCGTAGCAAAATGGGCGACATACTCCTGCGCCAGGTCGAAGTCGTAGCTATTGGGAAACAGCATCACAAAAGAAGCGGAGATGGCCGCATCGAACTCTTCTAGCATGCCCGAACCCTCTGTAACCGACAGTTCGCCCATGCGAATATCGCGGGACACATGACTGGCAAACTCGACGCCTGTCCATTTGCTCACAGCCAGCATTCCCGCGGCTTGCCTGGAAATAAAATCCGTCACCTTGCGGGAAGCCGCTTCCTCCCGAAACAGTGGCACAACAAAGCTGGTGTCGAAATAGATCATTCTTCGTCGCGCAGCTTGCGCAATTCTATTGCGCTGCTCCCCTTGCGCGGGGGCAGGCTCTTGCGCAACGCAGCCAACCGCTCCAGCGGCACTGGCTGCTTGACGGGCGTGGCCGGTATCACCCGCGCCACCGGGCGACCATGCCGCGTAATCACCACCTCTTCACCCGCTTCAACCTTGTTAATCAATTCGCTCAATTGAGCCTTGGCAGTTGCCAGATTAACCGAACTCATATTTCGCTCCTTATAGTCATAATTATGGTCATATTATAACCCACTAAGAAAATAAATTCGAACCTGGCCTCTTATCGCTGCTGTGAAACACGGGTTAGCTCACTCTGTCCCCAATTATTACAGACTCTATGGCCAATACCTGACAAGGGCAAAATCATTTTCGGTGCCGTTATATGAATATCCGGCCGCCACTATCTTGCCGTCGGACTGGATGGCAACGGCAGAAGCGTAAACACTGGTGCCGGGACCTACAAAGTTCGATTCAAAAGATGTGGTTACCTTGCCGGTTGTATTGAATGATGTATCGAGCGATCCATCTGTGGTGTAACGAGCAAGGGCAAAATCACTGCCGGTATAGTTATATGCATTGCCATTGTCCGTGTACCCGGCTGCGATGATCTTGCCGTCGGATTGGATGACAATGGCATTAGCCTTATCATTGATTAAGCTAAAGGATGTGGTTACTTTGCCAGTTGTATTAAAGGATGTATCGAGCGCGCCATCCGTACTATAGCGAACCAGGGCAAAATCAGAACCGCCAGAGAAATTATATGAATATCCAGCTGCCACAATCCTGCCGTCAGACTGGATGGCAACCGCAGAAGCACCGCTGAAACTTAAGCTGATGGTCGTAGCTACCTTGCCGGTTGAATTGAAGGTTGTATCGAGCGATCCATCAGTATTGTAACGGACAAGGGCAAAATCAGTAAAAGATGAAGATCCGGCTGCCACGATCTTGCCGTCGGACTGGATGGCAACTGCATAAGCAACATCATTGCCTGTGCCGATGGCTGTGGTTACTTCGCCGGTTGAATTGAAGGTTGTATCGAGCGATCCATCGGTATTGTAACGGACAAGGGCAAAATCATTGTCGGAGCCGTTATATGAATACCCGGCCCCCACGATTTTGCCGTCGGACTGGATGGCAACTGCATAAGCAACATCATTGCCCGCACCGATGGCCGTGGTTACTTTGCCGGTTGCATTGAAGGTTGTATCGAGCGATCCATCGGTATTGTAACGGACAAGGGCAAAATCATTGTCGGTGCCGTTATATGAATACCCGGCCACCACGATTTTGCCGTCGGACTGGATGGCAACTGCAGAAGCAACATCATTGCCTGTGCCGATGGCTGTGGTTACTTCGCCGTTGGTATTGAAGGATGTATCTAGCGATCCATCGGTATTGTAACGGACTAGGGCAAAATCATTGTCGGTGCCGTTATATGAATACCCGGCTGCAACGATCTTGCCATCGGATTGGATGGCAACTGCAGAAGCAGCATCATTGCCGGCACCGATGGCCGTGGTTACTTTGCAGGTAAATCCAAAGGTTGTATCAAGGCCGCCAGGTGCCGGACGCGTGACAAACGACCACGAATAAGGCGCTGCTATTGAATTAGAAAAAGGCGCTGCTATTGAATTACCTGCCTCGTCCTTTACAGCTGTGGTGAGTGTTGCGGTATACATAGTGCCGTATGCCAGATTGCCAGTCGGTGAAAATGTGGCGGTTGTGCCGGTGTAGGTTACTGCGCCGGATATGTAACTTGTGCCATCGCTTAATGTAAATGTGGCCGGATTTATAGTTGACGCCATCATTACTTCACTGAAAGTGGCAGTAATGGCGGAGTTCACCTCAATGTCTGCTATCAATACAACGGAACCGAAGTAACCGGCTGGATTTGTTGATATGACAGTAGGCCGAGTAACATTAGCTGCGGCGGCATGACCATCGCCACCCCCGCATGACGCAACAGCCATGCTGAGAAGTGCTGCTGTGACTAGCTTAGTAGTTCGCATATATTGCCCTTGGTCAAATGGGTAACAATTCGCGCGGGGCCTTGCCGACCGGCGTGCGCGTCGCGGCAACGATGTAGGCTTCATGTATTTGTTTGGTCATGATGTTCACCACTTCAATGAATACGCAATACGGTACCTATTATGTAAATCCTTAATATTCATACTTGTTTTTGAAGTTACCCATTAAATTTCATAATTCAAAATCAATTCGACTCCGTACGTTTCGTTCTGCGTTTCGTTCTGAAAGAGGTAACATGCCGCGCGGCGCCTTGCCGACCGGTGTACGGGTGCGGCAACGATGTAGGCTTCTTGAACTTGCTTGCTCATATACACCTCCGGTGAATGGGTTTACTCATGACGACCTCCCGCAATGCGTTATCTTTTGCTCTTCAATTTCTGCAACTCTTTCAGCAACACCGGAACATCGTCCTGAATGATGCTCCACAAGGTATCGTTGTCTATACCCAAGTAACCGTGAATCAGCTTGTTGCGCGTAGCCACCACCATGCGCCACGGTATCTGAGGAGACTTCTGACGAACCTCATCCGGAATATTCGCAGCCGCCTCGCCGATCAATTCCAGATTGCGCAGCGTGGCATCGTAATTCAGCCCGCTTGTCACAAAACTTTCCTGATCGAACCCATCGGTATAGGAAATCACCTTCTCGGCGAAAGCGATCATGTCGTTAAGATAGAACCGCCACTCGCGCGCCGGGGCGTCAGACATGCACCGCCTCCTTTTCGATGAACGGGCGCAGCTCGGGGCGAAGCGCTTTCTCTGTCACCAGATCGACCGGGCAACCGAGCAAGTCTTCCAGATAGAACTGCACGCCGAAGTAGCGCGCAGAAGTGGCCGGGCCGTCGAATGCCACCAGTACATCCACGTCGCTGCCTGCCAATGCCGCATCGCGCACCACAGAGCCGAACAAAGCCAAGCGCGACACGCCGAAGCGTCGCGTCAATTCATTCTTGTGCTCTGCGAGCAACTGCAATGTTGTCGTGCGATTCATTTCATAATCCTAAAGAAACCGTGATGCATTCACATTATGGCAAAATTATTTCGAACCTGACCCCTTATCGCTGCGCATCCTCACGTAGGTCGGGTTAGGCGCGACTTTGCGCCGTAACCCGACATAGCCCAACGTCGGGTTACGCTACGCTAACCCGACCTACACATATTGCCACGAAAATAAATTCGATCCTGACCACTTATCGCTACTATGTTCTCCGATTAACGTTTCACGGCTACACGATAAGCAGCATTGCGCTCCCGTTTGCCGACCGCAACCACGACCACCAGCAACACGGTATCCCGCACTTCGTACACCAGCCGGTAGCCCGCACTGCGCAACTTGATCTTGTACCGGTCTTTATGGCCTGTGAGTTTTGCCGAGGGAAAGCGCGGATGCTGCAAACGTTCGGCCAGCTTCTTCTTGAATTGTTCGCGGACTGTCGCATCCAGCTTGCGCCATTCCAGCAGCGCATCAGGGTGGAAGCTCAGATCATAGCTCATCGAGCTTGACTCGCACCGGGCGCTTGCCGTCTTTCAGCCGCGCGTCGGCGATCGCGTTCAATTCCAGGTCTTCCAGCTTGTCCATCAGCGCCTCATAAGCCTTGGCCGGAACGCAATAGAAAGTTGGTTCGTTG
>JBBRDZ010000094.1:0-9451 GCA_038203435.1 Burkholderiales bacterium
CGATGATCGGCGGCATGGTCACGGCCACGATACTTTCGCTGTTGGTGCTGCCGGTGATTTACGGTTGGTTATTAAATTTCATGGAACAGCGCAGTGCTAGAAGCGTTCGATGATTTCAATGCGGGATCATTTTTAACTATCACTGAAAGGAGGATGAAATGGACATGCATACTGATCATTGCAAAGTTACCGCGATCATTCGCTGCGAAGTGCAGGAGACAGCGGAACATCGGCTGCAGAAACTCAAGGCGCATACCGGCATTGATGGGGTGGAATGTTGCCGTGCTTCCTGACTACAGCGCCTGTCGGATCCGGCTTCGTGCGGAGATCCAGGCGGATGAACAGGGCAGCAATATCCGATGGGCCAGGCATGTTAATGACATTTTTACTTACAACTGAATTTCCAGGAGGAGTACATGATTGAAATAATTCCAAACTGGCATCCGGCATTCGTTCATTTTCCGATTGCCTTTGCGACAGCAGCAGTGTCTTTTGTGTTACTTGGCGTTTTATTCAAGGCTAAGCCATGGGCTCGGCAATGCCTGTTATTCGGACACTGGATGTTGTGGGCGGCCGCGATATCCGCCTGTATCGCAGCCGTGTTCGGCTGGTTCGCTTACAACAGCGTCGATCACGATGAGGCAGGGCATCTGGCCATGACGCTCCATGCTTACTGGGCGCTGTCCGCCGTCGTTGTGCTGGTTGTGCTCACTGCTTTGGATGTAAGGTCACGACGCTTTGCAGGGATGCCGGTTGATGGATTCCTGAGCTTGCTTGCTGTTGCCTGGGTGCTGGTGATCAGCACTGCGTGGCATGGTGGCGAGGTGGTATTTCGTCATGGCCTGGGCGTGATGGCACTGCCAGAAATCGAGAACCATGGTCGTGACCATATGCATGGCGAAGTACATGATGGGGATCATGGTGTGGTGCCTATTTCGGGCGTGGCCGCTGTGTCCGGACAAGCACAAGATCATGGGCATGACGGCATGACAAATGAGCAACATCAACATGACGATGTATCCACTCCCGTCGTGTCCGGTACAGGTACTGCCGTCAGGAAAAGCGGGCACACCCATGCGCCCGGAACGCCACCGCACAGGGATTAGTTTGAAGAAGCATGCATGACAAATCTGTAGTGGCAATATCTTTAGCAGAGGAAAATATTATGGAACGCATCAAACTCGCTATATCAGCGTTGTTGGCAAATCCACCACGGCGGAAATTTCTGAACGGCTTGGCAGTCGGTGGAGTTGCCCTGGGATTGGCACCCTGGACCTCCTTGCTGGCTGCGTCGAGAATATCCGGTGACGACAAGATTCTCAGCGGGACAGAATTTGATTTGACCATTGCCAAAACGCAGGTCAACTTCACCGGCAAGCCACGCATGGCCACCACGATCAATGGAGAGATCCCCGGGCCTACATTGCGTTGGCGCGAAGGTGATACGGTCACCATACGGGTGACCAATCAACTGAATGAATATTCGTCGATACACTGGCATGGCATTCTGTTGCCGTATCAGATGGACGGCGTACCCGGCTTGAGTTACAACGGGATCGCACCCGGTACGACCTTTACTTATCAATTCAAAGTGCAGCAATCCGGCACCTATTGGTATCACTCGCATTCGGGCATGCAGGAGCAGACCGGAATGTATGGCGCCATCGTGATCGAACCGGCGGCTCGCGATTCCGTGTTGGTCGATCGGGATTATGTGGTTGCGCTGTCCGATTGGACAGACGAAGACCCGATGCGCGTGCTCGACAAATTGAAAACGCAAAGCGATTACTACAATTTCAACCAGCCCACTGCCATGGATTTTTTCAGGGATGTGTCGCAAGTCGGTTGGTCCTCCGCCGTAGACAAACGGCGCATGTGGAACGAAATGCGCATGAATCCAACCGACCTCGCTGACATCTCGGGTCATACCTACACCTACCTGATGAATGGCAACGCGTCCGCAGCAAACTGGACAGGATTGTTCAAACCCGGCGAACGGGTACGGCTGCGATTCATCAACAGTTCCTCCATGACATTCTTTGATGTGCGCATCCCCGGTTTGAAAATGACCGTGATACAGGCCGACGGGCAAAAGGTGGAACCGGTGACAGTGGACGAGATTCGCATGGGTGTGGCGGAAACCTATGATGTCCTGGTTACACCTAACGAAGATGCTTACACGATCTTTGCACAGTCCATGGATCGCACCGGTTATGCGCGTGGCACGCTGGCACAACAAGCCGGCTCGACCGCACCGGTTCCGGCTCTGGATAAACCGGAGCCTCTCACCATGGGCGACATGATGGGCAGCATGAGTGGCATGCAAGGTATATCAGGTATGGACGGCATGACGATGGATCACGGCGGTGGCGCGATGACGGGGATGGTCGGAATGGCTGCAAGCCAGGAAGTCACCCATCACGCAAAAACCGAATACGGCCCCAGTGTCGATATGCGGGTGGATAACCCGCGCACCAACCTGGACGATCCTGGCGTTGGTTTACGCAATAACGGTCGACGGGTACTGAGCTACGCCGACCTGCATAGCTTGCCGGGAATTATGGATACTCGCGAAGCCGAGCAGGTGATCGAGTTGCATCTCACCGGCAACATGGAACGCTATACCTGGTCGCTAGATGGACTCGAATTCGGTAAATCCGCACCGGTGCATTTTCCTTATGGCAAGCGCATACGGGTAGTGCTGGTGAACGACACCATGATGAGCCATCCGATGCATCTGCACGGCATATGGGCCGAACTGGAACGGCCGGATGGGGGAGTGCAAGTACGCAAGCATACGATCATCGTGCAACCGGCACAGCGTATCAGCTTCCTTGTGACAGCCGATGCGCCGGGACGCTGGGCCTGGCATTGCCACCTGCTTTTCCATATGGATGCCGGCATGTTCCGCGAAGTGGTCGTGGCCTGAGATCGAATGACGGAGAACTCGATGATGAAAGTTGAACAAGTAAAAAATATCGCGTTGGTCTTGGTGACGTTCAGCATGACAGTTGTCTGGATTCCGCTCGCAACAGCTGCCGACGACATGGCGGGCATGGATCACGGCAGCATGGAAAATGCACCAATGTCACCTGCCAACGCCGATGACATGAGCGGAATGGATCAAACAGTCAGTGGTAGTGATAACAATGTGTCCGCACAGGGCGGCGCAGCGCCTGCGGACGCGCGCGACGCAAATGCCCATTCAGATGGCTATGACTTTGGACCGATCCCGCGCCCCCATACGGCTGACGTGGCTTACAGGAGTGCCATGCTGGTCAACAGGCTCGAAAGGGCCCGATCGTCTGACAGCACCATCAATATGTACGATCTTATGGGCAGCTACGGCAAGGATTACGACAAGCTTGTGCTTAAAGGCGAAGGCGAAGTGGATGCCGGCAAGCTACAAGATTCCCGCACAGAATTATTGTGGGGACATGCCCTGGCCGCTTATTGGGATACCCAGTTGGGGGTGCGTGCCGACAGCGGTGTGGCGCCAAATCGGGATTGGCTGGCATTCGGTGTTCAAGGTATCGCGCCCTATTGGTTTGAAGTTGAAGCCACTGCCTATGTCGGCGAGCAAGGACGCAGCGCATTGCGTTTGGGTGCGGAATACGAGTTGCTGCTGACTCAGAAGCTGATATTACAACCCCGCGTTGAAGCGAATCTATACGGTCAGCAGGATGCGGCCAGAGAACTTGGCTCAGGGTTATCCGATTTGGTCACAGGCGTGCGGCTGCGCTATGAGATTCGCCGTGAGTTCGCACCCTATGTTGGAGTGGAGTGGAGCGGGAAGTTTTCCGGAACGGCCGATCACGCGAGGGCGGCAGGCAGGCAAACCAGACAAACGGGTTTAGTGGCAGGCGTACGCTTTTGGTTTTAATCAGGACGTGGCATGGGAAACTGAGGACGGTGCGACTGGCTGGTTCATTTTTGACTGAAAGGATGGAGGCTATGAATAATGTAATTGTACTGTTGTGCTTATCCGTGTTGCTTGCAGGCTGCGAGCAAAGCAACGGTGAGACCAAGGTGGCCGGGAGGTGGTACACACCATCACAGGTTGAACTGGGCAGAAAAGTGTATGCTGAAAATTGCATCAGCTGCCACAACGAAAATGCCCGGGGAACATTCGACTGGAAACAGGCTGGCGCGGATGGAAGCTATCCGCCGCCACCTCTCAATGGAACCGCGCACGCCTGGCATCACCCGCTCAAGATATTGAAAAAAGTCATAGAGGAAGGCGGCATGCCTCTGGGAGGAAAAATGCCCGGTTTTGGCGCTAAACTGAACGAGGAAAAGAAACTTGCAGTCATTTCCTATTTTCAGAGTTTCTGGACTGACGAAATATACGGTGCGTGGATTACTCGGGGCGGACTTAAATAAATCACCTGGTATCGGATATATCTGGTGTAAGGAGAAACAACATGACAGACCAAACAATTGAAGCTGGCGCCGGCCATGCTGATACGCAGCCGATCAAAGACCCGGTATGCGGCATGACGGTAAAACCGGATACCGAACTGCGCCACGTGCATGAAGGCAAGACCTATCTGTTCTGTAGCTCGAAGTGCCTCGCAAAGTTTTCCGCCGCACCCGAGAAATATCTATACGGCGGCGTAACCGATACCGGCGAGATCAAAGATCCGGTATGCGGCATGACGGTGAAACCCGACTCGCCGTTGCGCCACGAACACGACGGCAAGACCTATCTGTTCTGCAACCCGAAATGCCAGGCAAAATTCTCCGCCGATCCGGACAAATACCTGCATCCGGCGGAACCCCAGGCCGCGATACCGGGGGCAGTATACATCTGCCCGATGGATCCGGAAGTGCGCCAGTCCAAGCCCGGTGCCTGTCCGATCTGCGGCATGGCGCTGGAACCCGAGGATGCGCTGCCCAAGCCCGATATCACCGAATACGTTTGCCCTATGCATCCGCAGATCGTGCGCAGCGAACCCGGTGATTGTCCAATCTGCGGCATGGCGCTGGAACCCAGAACGGTCGCGGTAAAAGAAGACAATCCCGAGCTGGACGACATGACACGGCGCTTCTGGATCGGCCTGGCATTGGCCGTGCCGGTGTTCGTGATGGCGATGTCCGCCGATATGGTAAAGGGTATCGTACCGCAGATGATTTCGTTCACCCATTTGCAATGGTTGGAATTCCTGCTGGCGACACCGGTGGTATTGTGGTGCGGCTGGCCGTTCTTCCAGCGCGGCTGGTCATCGTTGGTCAGTTGGCATCTGAACATGTTCACGCTGATCGCACTGGGTGTCGGCGTGGCCTGGTCATACAGCGTGGTCGGCACGTTTCTGCCGGATATCTTTCCTGCAACACTGCGCCGCGCTGACGGCACGCTGCCGATCTATTTCGAAGCCGCGGCAATGATCACCGTGCTGGTGCTGATGGGGCAGGTGCTGGAATTGAAGGCGCGCAGCCGCACCAATACCGCGATCAAACTGTTGCTGGGTCTCGCGCCCAAGAGCGCGCGCATCGTGCGTAGTGACGGCAAGGAAGAAGACATTCCGCTGGAGCAGGTGCAAGTAGGTGACATGCTGCGCGTGCGTCCCGGCGAAAAGATCCCGGTGGATGGCCAAGTCGTCGAGGGCAGCAGTGCAGTCGATGAGGCGATGGTGACAGGAGAGCCGATCCCGGTAGAGAAGGGTGCGGGCGACCGGCTGATCGGTGCAACGATCAACGGCACCGGTGGCTTGCTGATGCGCGCGGAAAAAGTTGGCGCTGAGACACTCCTCGCGCAGATCATCAAGATGGTCAGCGATGCGCAGCGTTCGCGCGCACCGATACAAAGGCTGGCCGATACGGTATCCGGCTATTTCGTGCCCATCGTCGTCGCCGTGGCGCTGTTGGCATTTGGCATCTGGATGATCTGGGGACCCGAACCCAGATTCGCACACGCCATCGTCGCGGCGGTGTCGGTGCTGATCATTGCCTGCCCGTGCGCACTAGGGTTGGCGACGCCGATCTCGATCATGGTGGGCACCGGGCGCGGTGCGACCGCAGGCGTGCTGATCAAGAATGCCGAGGCGCTGGAGATCATGGAAAAGGTCAACACGCTGGTGACCGACAAGACCGGCACGCTGACCGAAGGCAAGCCCAAACTGACATCGGTCGTGGCATTGCCGGGATTTCAGGACAACGACATCCTGCAACTGGGCGCCAGCCTGGAGCGCGCCAGCGAACATCCGCTGGCGGATGCCATCGTCAAAGGTGCCGAAGCACGCAGCCTGGCATTGTCCGAAGTGAAGGAATTCCAATCGGTCAGCGGCAAGGGCATCAACGGCCTGGTAGCAGGTCGCAAGGTCGCCATCGGCAACCAGAAATTATTTGACGATGCAGGTATCGCAATGGGCGAACTGTTGCAGCGCGCCGATGCATTGCGCGCAGAAGGCCAGACCGTGATGTTCGTCGCTGTCGACGGCAAACCTGCGGGTTTGATCGGCGTATCCGACCCGATCAAGGAATCCACACTGGAAGCAGTGCGCGCTTTGCAGGCTGCGGGGCTGGAACTGGTGATGCTCACCGGCGATAGCCAAGCCACTGCCGATGTGGTTGCAAAAAAACTGGGCATCAAGCGCGTGGTCGCCGAAGTGATGCCGGAACAAAAGGTCGAGATCGTCAAACAACTGCAAGCCGAAGGCCGTATCGTCGCGATGGCGGGCGACGGCATCAACGATGCGCCGGCACTGGCGCAGGCACAGGTGGGCATCGCGATGGGCACCGGCACCGACGTGGCGATGCAGAGTGCCGGGGTCACGCTGGTCAAGGGCGACCTGAACGGTATCGTCCGCGCGCGCCACCTGAGTCAGGCGACGATGCGCAACATCCGGCAGAATCTATTCTTCGCCTTCTTCTACAACATGCTGGGCGTGCCGATCGCGGCGGGACTGTTGTATCCGTTCTTCGGATTATTGTTATCGCCCATCATCGCCGCCGCCGCGATGAGTTTCAGTTCGGTGTCGGTGATCACGAATGCGTTGCGGCTGGGTCGCGTAAAACTATAAAGGGACTTGGATAGGCAATGTTTTCATTGGGAGCTTGGCAGGGTTACCAATTGTTGACCGCCATTTGCCAGATAGCGGACTTGCCATGCAACAGCATGCATTGGTTCGAGTTGTGCCTTTAGCGGGCGGTGAATGAGCTAATCGCCAACATCAGCTTCTCGGCCATTGCTGCCAGCCTGAACTACCACTTTGAACTTCCGTTCACCTCACCAAAACGGACATTGCTAAGTTTGTGCTGGAACTAAAAGTGGGGATCCAACTACACCAATCATATGCACAAACGCCTGTTGATGCAGTTTTCCGAAAAGTCGAGTCAAAAATGACCCAAGCTGCCTGATGGTCGGGACGGTGTTTCAAGCGCCGCCCACATACAAACTACAGTCCCAGCTTAAGCGGTTAACGAAAGCGAACTGGAAGCTACGGATTGGCTGGAACTCCGACTAGAATCAGTATAGATCCTTACCAAATCCATTATTCGCTTCATTACTGCCGCTTCACTGCTTTGGTTTGTGCTTTCACTTGCCGATGAAGATTTGGCTGCAATTTTTGCGGCATAGGCAACTTTTTCTTTTTCGCTCACCTGGCCATCCTGATTGGTATCAGCCGGTGCATAGGTTGTGTTCGAACTGGTAGTGCTTGAAGAGCTGGAACCGCTCGCTGAAGCTGCCCCATCTCCACCTGCGGGAGGCGCTCCTCCACCCGGAGGAGGCCCGCCCGGAGGCGGTCCGCTTTTTCCGCTTGCTTGTGAACTGCGCAATTGGCTGTTGAGTTGATCGACAAGCTTTGTTACGCCATCGGTCATTTCCTGTTTTGTGATTTTACCGTCGCCATTACCATCTAGTTTTGTGAATACTTCATCAACGCTGGATGCATTGCCGGGCATGCCATTCGATGACGTTTTGTCAAACGCCACTTGCAGGTCTTTCTTATCTATGTACCCCTTACCGGTGGTATCAATATTACTGAACATCTGGTTTGCAATTTGAGCGGGATCCGGGCGCTGTATTCCTGAATACACCGAGCTGCTGCTGATATTGCTAATCATGATTAACTCCCATTTCTATAATATTGTTTGTGAAGGTTGCCACTTCAGAGCAAAGAAAGTTTCATGCAACCTCCAATTCCCGTATATCTTTATCGCCAGAAATCTCGCTGAACAAGTTATCAACTTGTAGATAGATTATCGGTCAGTAGTCGAGTTAATTTAGACAGCCAAGTGTAAAACTAGGAAAAAAATTGTTAAGAAAAATAGAATATTCAAGCTATTTCTAGATTCTGCCCCGTAACCTGGGAGAAAGCATAAATTTAAAATGTCACTCACCTCGCTCCAGCGGTATAAGTTTGAACATGATTTTTTGTTGCTCCGGTGATAGCAGTTCATGAATTTGACACGCGCCTTTGGTAATAATCAAGACCATCTGGCTACTATGTGCAGTGCCTGGATCAGCATAATGAGTGCCGCCTGGGTCATGTGAAATGGCGACAAGCTCAATTAGTCACCATAGTTAATTAGTAATGGTGCGGGTCAAGAAAGTTTGACCGGTAAGACGATTTCGACACATAAACCACCTTCAGCCCGGTTTGAGGCGCTGATCGTTCCACCATGCGCCTCCACGACCCGTCGTGCGATGGCCAATCCCAAGCCATGACCATCGGTGCGCTTCTCGCCGGTGCCACGAAAGAACGGCTCAAAGATTTCATCCATTTCCTTACCGGGTATACCGGGTCCTTGATCGGCAATGCTGACCGATACCTTGGACGCATTGCCAATTGATTTTATTTCCACCGAAATTTTACCGTTTGCAGGCGTATGCTTTACCGCATTGCGAATCACGTTCTCGATCGCGCGGTGCAATAACTCGGCATTCCCCTTGATGATCGACTTGCTGTGCTCAGAGAATTCCACTGTGTGCCCGCTTGCCACCGCTTCAAAACGCGCATCCTCGACGACGTCAGAAACGAGTTCATCCATGCTGATTACTTCATTGAAGGAGCTGATGACACCGGCTTCCAGCCTGGATAAAGTCAGTAACTCACCGACCAACTTGTCCATGCGCACACTTTCACGCTCGATGCGTTCCAAATAGGTTTCCAGCTTGTCCGGTTGCTGCCGCGTCAAGCCAATGGCAGCTTGCAATCTGGCCAGGGGTGAACGCAGCTCATGCGAAACATCGTGCAGCAGTCGCCGTTGCCCGTTCATCAGTGAGCGTAGATGATCGGCCATCAGATCAAAATTACGGCCCAGGTCGGCCAACTCATCACGACGTTTGCCCATGGTAGGACCGATGCGAACCTCAAGATTACCAGTGGTCGCGGCCTCGAATGCCGCGCGCAGATTGCGGATAGGCATTGAAAAGTACCATGCAAGCAACGCTGCAAAGATCACGCTAACAATGATCGCTGCGACAATCGGCTTGATTGGAATGGGA
>JBBRDZ010000095.1:0-9412 GCA_038203435.1 Burkholderiales bacterium
CAGATCGACACCCCCTATCTGACCGAAGGAAGCTCCGGCCTGACCTATGTGGTGGATCGATTCAAAGGCTGGCAGCATGGCGGGCACGTGACGCTGATGCGCGGCGAACGTTCAAGACTGGCGGATTACGCAGGAGAGGTATTGTAAGTACCCATGAATAAACTGGAAAAACCCATCGCAAAATCGGATGATGAGTGGCGCAATGAACTGACGCCCGAGCAATATCAGGTATGCCGCCAGTGCGGTACCGAGCCGCCATTCACCGGGGCATATTGGGACTGTCACGATGCCGGGGTGTATCGCTGTGTGTGTTGCGGCAACGCCCTGTTTGATTCGGCGTGCAAATTCGATTCCGTCAGCGGCTGGCCCAGTTTCTGGCAACCCTATAAAACGGAGAATGTCATCACGCGCAAAGACACCGGCCATGGCATGGAGCGCATGGAAGCGTGCTGCAAACAGTGCGGCGCACACCTCGGACATGTGTTCCCGGATGGACCGCAACCCACCCGATTGCGCTATTGCATCAACTCCACGGCGCTGATGCTGGACAAGAATGGTTGAGAGGTACCTGTCGGCTGTTTCTCGGTGCAGTATGTGCCGTACTGCCCGACCATGTTGCAATCCACCTCCTCACTGGCAATGAAATCATGAAACTGCTTTTCGACCTGTTCCCTGTGTTGTTGTTCTTCATCGCCTTCAAAACCGAGGGTATCTTTGTCGCCACTACGGTGGCGATCGTCGCGACCCTGGTCCAGATCCTCTGGACCAAATATCGGCACGGTAAAGTCGACATGATGTTGTGGGTGACCTTTGCCATCATCACCGTGTTCGGCGGGGCGACCCTGCTGCTGCATGACGAAAGCTTCATCAAACTGAAACCCACCGTGCTGTACTGGATATTCTCATTTATCCTGCTGCTCTCCAACCTGCTGTTCCGCAAGAATCTGATGCGCGCCATGCTGCACGAGAAGATCGCCCTGCCGGTGCATGCCTGGAACCGGCTCAACCTGATCTGGAGCCTGTTTTTTGCGGTGCTCGGGTTTGTCAATCTGTACGTGGCGTACAATTTCTCGACGGACAGCTGGGTGAATTTCAAGCTGTTCGGTTTTACCGGTTTGATGTTGTTGTTCATCCTGGCACAGGGCGCCTGGCTGGCAAAGTACATAGACGAGAAGAAAGAAAGCAACTGAAGGGGGATGGCCGGATGTGGTATGCGATCGTAGCAAAGGACGTGGCGGACAGCCTGGACAAACGTGGCGTGGCGCGGCCGGCGCATGTAGCCCGTCTGCAGGAGATGCAGAGCCAGGGGCGTTTGCTGCTGGCCGGTCCGTTCCCCGCCGTCGATGCACAGGACCCCGGTCCGGCAGGATTCACCGGCAGCCTGATCGTCGCCGACTTCCCCACCCTGGCCGCGGCACAACACTGGGCCAACGCAGATCCCTATGTTGCGGCAGGCGTGTATGCGGATGTTCAGGTGAAGCCCTTCAAAAAGACCTTTCCGCAATGAACCAGCGCGTGACAAAAATGCGCGAGCTATTGTCCGTGCTCGAGCCGCTGGAACTGGAAATCGTCGACGAAAGCCACAAACATGCCGGACATGCCGGAGCCCGCGACGGCGGCGGACATTATTTGTTACACATTGTTTCAGCCCGGTTCACCGGCAAGAGTACGATGGCGCGCCATCGTATGATATATTCCGCGCTGGGTGAAATGATGCAGCGCGAGATCCACGCGCTGACCCTGCATGCGCTTGAACCAAAACAACCTTAACCGACCCACTATGTTATTTCTTAGAGGAAACACAATGTATAAAACTGGAAAATTTGCTGCACTGGCAATAGCCGGCTTGTTTGCGACCAACTTCGCATTCGCCGAAGACAAGTCTGCAGCCATCGTCAACGGTGTGCCGATTCCGCAGGAACGCGTCGAAGCGATCGTCAAGGCGGTGGTCGATTCTAAAAAGCAACCTGACTCGCCGGAATTGCGCAAAGCGATACGCGAGAACCTGATCCTCAAGGAACTGGTGATGCAGGCAGCCCACACCAAAGGGCTGGACAAACAGCCAGACGTGCTGGACCAGATCGACAATGCCAAGGAGCAGATCCTGATCAACGCATTCGAGCAGGATTATGCCAAGAACAACCCGATCAGCGACGAGCAATATAAAGATGAATACGCCAAGCTGAGAGTCAATCTGGGCAGCAAAGAATACAAGGCGCGCCACATCCTGGTCGATAGCGAAGCTGAAGCCAAGACGATCATTGCCAAGCTGGGCAAAAAGGCAGATTTCGCCAAGCTCGCGAAAGCGGAATCCAAAGACGCCGGATCGGCGGAGCATGGCGGAGAACTCGACTGGGCCGCTCCGGTCAGCTTCGTTCCGCCCTTCGCCAACGCGCTGCTCAGCCTGAAAAAAGGCACTTACACCAAAGAACCGGTGAAATCCCAATTCGGCTGGCACGTGATCAAACTGGATGACGAGCGCGAACTGAAGATGCCCACTCTGGATGAACTCAAGCCGCAGATCCAGCAACGTCTGCTGCAACAATCGCTGCAGGACTACATCGCCGAATTGCGCAGCAAAGCCAAGATCGAGTGATACCCGACCAGTCTGGAAAATAAAAATGGACACCGGAGGGTGTCCATTTTTTTGTCACAGCACCTGGCTGAGAGATTACGCTGACTGGACGCCCAGCTCCGCACACAGCTTCACCACCAGCGCGCGCAACTCGCCGACCTCCGCTTCAAGCTTGGCGACATTGGCCTTGAGCGCAGCGATCTCGCCCACCGTCACATCCCCCGGAAACGAGGCAGCCGGTACAGTCGCGTCGATCTGCGGCGTGCCGCCGAGCAAATGTGTCCAGCGGTTCTCGCGAGAGCCGGGCTGGCGCGGCAGTTCCAGTACCAGCGCGCCAGCCGCACGCTCGCTCAGTTCGACCAGGAAACTCTCGACGGACGAGATGTCCGCGAACTTGTGCAGGCGCTCGCAATTGATGCGCAACTCGCCCGCCGTCTGCGGCCCGCGCAACATCAGCAGCGCCAGCAAGGCAGTGGACTGGGTCGGAATGTGCAGCACCTTCTCGATGTTGTGCCCGTAACGCGACGCCCTGCCGCCGCTGGTCTCGATGATCAGCGACAAGCCGCGCAGGCTGTCCAGCGCCGCCTGCACTTCCGATTCGGAAGCCTCGATCACCGGATCGCGGCTGCTCTTCTGGTTGCAACCGGAAAGCAACGAATTGAGGGTCAACGGATAGCTGTCAGGCACGGTACGCTGTTTCTCGGCGAGCACACCCAGCACGCGGGTCTCGAGCAGCGACAACACCGGCAGCGCGTCGGGCATCAGATATTCCGGTGCTGCTTGATCAGGTCGTGCGCCAACTGGATCTCCTTGGCCTGCTCGGTGGCCATCGCGATCATGTCCGCCGGCACGCCCTGCCCCATCAGCTTGTCCGGATGATACTGGCTCATCAGCTTGCGATAGGCGCGCTTGATCTCCTGGTCGGTGTTGCCACTGGTCACGCCCAGCGCCTTGTATGCTTCATCCAGCGCATCGGCAGTGTTGACCTTGCCGCCGGCAAAATAACTCTGGTTCTGCACCATGTCCAGCAACTGCCTGAACTCGATCTGACTATACCCCAATCGTGTCGCGATCTCGGCCAGCAATGCCTCTTCGGCCGGATGGAGATGCCCGTCCGCCAGTGCCATCACGATCAGGTACACCACCAGCACCTGTTTCAGGTGCCGGGTGTGCCCGCACACCTGCATGAATCTGGCATAGGTGGGTTCGATGTCGAAAGCCGGGTCGGCACCGCGCTTGAACAGGAAGATCGCCTGCTGGCGGTGCTCTGTAGTCATGCCCAGTTTGTGCATGAACAGTTCGACATGATCGATCTCGCTTTGCGAGACATGCCCGTCCGCCTTGGCCAGTTTGCCCATCGCGATGAACACCGTCTCGAGGAACACCGCCTGGCGCAGCGGGTTCTGCAGCGGATTGATCGCACCGCTGCCGTAAGCCTGCATCCGGTCAAAGAACGATCCGATCATCAGCCCCAGCAACGCGCCGAACAGCCCGAAAAAATAATATCCAGCGATAACGCCTATGAGTTTGAACAAGAGCACTCCATGATGAATTGGATCTAACCGCGACGACTCAGCCGTGCATTATACAGGCCGAAGCCGGCTGACTCACTCTGCTGTTTGCATGGCTCGGCCCTGCTTGTTCAGCAGTGCCGACCATGAAGACGTGGCGGAGCTTTACAGGCGCGATGTTTTGAACGGGCTGCGCCATAAGCCAGCCAGCCTTGCAAGTTACTTGTGTTTCTCTGTTACGTCGGCCGATTTGCATGCTAGTCTGTCATGTACAGCAGCATCACTTTTTCCGCATCGGAAGTGCCGGTGGACGAGCATAGCTATGACAGTATAGGCACCAACGCGCGCGCCAGCAGTACATGGGAAACCCACAGCTTGAACTTACCCGATCTATTACGAAACGCAACGGACCCAAATGTGAAACAGATGTACATTTCCGATCCGGAGGTCAAGCTCGTTGCAAACGAGGCTGTCATTCTTGACGAGCTGCTGCACCTGAAAGGCGCAATGGTGCTGGAGCTGGGGTGTGGCAAAGCGGACAAGACCCGCATCGTCGCGCAAGAGGCAGCCTCGGTGCTGGCCCTGGAAGTCGATGAGGTCCAGCTCGAGAAGAACCTCGCCATCACTGATCTGCCCAATGTGCGCTTCGGGCGCGGCGGCGCAGAGAATATCCCGGCAAGCGATGCGAACTTTGACATCGTCATGATGTTCAAATCCCTGCATCACGTACCGGGCGAATTGATGGGCAGCGTGTTCTCCGAGATCAGGCGTGTACTGAAACCGGAAGGCGTCGCCTATATCTCGGAACCTGTCTATGAGGGAGACTTCAATGAAGTGCTGAAGCTGTTCCACGACGAGCGGACGGTACGCGAGGCCGCTTTCGCTGCCGAGCAGCGCGCCGTGTCATCCGGATGCCTGAAGCTGGTAGCGCAGAAATTCTTCCTGCAACCGATGCACTTCGCAGACTTCGGCCAGTTTGAAGCGCAGGTACTCAAGGTGACCCACACCGAACATCGATTATCAGCGCAGACTTACGAACAGGTGCGCGCAAAATTCAACGGGTTCATGACCGCGGAAGGTGTGACATTGCAAATGCCGATACGCGTCGACCTATTCAGGAAAGCGGCCTGACAAGCAAATCAGCTGAACAGATTGCGCGCATGATCCGTGCGGTAGTCGCCAAATTGTGAAGTATAAGGAGCGCCTTTATGTATCACCTTGATCTCGATGACAGCAAGCAAATCGACGTACGCTACAAGACCCACACCATCAGCTATGGCTTGGACGGCAGCCTGCCCAATCCGCTGGAAGCCACTTACGCGGCACTGACCGGCTGCGCCGGGGTGTATTCACGCAAAGCCTGCAAAGCGCTGGGCATCAGCGCGGAGGGTATACAGATCGTTTGCAAACCGGTGGTGCGCAACAGCAACACGCTAGTCCCGTCGCGCTTCCTGACCGAGGTAAAGTTTCCGGAACGTTTCACGCCTGAACAGCGACTACGCATCCTGGAGGAGATCGGACACTGTGCGGTCAAGCTGCTGATCCATGACGGCGCGAATATCGAGTTCGTCACCAGCGAGATTTCGTAAGGCTGGTCAGCACCGATGTTGCGTGCTCTGCATGGCGCAGAACCGATCACCCGAACCCGCTACTTCACCACCCATGAACCTTCCACCAGCAGCTTGTCCTTGTCAAATACCTTGCCCAGGTAACAGTCGCCTGTTTTGACCGGGCCCACGCCCTTGGGTGTACCCGACATCAACAGGTCGCCGTCCTCGAATGAAAGAAAACTTTTGCATTCGCTCAACATCCGTGCCGGTTTGCTCAGCATCAGATCATAGCCGCCGAACTGGACCAGCACCTCATTGATGTGCAGCTCCAACCTTAAACCGGTGACATCGCCGCTGAAGCTGACGAAGTTGCTGAATACCGCGGATCGGTCAAAGGACTTGGCGCGTTCCCAGGGCCAACCCTTGTCTTTCAATTGATATTGCAGATCCCGCTTGGTCAGGTCCAAACCGAACCCGACGCCGCGCAATTCACCCGACGCGACCAGGAAGGTGATCTCGCCCTCGTAGTGGATCAGCTCCGTTGCGCTGGAACAGATCTCTTTCGAGATGGCTGAGTTCGGCTTCATGAAGATGACCGGATCCTGATCGGGTTCGTTGTCGAACTCCTTGATGTGCTCGGCATAGTTTCTGCCGATACAGACGATCTTGGAGGGATAGATCGCTTTGCCGTCCCACGTGATCGAATTCATATCAGCTCACTTTTCATAATGACCGGCGAAAAAACCATAACATCATCGACACAGTACAACGCGATAACGTGCCTCGCCGCTCCGCAATCTTTCGATCGCCTTGTTGATGTCGGTAAATTTGAATTTTTCAATCTCCGGCCGGACCTGGTGCAGATTGGCGAAAGCCAGCATCTTTGCGATCGTGGCAGGGCTGCCCACCGGCGAGCCGGACACGGAACGTTGCCCGCCGATGAGTGAGAACACGCCGATGTCCAGCGGCGCCAGCGTCGCGCCCACGAAGTGCAATCTTCCGCGCGGAGCCAGTGTGCCGAGGTAAAGGTTCCAATCCAGTTTCACGTTGACCGTGGAAAGGATGTAGTCGAATCGGCCAGCCGCACTCCTGATCTCGTTCTCGTCGCGGGAGTTCAGCGTATGGTGCGCACCCAGGCTGAGCGCTTCTTTTTTCTTGCTTGCAGTCGAGGTGAAAGCCGTCACTTCACAGCCCCACGCATTGAGGAATTTCAACGCCATGTGCCCCAGGCCACCGATGCCGATCACCGCCACTTTGTCGGTCGGTTTGATACCGAATTGCAACAGCGGATTGAACACGGTGCTCCCGGCGCAAAACAGCGGGCCGGCCGATTCCAGATCGATACCATCGGGGATCAGCACCACGCTGTTTGACGCGGCGCGCACCTTGTCGGCAAAGCCGCCGTAATGGCCGACGATGGTGGCTTGCGCGTTGGCGCACAGGTTGTTGTCTCCCGCGTGACACATCGAACACTGGTTGCAATAGCCCGCGTGCCAACCCAGGCCGACGATCTGGCCAACCGTGAGATCCCTGACATGGCTGCCGACCTGGCATATCTTGCCCACCACTTCGTGACCCGCCACCACCGGGTATGAGCTTTTTCCCCACTCACTGTCGATCACGCTCAGATCGCTATGGCAAATGCCGCAATAGTGAACGTCGATCTCCACCTCCATTGGTTTCAATTCGCCGGGGTCATACTCGAAAGGTTTAAGTTCGCCTTTGGGTTCGAATGCTGCGTACGCTTTGATCATGTTGACTCTCCTTGAAGTGTCTTGGAACATTGAATATCTGACGCATGAAAATCAGCGGCGTCTGATCCCCCGGATTTTGTGATGATGGAGCCGGTTAGACTATCCGCTCTTCCAGCGCGCGCAAACGATCTTCAACGAACTCGATCTCTTCGCTCTCCATAGGCAGGACCATACGCATCGCAATGAAGAACCCCAGCACCTGTCCGAACAACTGCCGGTTGCCTGCCACATCGGTACGGTTGGACAAGATCTCCATCTTCGCCGTACTGAACAATTCTTCAAACCCATCGATCATGTCTTCCTTGGTCACCACTTGTATCTCCTGGAATATCTTTGCTGCGGGAAATATATAATAACCAATGGTAGTCGGCGTTACTCTACCTTTTATCAGATTCCGACGAGTCCATTTGTTCGTTTCATAGATTAAGCTGCTGCCGATGTTAAAATCTTGATCCTTATTGAACTCCCACACTCACGCTCTGATGCATATCGCCCAGCTACTCCAACGCCTGCGTGATCTCGGCGCCAAGCCTTGTCACGTAGACAGGCTGTTGCGCGGCTGGAGCCAGGCAGGTTCGTATGACCGGACTGGCAGTGCCGCACAGGATTTTTTTCCGCTGGTGATGCGTAATGAACTGCCCGCCATTGAAGCATCGTTGAACGGTCTGGCGCGGCTGCGCAGCGAGCATCCCGCCCTCTCCCCAACCCTCTCCCGTATTGCGGGAGAGGGAGCCAACGTAGCGCTGCGCGCACATTCTGATCACGAAAGCGTCGCACGGCTGCTGGTGGAACTGCATGACGGCCTGATGGTGGAGAGCGTGTTGCTGCCGCGCGGCGGCCTGTGCATCTCGACGCAGGTCGGCTGTGCAGTGGGCTGTGTATTCTGCATGAGTGGCCGCGACGGCCTGCTGCGCCAGCTCGGCAGCGCCGAGATGGTCGCCCAGGTGGTGCTGGCGCGCCGCCGCCGCGCGGTGAGCAAGGTGGTATTCATGGGCATGGGCGAGCCGGCCCACAATCTCGACAACGTGCTCGAAGCGATCCAGTTGCTCGGCACGCACGGCAACATCGGCCACACGAATCTGGTGTTCTCCACAGTCGGTGACCCGCGTGTGTTCGAACGCCTGTCGCTGGAAAAAGTCAAACCGGCTCTAGCCCTCTCGCTGCATAGCACCGATGCGAAACTCCGATCCAGGTTACTGCCGCGCGCGCCGCAGATCGCCATCGAAGAACTGGTAGAACGCGCCGAAGCATATGCGCGCGCTACCGGCTATCCGGTGCAATACCAGTGGACTTTGCTGGAGGGTATCAACGACAGCGACGCCGAACTGGAAGGGATCGCCCGGCTGCTCTCCGGAAAATACGCGATCATGAACTTCATCCCCTTCAACGACGTGGACGGACTGGCCTTTCGCCGCCCCTCGCCGGAGCGCGCCGCGCACATGGTGCATGCCCTCAAGCAGCACGGCATCCTCGCCAAGCTGCGCGATTCGGCGGGACAGGAGATCGAGGGGGCGTGCGGGCAGTTGCGCGCACGGGCCGCGAAAGCAAAGTCGAACAAGATGGTCAGCATCGCATAAGTGCAACGTCGCAACCTTTACAGGAGGCCGGCATGGAAATGAAGAAGATCAACTCGGGCAAGCTGCGCGCCATCGGCTACGATGCCCGCACCCGCCTGCTGCAAGTACAATTCGATGACGGCAGTACCTTGCAGTACAGCGGCGTCGGCGACGACACCTGGCGCCGCCTGAGCGGTTCGGGTGCGGCATGGAGCTTTTATCGCGACAACATCGAGGAAGAGTTCACCGCCAAACGCGTTTCCGGCAGTGCACCTGCAGGAAAGAATCCGCTCGACGACCTGTTCGGAAATGACTGAGAAATCGCCTAACAGGCTGTTGAAATTCGCCCAGATTCACAAGCCGAGCCTGTTTTTTCGAACCTGCTGAGCGAACATCGACTGCCAATTTGGTTCGATTTCAAGGTACCACCGGTGTTTCGTGGCATATTCCAGCCACTTGGATGGCT
>JBBRDZ010000096.1:0-9404 GCA_038203435.1 Burkholderiales bacterium
CTGGTCGTACATGTTCAAATCCGGCACCACCTTGGTCAGCTCCATATTGGCTTCCCAATACGAATCTATGGTTCCCACATCACGCCAATATGGCACATTGTCATCACCCATCCCGACACAACTCTGCTCGAAACTTTGCGCAAACACATGATATTTTTTAATCATTTGCGGGATCAAATCCTTGCCGAAGTCATGACTGGAGCGCTTGTCGTCGGCATCTCGTATCAATTGCTCGAAGAGGAACTTCGCGTTGAACACATAGATACCCATACTCGCCAGAGACAGGCCCGGTTTGCCGGGTATGGTTGGTGGATTGAGTGATTTTTCGGTGAATTCGACCACGCGAGAATTGTCATCGACAGTCATCACACCAAATGCCGTCGCCTCCGCGACAGGCACTTCCAAACAAGCTACTGTCATGTCGGCTTTGTTCTCGACATGGAAGGCCAGCAACTTGCCGTAGTCCATTTTGTACACATGGTCGCCACCCAGAATCAATACAAAATCGGGGTTGGAAAAACGCAGGATATCCAGATTCTGGAACACCGCATCTGCGGTTCCAAGATACCAGTGATTTTCGTCGACACGTTGTTGTGCCGGGAGCAGATCGATGAATTCGCCGAATTGTCCATTCAGGAATGACCAGCCGCGCTGTATGTGCTGTATCAGGCTATGCGATTTGTACTGCGTCGCCACGCCGATGTGGCGGATGCCGGAATTCACGCAATTGGACAATACGAAGTCTATGATGCGGAACTTGCCGCCGAATGGAACTGCCGGTTTGGCGCGCCAGTCGGTGAGTTGATGCAGACGACTGCCTCGGCCTCCTGCCAGTACCATCGCATAGGTGTTCTTGGTGATGCGACTAACAAATCGAGGTGCAGTTTCGCTCACTGCAACATGATATTTTTTTTGCAGATAGCCCAGTTCGGTATTCATTTCCAGTCCCCGATAAACCTTCTAGAGTGCGTTCATTATCGTTTACAATCGGTGCACTAGACAAGGCATATGAGGGATTTTAAGTGGATACGCTGATTGAATCATTGGTGCAAACCCGGCTCTACGACCCTTTTGGATTACTTGGTTTGCACAAGATTGATTCCGAGTGGGTGTTGCGCGTATACGAGCCTTATGCCACTCAGGTTGCACTACATGTCAAAAACGACACCGAACCGCTCAAGAAAATTCATCCCACGGGACTTTTTGAATGGCGCGGCAAAACCGAACCTGCCCGCCCCTACCGCTTGCACGTTCATTACGGTAGGGCGTCCCAAGATATTTTTGACCCTTATCAATTCCCTTCCAGCATTTCCCAGCAGGATCTGTATCTTTTCAGCGAAGGGAAATTACACCAAAGTTACCGCATGCTCGGTTCCCATGCGGTGGAAATCAATGGGATACAGGGTGTCAGGTTTGCCGTTTGGGCGCCGAACGCCGAACGCGTCAGCGTGGTCGGAGAATTCAACAACTGGGATGGCCGTATTTATCCGATGCGCTCACACGGTTCCAGCGGAGTGTGGGAATTGTTCATACCCGAGATCAAACAACACGCGCTGTACCGCTACGAGATTCGCAATCGCGATACCGGTAACCTGCTGACCAAGACCGATCCTTATGCGCAAGGTTACGAGTTGCGTCCGGGCACAGCCTCACTTGCCGCAACTGCAAATGAACATCGCTGGCAAGATGCAGAATGGATGAAGCAACGCGGCCAATGGGACTGGATGCACGGTGCGATCAATATCTACGAGATCCACGCCGGCTCGTGGAAGCGGCACCCGGATGGTCGTTTCTATAGTTATAGCGAGCTGGCACTGGACCTGGTGCCTTATGTGAAAGGGATGGGCTACACCCATATCGAGTTGATGCCGATCTCCGAGCATCCCCTTGATGAATCGTGGGGTTACCAGGCAACAGGCTATTTTGCCGCGAGCAGCCGCTTTGGCTCCCCGGATGAGTTACGAAATCTCATTGATACCTGCCATCAGGCTGACATCGGGGTGATACTCGATTGGGTGCCCGCCCATTTCCCCCAAGACAGCTGGGCGCTGGCGCGTTTTGACGGCACAGCGCTATACGAACACCAGGATCCGCGCCTCGGCTTTCATGAGGATTGGGGTACGTACATCTTTAATTTCGGGCGCAATGAGGTTAAGTCTTTCCTGATGTCCAGCGCGCACTTCTGGTTGTCCGAATTCCACTTTGACGGACTGCGTGTCGATGCTGTGGCGTCGATGTTGTACCTCGATTATTCACGCAAAGCCGGCGAATGGATACCGAACAAATATGGCGGTCGCGAAAACCTGGAGGCGGTGGATTTTCTGCGTGAAATGAATGTGATGGTGCACGATCAGTTCCCCGGTGCCTTGACTATGGCCGAAGAATCCACGGCCTGGCCCGGAGTGTCGCGCCCTGTCTACCTGGGGGGATTGGGCTTCTCGATAAAGTGGAACATGGGCTGGATGAACGACACGCTGAGTTACTTCCGTCATGAACCGGTGCATCGGCGTTATCACCATAATCAACTCACTTTCGGCCAGCTTTACGCATATACCGAAAACTTTGTTCTGCCGTTCTCGCATGACGAAGTCGTGCACGGCAAGGGGTCGCTGTTGTCCAAAATGCCCGGTGATGCATGGCAGAAATTCGCCAACATGCGTTTGTTGCTGACCTATCAAATGACCAGTCCGGGCAAGAAACTCAATTTCATGGGCAATGAGATCGCCCAGGGTCGCGAGTGGCAATCAAAGTGGGAATTGGAATGGTGGCAGCTGGGCGAAGAATTTCACCGCGGCATGCAGAATCTGGCCCATGACCTGAATCGTCTCTATAGCAAGCTCACGGCGCTGCATGACCAGGATTTTCAGGCAGACGGTTTTTCCTGGGTGGACTGTAACGATGCGGAAAAATCCGTACTGTCCTATCAGCGCCGCGCACGTGACGGCTCCAGTGCGATAGTCGCCCTTAACTTGACGCCGGTACCACGCAAACACTATCGCATCGGCTTGCCCGCACAAGCCAAATACCGTGAAGTGCTGAACAGCGATTCGCAGTATTACGCGGGCAGCAACGTCGGCAATGCCGGGTCGATCATTGCAGAAGCGACTCCATGGATGGGGCTGCCCTATTCTGCCGAGATTGCATTGCCACCGCTTGCCGGTGTCATTCTTGTGGCAGAAGCATAATCGCCCACTGTTGATTTGGAATAACCAACATGTCAAAACTTACCCAATCAACCGCATGGCAAGCGCTCAGCGCGCACTATTCCATCATCGAACCGGTCCAGATGAGACAGATGTTCCTCGAGGACGCGGCACGCTTCGAAAAATTCTCGCTCAGATTCGAAAACCTGTTGTTCGACTACTCCAAGAATCGCATCAACGACCGGACCGTCGAATTGCTGCTCGAACTCGCCGAACAAGCCGAATTGCCGGTCTGGATAGAACGCATGTTCAATGGCGTCGAAATCAATTCCACCGAACACCGCGCCGCGTTGCATACCGCACTGCGCAATCGTTCCGACCGACCGGTGCGGGTAAAGGGCAAAGACGTGATGCCGGATATACGACGGGTATTGGGACTGATCCGCCGTTTTTCCGATGCAGTACGCGACGGTAAGCATACCGGCCATACCGGCAAAACCATACGCGACATCGTGAATATCGGTATCGGCGGGTCCGATCTCGGCCCGCTGATGGTATGCGAAGCCCTCAAACCCTATGCCAGCCAGAAGTTGCATGCACATTTCGTATCAAATATCGACGCTACGCATCTCGTCGAAACGCTGAGAAACCTGGATGCGGAAACGACGCTGTTCATCGTCAGCTCCAAAACTTTCACCACCCAGGAAACCCTTACCAATGCTCAATCTGCGCGAGCATGGCTGGTCGAAAAACTGGGCGACGAGCAGGCAGTGGCCAAACATTTCGCCGCGGTCTCCACCAATCTGAAGGCCACGGCCGAATTCGGCATCAACCCGGACAACGTGTTCGAGTTCTGGGATTGGGTGGGTGGGCGCTATTCACTTTGGTCGGCGATCGGTTTGCCCATAGCGCTTTATGTGGGAATGGATAGATTCGAGGAGATGCTCGGCGGTGCTTATGCGATGGATGAGCACTTCCGCAACGAACCGGTCACCAAGAATATACCGGTGCTGATGGGCTTGCTGGGCGTCTGGTATGGCAATTTCTTCGCTACAGGCTCCAGCGCGGTGTTTCCCTACAATCAATACCTGCATCGTTTCCCCGCTTATCTGCAACAACTGGATATGGAAAGCAACGGCAAGGGTGTCGATCGCGACGGCAACAAGGTGGATTACGATACCGGCATGACGGTATGGGGGGAGCCGGGCACCAACGGGCAACACGCTTTCTACCAACTCATCCATCAGGGTACACGCATGATACCGGCTGATTTCCTCGCCCCCTTACACAGCCACAACCCACTCGGCGAACATCACGCCATTCTGCTTGCCAATTGCTTCGCTCAAACCGAAGCGCTGATGGTCGGCAAGAGTGAGGCTGAAGCACGGTCAGAACTGGAAGCACAAGGAATGGTTGGCCAGGCGCTGGAAGACTTGCTGCCGCACAAGATGTTCCCCGGGAACAAACCGACCAATACATTGCTATTCGACAAGCTCGATCCTCATACTCTGGGGACTCTGATCGCATTGTATGAGCACAAGGTGTTTGTGCAAAGCGTGGTCTGGAACATCAACCCCTTTGACCAATGGGGTGTGGAACTTGGCAAACAACTGGCGGGCAAGATTTTGCCTGAATTGCGCAAAGTGGAATTATCCAGCCAGCATGATGCATCGACGAACGGCCTGATCAACCATTACCTTGCGCGCTGAAGCTATCCTCGCTTGGCGGCAGGCAGCAGATCGGCAAAGCGTAGAAAGGGAAGCGATGAGACACGTTGAAAAGCACAGGGTGCAACGCATCGGATGGTTGCGTGCAGCCGTACTTGGCGCGAACGACGGAATTGTTTCAACCGCCAGCCTGGTCATGGGTGTAGCTGCCGCAGACGCAAGTGCCAAGAGTATTTTGATCGCGGGCGTTGCCGGCCTGGTGGCTGGCGCCATGTCGATGGCTGCCGGCGAATACGTTTCAGTGAGTTCACAGGCAGATACCGAACGCGCAGACATCGATCGCGAACGCATTGAACTGGCTGCCGATCCAAAACACGAGCATGAGGAATTGGCTGCTATCTACGTCAAGCGCGGACTCGATCCGAATCTTGCCGCCGAAGTCTCGACCCAGTTGATGAAACACGATGCGCTCGGCGCGCATGTACGTGACGAATTGGGCATATCCGACACACTGACCGCTCGGCCGATTCAAGCCGCATTTTCCTCAGCGGGTACTTTTTCTGTCGGTGCCGCATTACCGCTGCTGGTGGTCGTGCTCGTGCCGTCATCATGGCTCATGTGGGCGGTCTCGGCCAGTTCACTGCTGTTTCTTGTATTGCTGGGCGTGGCGTCCGCTCGCACAGGGGGCGCACCCCTGTTCGCTTCAGCAGTACGGGTGGGATTCTGGGGAGCGCTGGCGATGGCACTGACAGCAGGGGTTGGCGCCTTGTTTGGCGTGAGTGTCTGAGTTACCGGTTGCTACAGTACAATACTGTTGGCACGGTTGTACAGTTCCTGCCAGATTTCCCCCGGCGGGCGGTCGAATATGACCGCATTGTCGAACGGCATCACATACCAGCCTCCCAGCTGGATCTCGTATTCCAGTTGTCCGGGTGCCCAAGAAGCCAGGCCATGCATCACACGCAAATCCTTGTAAGCTCGCTTGCCATCCAGTAATTCACCCAGTATAGGCATGTCATAGGCGAGATAAGTATCCTTGGCAATGGTCAGCGCTCCCGTCAAGGCATCCGTTCCGCGTACCAGATAGGAAATTTGTGCAGGATAGGTGGGGCCACCAAAGAACAAACTGCATCCTTTGGCTTTCGGCAAATCGGGGAATATCGTGTCCAGACTGATTTCTTGTGGCCGGTTGACGATCACACCGATCGGCCCGCCTTTGCCATGCTGGGTTACCACCAGCACAGTTTTGCGGAATCTGGGGTCTGCCATTTTCTTGCTGGCAACCAACAGAAAGCTTGTCGATAACTTAGCTTGCGGCATTTGTTCCGTCTGATCGGCATGGAGCAAGGTGGGCCAATTGACGAACAGCATGGTGACAAGCAACCAGTGTACAGAGTATCGAAAGTGCTTGGTCATATTGGCTTGGTCATGGTTTGGAATTGCTACGGCACATTGTATTTGCTGAAGTCCAGCACGACAACTGCCAGCCTCAAATTGCCCGGCCATGACCGACTGTCCTCGATCTGGCCACGATTTCGAGGTCTTCAGCATATGGCTTTCCGGGGTATTGAAAGGCGATAGGACCGTCTGGCTGGGCATGAACGAACTGTCTGACAAACGGGTCGGTCGACTCTACCATTTCGCTGACATCGCCTTGTGCTACCACCACACCATCGTGGATGAAGTACGCATAATCGATAATTTTGAGCGATTCGGACAAATCATAGGTAACCACCACCGAAGTCACGCCCAGCGCATCGTTCAGTCGCCTGATCAGGTTCGCGATGGTATTGAGTGAAATCGGATCGAGACCGGCGAACGGCTCGTCATAAATGATCAGCGTTGGATCTAGTGCTATCGCACGAGCCAAGGCGACGCGTCGTTCCATGCCACCCGATAGCTCGCTTGGCATCAGCGCGTGTGCGCCGCGCAAACCCACCGCATGCAACTTCATCAACACCAGATCGTGGATGATTTCTTCGGGAAGGTCGGTATGCTCCCGCATCGGGAAGGCCAAGTTGTCATACACAGACAGATCACTGAACAGTCCGCTGATTTGAAACATCATCCCCATTTTTCTTCGCATCGCGTATAACTCGTCGTTATCGAGTTCTTGCACCACCTGGCCCATGAACTTCACGGTGCCGCTGGAAGGCCGCAATTGGCCGCCGAAATGGCGCAACAGGGTTGTCTTGCCGCAACCACTGACACCCAGTATGGCGACGATCTTGCCACGCGGAATGGTCAGATTGATACCTTTCAGCACCTCTCTTTGGCCGTAAGAAAAGTGAAGTTGGCTAACTTCAACGAGGTTGTCGGCGGGTGTCTGGTTCAATTTCTTCCACTCCTGTTGGGGGTTGCACAAGTTAAAATACCGCACCGATTGAAATCAGGATCATTGCAAAATGGAATTGTATTCCTCCTCCCTTCAACTATGCCATCAAATTCAGTCATGACAGCGCAATCGGCACAACAGTTGCTCCACTCCGTGTTCGGCTATTCCACTTTTCGCGGCGAACAGCAAGCGATCGTCGAACACATCGTCACGGGCGGGGATGCGCTGGTGCTGATGCCCACCGGCGGTGGTAAATCGCTTTGTTATCAACTGCCGGCCTTGCTGCGCCCGGGTACGGGCATAGTGGTTTCACCACTGATCGCACTGATGCAAGACCAGGTTGATGCGCTATGCCTGCTCGGGGTCAAAGCCGCATTCCTTAATTCAAGCATCGATGCGGCTGCGGCACGCGAAGTTCAAGGTCGTCTGTTGCGAGGCGAGCTCGACCTGCTGTACGTTGCCCCGGAACGGCTGTTGATGCCAAGCTTCCAGGTATTACTCGAACAGGTTCAAGAAACGGCGGGGATCGCGTTGTTCGCTATTGACGAAGCGCATTGCGTATCACAATGGGGACATGATTTTCGTCCCGAGTATCGCGCGCTGACGGTATTGCATGAACGTTTCCCCGGCGTGCCGCGTATCGCACTGACCGCAACTGCCGATGTTCCGACGCGCGGCGAGATCGTCGAGCGGCTGGCGCTGGAGCAGGCGCGCCAATTCATTTCCAGCTTCGATCGCGTCAACATTCATTATCGCGTCACACAAAAGAACAATGCACGCAATCAGTTACAGTCTTTTCTTGAAGCGGAACACAAAAGCGATTCCGGCATCGTTTACTGCCTGTCGCGCAAAAAGGTCGATGAAACTGCCGCCTGGTTAAAGGAGCACGGCTGGGATGCTCTTCCCTATCACGCGGGTCTTGATGGCACCACGCGCAGCAACAACCAGAGCCGCTTCCTGCGCGAAGAAGGTGTGGTGATGGTGGCAACCATTGCATTCGGCATGGGCATCGATAAGCCGAATGTGCGTTTTGTCGTTCACCTCGATCTGCCCAAAAGCATGGAAGCGTACTATCAGGAGACCGGGCGTGCCGGTCGCGATGGCCAGCCTGCCGACGCATGGATGGTCTACGGCCTGGGCGATGCGGTGTCGATGCGGCACATGATCGAGAATGGCGAGGCAGCGGAAGGACGCAAACGTCTGGAACGGCAGAAACTTGATAGTTTGCTTGGCTATTGTGAATCCACTTCCTGCCGCCACCAGAGTCTGTTGCACTATTTCGGCGAGGTACATCCGGGCAATTGCGGCGCATGCGACAACTGCCTGGACCCCGTGGACACCTGGGATGCAACCGAAGCTGCACAAATGGCACTGTCCTGTGCATATCGTACCGGACAACGCTTTGGTGCGGGGCACCTGGTCGACGTGTTGATCGGCAAAGAGACCGATCGGGTCGTAAAATTCAAACATCAACGTCTGTCCACCTTCGGCATAGGCAAAGATCTCAGCGCTCTGCAATGGAGCAGCGTGTTTCGCCAACTGGTCTCGAGCGGATTGCTGGTATCGGATAGCGAGGCTTACGGCGGTTTAAAACTGAGCGAGGCGGCACGTCCGATATTGCGCGCCGAACAATCCGTATGGTTGCGCCGCGATGCCGACCCGGTCAAACGCAAAGCGCAACGTGCGGAACGCAATATCAAGTCGCGTGAACCATTCTCCGGGGCGAACGACGATCCGTTATGGCTGGCGCTTAAAGCCAAACGCATGGAGATAGCCCGTGTGCAAGGTGTCCCTCCTTATGTCATCTTCCACGACAGCACCCTGCTGGAAATGCTCAACTGCCGCCCGGTTACACTGGATGAGCTGGCACAGATCAGCGGCGTGGGACAGGCAAAACTGGCCCGCTACGGAGCTGATTTTTTGCAAGTCATCAATGCTAGTTGACGCTGCATACTGCGGTAAATTGAAGTACGCATTGCCTGAATCCAGCTTCTGACTGCCGCTCAGCGTACCGGGAAGGCCTTTACCGGTTTCAGTTTCCAGATATCGTCGTTGTATTCACGTATGGTGCGGTCACTGGAAAACTTGCCGCTGGCAGCAGTATTGAGGATGCTCATGCGCGTCCATCGTTCCTGATCGCGAAATGCTTCCGCTGCGCGCTGCTGCGCGTCGACAAAACTGCGAAAATCGGCTGTCGTCATCCAGTAATCGCCATGCGTGGTCAGGGATGCAATGATGGGATCAAAGATATCCGGCTCT
>JBBRDZ010000097.1:0-9391 GCA_038203435.1 Burkholderiales bacterium
CCCGTCCGCTGCGCGAGAACGCACGGCCGCTGGCGGATGCCGAGTTCGTCTGCCCGGTGGACGGCGCGATCAGCCAGTTTGGCGTGATAGCGCGCGACAACATCTTCCAGGCCAAGGGCCACCACTACACCACCACCGCGCTGGTCGGCGGCGATGCGGATCTGGCCGCACAATTTGCCGATGGCAGTTTCGCCACGCTCTACCTGAGTCCGCGTGACTATCACCGCATCCATATGCCCTGTGCCGGACACCTGCGGCGCATGATCTATGTGCCGGGTGCGCTGTTCTCGGTCAATCCGACCACTGCGCGCGGCGTACCGGGATTGTTCGCGCGCAACGAACGCGTGGTGTGCGTGTTCGACGGCGAACCCGCTGACGGAATGACGGGACAGTTCGTATTGACACTGGTGGGCGCGACCATCGTCGGCAGCATGGCCACGGTGTGGCATGGTGTGGTCAACCCGCCGCGCACGCCCAAAGTGCGCGAGTGGCACTACGACGGCAAAGAGATCATATTGCAGAAAGGCGACGAGATGGGACGCTTCCTGCTCGGCTCCACGGTGGTGATGCTGTTCCCCAAAGACACCCTGCATTTCAATCCGGCCTGGTCGCCGGAGCGACCGATACGCATGGGCGAGGCGATGAGCAGCCAGGCAGTGCAGTCCTGACGCCAAGACTCGCGCTAATCAGATGTACTCACACTGCGCGATCGAAATTGCCGCAGTTCACGATAGTTCCCTCTGTTAAACTCCGCCCCGCTGTTGCATCCGTTTCTGGTTGGCTCGCCGTAACGCCGCTTCAATTCATCGTGGAGCGGGTCTGACGGTCCGCGTGTGGCCGACCCCTGCCGGGTGCGATGGAATGTACCGTATCAACGCGCTGCCAGTGTGCAGGTCAGCAGATCCTGAGAGGTGCCAAACTCCTGTCACCGTGCTTGCATAGCCCGGTCGCGCGAGTTTTTTCGGTCATATATCCGGCCGGCGTATCGTCATGTCTGTCTTTCCCCGTATCGCCCGGTGGCGCCCACTATTTTAATCAAAGGGCAGCCATGAAAAATCTTGCGTCTTCAAACATCATCAAATCGTTTTTCGCCACCGTGATCGCCACCATCGCATTGCTGACGTCCAACCTGTCGCTGGCCGAACCGGTGTTGCGCGTGTCCGCGATCCCCGATGAATCGCCCACCGAACTGCAGCGCAAGTTCAAGCCGCTCGGCGACTATCTGGAGCAGAAGCTGGGCATGAAGGTCGAATTCACACCGGTCACCGACTACGCCGCTGCGGTGGAAAGCCTGGTCAACAACAAGCTCGACATGGTCTGGTTCGGCGGCTTCACCTTTATCCAGGCCAAGGTGCGCAGCAATAACCGGGTGATCCCGCTGGTGCAGCGCGAGGAAGACGAAAAATTCAAGTCGGTGTTCATCACCACACGCGACGACATCAACAGTCTGCAGGACCTCAAGGGCAAGACCTTTTCGTTCGGTTCGGAATCGTCCACCTCGGGACATCTGATGCCGCGCTCCTATCTGCTGGCGGTGCACATCGACCCGGAAACCGACATGAAGCGCATCGCGTTTTCCGGCGCGCACGATGCGACAGTGGCGGCAGTGGCGGGCGGCAAAGTGGAAGCCGGTGTATTGAACATCTCAGTATGGGAAAAGCTGCTGGCCGCAGGCAAGGTGGACCCGAAAGTCATGCGTGTGTTCTACACCACACCGGGCTACTACGATTATAACTGGACGGTGCGTGCCGACATGGACCCGGCCTTGCGCGAAAAACTGACCAACGCGTTTCTTGCACTGAACAGCAACGATCCGCATGACAAGGTGATACTTGATTTGCAACGCACCGTGCGCTTCATCCCGACCAGGGCAGAAAACTACAGTGCGATCGAAACCGCGGCACGCAGCGCAGGCTTGCTGAAATAGCCATGTCGTTCGAGTTGAACAGCGTCTGCGTGCGGCATGCATCGGCTCATCGCAGTGCAGCGTCGCATGCGCTGACTGATGTCAGCCTGTCGGTGACGCAGGGCGAGCAGATCGCGTTGATCGGCCCGTCCGGCGCCGGCAAGACCACACTGCTGCATACCCTGGCCTGCGCGCACCGTACCGCATCTGGCAGGTTCACGATCTTCGGCACCGATCCGTGGGCGCTCGGTCATGCCGAACGTCACGCATTGCGCGCGCGCCTGTTCCTCGCGCCGCAGACGCCGCCACTGCCGCCGCGGCAACGGGTGGTGACGGCGGTACTGGCGGGACGTCTGCCGCAATGGAATTTCCGGCAGGCATTCGCGTCGCTGATCCGGCCGCGCGATCCCGATGCCGCATACCATGCGCTGGCGCGCTTCCAGCTGCAGGACAAGTTGTATGCGCGGGTGGACAGATTGTCGGGGGGCGAACGGCAACGCTGCGGCATGGCGCGCCTGCTGGTGTCCAATGCCGATGCCCTGCTGGTCGACGAACCGCGGTCCGCGCTCGACCCGACGCTGGCGCAGCAAACCCTCGCCGTGCTGCAACAGGAAGCGACCGGTCGCAACGCGACGCTGCTGTGCAGCCTGCACCAGGTAGAACTGGCGCTGGCTAATTTTCCGCGCATCGTCGGCCTGCGCGACGGGCGCATCGCTTTCGATGTTCCGCGTGCCGCGGTGACGCAAGCGATGCTCGCCGGGCTGTACCGCAACAGCGTCGAACTACACAGCTCACCCGTTGCGGCCCCTGTCCCGCACATCGAAGTGCAATTTTGAGCAATCGGTCCGGACCGCTATGAACCCGACCGCAGCACATCATCCCGACCCGGCGTGGCGCGGTCGCATCACCGCCACGCTGATCGCGCTGCTGCTGTTATGGCCGCTGCTGGTCGCCAGCGAATTCAAGCCGTGGATATTGCTGGATGCACAAAGCCTGGCATCGACCTGGCATTTTCTGGCGAGTTTCATCCCGCCCGCGCATTCAGCAGAATTCCTGACCATGATCGTCGCGGCAACCTGGCAAACCATCGCCATCGCAACCGCCGGACTGACACTGGCATTGCTGGGCGCGATCCCGCTGACCCTGCTGGCGACCGGGTCGCTGTCGGTGTCGCGTCTGGAATCCGGCCGCATGCGCCCCGCCGGTGCCGTGGTCAGACAGGCTGCGCGCTGGCTGCTGGTATTGCTGCGCAGCGTACCGGAGCTGGTCTGGGCATTGCTGCTGGTACGCATCGTCGGTCTCGGCCCGACCGCCGGGGTACTGGCCATCGCGCTGACTTACAGCGGCATGCTCGGCAAGGTGTATGCCGAAATACTCGAATCATCCGAAGCGCATACCACCCGATCGCTGCTGAGGAATGGCAGCGGGCGGATGGTGGCGCTGCTCTACGGCGCACTGCCGGCAGCGGCATCCGAACTGGTGTCATACACCACATTCCGCTGGGAATGCGCGATCCGCGGCTCGGTGGTGATGGGTTTCGTCGGTGCCGGCGGCATCGGCCAGCGCATGGACGAGTCGATGAAGATGCTCGCCGGCGATGAGGTGTCCAGCATGCTGATCATCTTCGTGGCACTGGTCGCGTGCGCCGATCTGGTCAGCACTTTCCTGCGCAAGCGGCTAGGCTGACATGCACCCGCTTGAATCGAAGCACCGCCCCGCCGCGCCGGTCATCATGCAACCTGCCACTGCAGCATTGCTGCTTGGTCTGCTGGCGCTGGTCTGCGCCAGTTTTTATTCCTTGTCCATCAAATGGAGCGGGCTGTTCAGCGTCGATGCGGCACGCACCAGCCTGGAGTTCCTGCACGGTTTTGCACCGCCGGAATTGTCCTGGTCTTTTCTGACCAGACTCGCCGCGCGCACACTGGAGACCCTGTCCATGTCGGTGCTGGGCACGGCCATCGCTTTCATCTGCGGGCTGGCGCTGGCATTGCCGGCCAGCGGAAGGTCCGGCAGCGTTGCCCGTGCGCTGCTGCGTTTTGTGCTGAACGTACTGCGCTCGATACCCGAGCTGGTCTGGGCAGTGATCCTGCTGATCGCGGCCGGACTCGGTCCGTTCGCCGGCACCCTGGCGCTGGCGCTGCACACCACCGGCGTGCTCGGTCGATTGTTCGCCGATGCGCTGGAAAACCAGCCGGATGCTGCCGAAGCCACGCTGCGCATCAACGGCGCAACGCCGCTGGCGGCATTCTGTTACGCCGCTTTGCCGCAGCTCCTGCCGCAGCTGATGTCGTATACGCTGTATCGCTGGGAGAACAACATCCGCGCGGCGGCGATACTCGGCGTGGTCGGTGCCGGCGGACTGGGGCAAATGCTTAAATTTCATCTGTCGCTGTTCCAGATGCAGCAGGCCGCCACAGTGATCATCGCGATGCTGTTGATGATCATCGTGGTCGACGCAAGCAGCTTCTGGCTGCGGCGCAAATTGACCGGCAGTTGAACCCGACCGGCAGCCTCCATCGCGGTTGATTTGAATTTGCGGTTTACCCGTCGGCAGACATTTGCTACTGTGCGTACTATCATGCCGATCAGATCCAACCACCCCGAGATAGCCCGATGAAAAGAACACTGCTTGTTTATTCCGCGCTGGCGATGGCCGCTTGTACCAGTACGGGTACCGGATCGGATGTCGTGCAAGTCAACTCCTACATCTATATGGTTTCCGCGACCCGCTCCAGTTCCGTCTACACCGACCTGGAAGAAGCCACCAAACAGGTCTATTCCGATGCCAGCATCTACTGCGCAAAAAAGGACCGCGTCGCGGAAACCGATACGCTGACGCGATTGGACGAAGATATGGGCAGGCCTGCAAGCGCCACACTGCGCTTTCGCTGCATCAAGCCGACCTTGGCGGATTCGTCCAGGCACAACTGATCCAGACATATCGACATCCGCGTTGACGCGAACCGGGATCGCTTGAACATCCCGGTTCGCACATGAAACAGGTAACTGCCCGATCGCACAGCCGGATACCCGAATATTTTGCTGCCGTCCGCACGCTCACTTACGACCCGAAAAACCGCCATGACCAAATACCATGCTGCCACCCCTGCCGGTTCTCTCACACTGAAAGCGATGATGCTCCTGTTGCAGCTTGCCAGCCCCGCTTATGCGAGCCTCCCGCAAGCCGAGAATGTACCGGGCGGGCTGGCCATCATTCCGTTGGCCAGCGTGTCCAACACCGGTAAACCCCATGCATGGCTGGGTGACCAGCCGGTACTCGTCACGGCCGACCACGATCACTGGTACGCGGTGGTTGGGCTGGCACTGGATACAGCACCGGGCGAACATGAACTGCGTGTCAACACCGACAGCGCCACGATCGTGCAGAAGTTCACCGTCAATCCCAAGGATTATCCCGAGCAACACATCACACTGAAAGACAAGAGCAAGGTGGAGCTGTCGCCTGCCCACGAGGCGCGCGCGGTACGCGAAATATCGGTCATCAAAGGGCTGGAACACCACTGGCAAGCCGCGCCGGATACCGACCTGGATTTTGTGCTTCCCGCGAAAGGGGAGCTGTCGAGTCGCTTCGGTCTGCGTCGCTTCTTCAACGATCAACCACGCTCGCCGCATGCCGGCCTTGATCTGGCCGTACCACGCGGCACACCGGTCAGGGCGAGCGCACCCGGCACGGTGCTGGCGACGGATGATTATTTTTTCAACGGCAAGACGGTTTTCATCGACCATGGCAACGGCCTCATCACCATGTATTGCCACCTGGACAGATTCAAAGTGAAAGCCGGCCAGACGGTCAGCAAAGGCCAGCTGATCGGCCGGTCCGGCATGACAGGGCGCGCCACCGGGCCGCATTTGCACTGGAGCGTGGTACTCAACGGCGTGATGGTCGACCCGGAGTTGTTCGTTCCAGAAAAGTAACGTCGCGTCAAGACCGCGTTTCGCCATCCAGGCTCAGGCGCCCCGCTCCAAACACGGTGAATGCCAGCAGCCCGCCTGCCATCGCGAAATTCTTCATCAGCATGATCTGCTGCATCTGGTCGGCGCCGGTGTGGAAGATCAATCCCGCGGTGATGCTGAACCCCGCCAGCAGGAATGCCACCAGACGAGTCTGAAAACCGAGCAGCAGCGCGATCCCGCCACCCAGTTCCAGCGCAATCACCAGCGGGATCAAGCCGCCTGGCACACCCATCGCGGACATATAACCTTGCGTCGCCGCGTAGCCTGCACCCAGCTTGCCGTACCCGGCGATGATAAAGATCGCCGCGGCCATGATCCTTGCGACAACGATCAGCGTAGCGCTGACGGCGGGTTTGTTGACGAAATCTGCGATGCTGCCGTTGAAGCTTTTGAAAATGTTCGTGTTGCTCATGCTGCTCTCCTTTGTGGTTGAAAAACCTGGTCTGGGAAAATATTCAGGCAAACATCCCGTTGTTATAGTCGTTCAGCGCCTGATGGATCTCCTGCTGCGTATTCATCACGAACGGTCCGTATTGCACGATGGGTTCATTGAGCGGCTTGCCCGCCAGCAGGATCAGGCGGGTATCGCCTGACGGTTTATCTTGGGACGCTTGCAGTATCACACCACCGGCCCCCGGTTCATTACCCAGGATGCCCATGCGGCGGGCAGGCACTGGCACGCCGTTGACCGTCACCGTTCCGTGATAGACATAAACGAATGCGTTGTGTGTGGCAGGCAGTACACTCGAAAATGCCGTGCCTGCTGGCAAATGAATGTCGAGATAAAGCGGCTCGGTGACCTCACGCAGCACCGCTCCGGCCACGCCGTTGCTGTTGCCGGCGATCACCCGCACGGCCACACCCTGTGGCGTGACATATTCCGGAATCTCGCCAGTGGGGATGTCGCGATACCACGGCTCGCGCATCTTGTCCCGCGCGGGCAGGTTGAGCCAGAGTTGAAAACCTTCCATCAAGCCATCCACCTGTTCGGGTATCTCGGAATGGATCACACCGCGTCCAGCGGTCATCCATTGCACACCGCCGCCTTGCAGCAGCCCTTCGTGCCCGGCGCTGTCGCGATGCCGCATGTTGCCGGCAAGCATATAGGTCACCGTTTCGAAGCCGCGGTGCGGATGATCCGGAAAGCCGGCGATGTAATCGTCCGGGTCGTCGCTACTGAATGCATCCAGCATCAGGAAGGGATCAAGCCGCTGCTGCAATCTTCCGGAAAGCACGCGGCTCAGCTTGACGCCGGCGCCGTCCGAAGTTGCAACGCCCTCAACGATACGCTCGATGCCGCGCGATTGAAGTTTTGTGTCTGTTGTTAAGCTATTCATGTCGTACTCCTTTCATCTCATACGGTTGTGTTTTATTCAGGCGATAGACAATTCGCTCAAACTGTTTACAGCCTCGGTCAATTTGGCTTTCAGTCCTTCATTCCTGAGCGTACCGTGTTCCACATCAAAATTTTCATAAAAACCCGGAATGGAAAGACTGGCTGTTACATGCCCGCCGAAATACGGTGCCGACTGTGTGGCTGCGGCCAATACGCTGGCAGCGCCGCCCGGCCCGGGCGAAGTGGCCAGTAATACAAGTGGCTTGTCCTGAAATACTTTCTTGCTGATGCGCGAACTCCAGTCGAACAGGTTCTTGTAGGCCGCGCTATACGAACCATTGTGTTCGGCAAACGAGATCATCACGGCATCGCTGGCCGCTATCTTTGTGATGAAGGCCTTGGCCAGTTGCGGTTGTCCGAGCTCAACTTCCCTGTCGACGCTGTATAACGGCAATTCGTAATCATTCAGATCCAGTATCTCAACTGCTGCATCCCCAACCAGGCTGGATGCATGAGTCACCAATTGCTTGTTGATCGATTTCCGGCTGTTGCTGGCGGCAAACGCTAACAATTTCATGATGGGTCGCTCCTGTTGTGTGAAAGTGAGTGCATCATAGGTGGCTCAATAAGATAGATAAAGCCGTCCAGCTGAGATAGACTGTTCCACATATGGAACAAACAAATATCTCTGCGGACGACTACATCCTGTTCGTCACCATCGTCGATCAGGAGAGCATGGTGCGTGCTGCCGAGCATCTGGGCATGCCCAAGGCCACCGTCTCGCGGCGTCTGACCAACCTTGAAGCGGCACTGGGGCAGCGGCTGTTGCTGCGCACCACGCGCCGCCTGACACTCACCGAATTCGGCCAGGAATTCCTCGAACACTGCCGTCGCGTTGCCGAAGAAGTGGCCTCCACCCAGGATTTCGTACGCAGTCAGGAAGAACGGCCACATGGACGCTTGCGGGTTTCGATGCCGGGCGATTATGCCAGGCAACATTTTTCGCGCGCCTTCGCCACCTTCATCGAGACTTATCCCGAGATACAGCTCGAACTCGACATGACATCGCGGCGTGTCGACCTGATCGGTGAACGCTTCGATCTGGCGATACGCATGGGTACATTGGATAACGACGCGACGCTGGTGGCGCGCAAGATCGACGAACAAAGTATCGGTCTCTACGCCAGCCCGATCTATCTCGCGCTGCACCCGGCACCGAAAAGTCCGGAAGATCTGGCACAACATGCAACGGTGCGCCTGATGTCGGCACGCGGCAGCGCGATCCCGTGGAAATTGATACGCGGCAAGGCCGTTTGGGAAGGCGTGCCGCCCGGCCGGCTCACGCTGAACTCCATGGACGTGATCCAACAGCTCATGCTGGATGGCGCCGGCATCGGCGCATTACCCGATCGCTTTGCAGCGGAAGATGTACGACTCAAACGACTGGTACGCGTATTGCCGCAATGGTGCCTGCCGCCCGTTCCCGCCTGGGCGGTGATGCCGATGCGCCGTTATCTGCCGGCCAAGACGCGAGCATTTATTGCCTATCTTGAGCGGTTCATTGAGAAGGGTTAGCAGTTCCTCTACATTTCATCCATATAGCCATAAAAAATAACACAAGATGAACGACATGCTTTTTGCGAAGTCTGACTGACATGATATTTCGCCAATTTTTCGACCGGGAATCTTCCACCCTGAGTTACCTGATTGCCGACAGTGCAGGCAATGCGGTCATCATCGACCCCGTGCTGGAACATGTCGGGGATTACCTCGCACTGCTTGAATCTTCCGGGCTGACACTGCGCTGGGTACTCGACACCCATGTACATGCCGATCACATCACCGGTTCGCAATCGCTCAAACAACAAACCGGCGCAACAACAGTCATCGCCCAAAACTGCGGGGCCACCGGCTATGACAAGCTGCTGGCTGATGGCGACACGCTGTCTTTTGGCAAAGAGAACATCTTCGTCATCGCCACACCGGGACACACGCAGGGCAGCCTGTGCTACCTGTGGCACGACCGCTTGTTCAGCGGAGACACCCTGATGATCAACGCCTGCGGCCGTACCGACTTCCAGCAGGGCAGTGCCGCCCAGATGTACCACAGCATCACGCAAAAATTGTTCGTTCTGCCCGACGAGACGCTGGTCTATCCGGCACATGATTACAAG
>JBBRDZ010000098.1:0-9315 GCA_038203435.1 Burkholderiales bacterium
ACCGCTATCGCTGCCGGCAACCCGGGCCGCAGGAACTTTGTCTGCGACCACAATGAGCCTGACCGGGACGCCGCGATTAATCAGGTATTTTTTGATCTCCTCCGCGCGCTTCGATGCCAGCTTTCTGCCTTCAGGTTCCTCACCCACCTGATATACGTTGACATCAAGCTTAACCACCCTTTCGTATTTCTTGATGACGGCAAACTCGGCGATATCGTCCAGCAATTGATTGCTTCCGGGCATCAAATCAGCCGCAGCAGTAACGAAACTTGCATCCTCGATAGCGACAGCCTGACCATCCTGCAACGCCTTCCAGGACTCGGGGTCGGGTGAGGCAGCAAGCGCGGTTGCAGGCGCGCTGGCACCAATATCGGGGGGAGGTTCAGCGGCAAGTTGATCCAGGTCCATTTCAGGTTCCGGCCCAGTGTCCAGGATAACAGTATTCTCGACGATGACCTTGTCGACTGCCGGCCGATCATAATAGTAGGTGATGCCGAAAGAAAATATCCGGTTATTAATCGTGATCGTTTTATCCTTGTTGGAAAATTTGTCCGACTTCAGTTCGGCGATCGCCCCCCAGCGGGCGGCAAACTTGTACTCGACACCGACTGCAAGATTGGGGCTTTTCTGTTTTACCGTCTTGAGATCCCCGGTACCCCTGCTGTAACCGTAGCCGGCTTTGCCGTATATCAGCCAATCGTCGATCGGATAGCCAAGTTTGGTATCCAGACCATAGGCAAGGCTGCCGTACTCGACACCGTTGACATGTTTTTCACTGGCATTGTAGTCGAGATATGCGCCCACACCGACGGTCAGGATACTCAAATCCCAGTTGTATCCGCGCCCGAGATACCCGCCCTGCACCCCGTATGCCAATGTGCTTGCTCTGGGTGCATCGACCGTGCCGGTTGAGCCGGAATTATTGATCCCGAACTTGCCTACAAAATATTGGCCCTTATATACGCTGGCATGCGCTGCCATCGAATTGAACAGCATGCTTATCAGCACAACAGCCGTACGCAAAACAACTTTATGCATAGCTTCCTTAAGTTGCAGTCAACCGGATCATAAACGGGGCCCCTGCTACCCAAGGAACCCATGCATGGATATTACCCGAACAAGTAACTCGCACACTCTTTGTTGCAAAAGTCGCATGAATTCAATTATTCCTGTTCGTAAGCACAGCATTTCAATGCCATCGTCAAACGGCCATTCTTGTTGCGTCGGGATTGCCTCACTGCCTATGGGACGGATTTCTGGATATCTCCGGAAGGAAGTTCATCGAAGGCAGCATCTATCATTTTTTGCGGCAGATTTTTTCCGGGTTTTATGCCCAGATCCTTCAACATCTCGGCCTGACGGATCACATTGCCACGGCCGCCGGTGAATTTTCCATATGCGCCATCGTAGGCTTTTTGCGCCTGTTGCAACTTGGCACCAAGGTTGTCAAGGTCGTCCACGAAACCGGCCAGTTTGTCGTACAGTTCCGCGCCGCGATTGGCGATCTCCTGGGCGTTGCGATTCTGCTGCTCCTGCCGCCAAAGATGTGCCACGGTGCGCAGTACGAACAGCAACGTACTGGGGCTGACCAGCATCACGTTCTTCTTCAATGCGTCCTGCCACAGATCGCTGTCATGCGCGATGGCCAGCATGAAAGCCGGCTCCACCGGAATGAACATCAGCACGAAATCGGGCGACTTCGATCCGTGGAGATGCTGGTAGTTTTTTTCCGACAATTCGCTGATATGGCCGCGCACCGAATCCAGATGGCGTTTCATCGAGGCATCGCGCTGCTGCTCGGTTTCTGCATTGGCATATTCCTCGTAGGCCTTCAACGATACCTTGGCATCGACGATCAGGTGCCGGTCTTCCGGCAGGTGCACCACCACATCAGGCTGCGCGCGCGAGCCGTCCTCGCGTGTATGGCTTTCCTGTACTTCGTATTCGTGGCCCTTGCGCAAACCGGAAGCCTCCAGCACACGCTCAAGTATCAACTCGCCCCAGTTCCCCTGAACCTTGGCTTGCCCTTTCAGGGCGCTGGTGAGGTTGTGGGCATCCTTGGACAATTGGTTGTTCAGGGCCATCAGTTGCTTGACCTGCTCGGCCAGTGCGGAACGGTCTTTGCCTTCCTGCATATAGACCTCCTGCACCTTGCCCTGGAATTCGCTGATCCTGACCTTGAGCGGCTCCAGCAACTGGTTCAGATTGGTCTGGTTCTGCTCCGTGAAGCGTTTGGATTTGTCTTCCAGGATATCGTTGGCCAGGACTTTGAACTGGTCCTTGGCATGATTCAATATGGCGAGATTATCCTCGGCTTTACTGCGCTCCGCATTGAGGACGGTGGTCAATTCAGTCACCTGGTTGCTGAGCCGCTGCTGTTCGGCAGTCATCTGGTCGCGCAGCACCGCAAGATTTGCCTTCTCAGCCGCAAGGCGTTCCGCATCTTGTTGCGCAGCGGTCAGTCGCTCGACCAGACGGGCGATCTCGACTTGGCTTTCACCCTTGGCCAGCTCCACAGCCGATGCGATTCGTTCGCGCAAAACCAGGATGACAACAGCCGCACCAACCAGCAGACCAACAAACAGTGCAATGAAAATGGGTTGTTCCACAAATAATGATCCGTGTATATCGCTTGCCCAGTATAAACCAATACCCGGAGCCGAATGAAAAGGGATGCCTGAGCATCCCTTTTCATTCCGCCGGAACTTACAACTGCATTACATACCGCGCACGGCGCGCTTGCGCTCGTTTTCTGTCAGGAAACGTTTACGCACACGGATCGATAGTGGCGTGATCTCAACCAACTCATCATCGTCGATAAACTCTACTGCCGATTCCAGCGTCAGGCGTACCGGCGGCGTCAGACGCACCGCTTCATCTGTGCCGGAGGCGCGCACGTTGGTCAGTTGCTTGCCCTTGATCGGATTGACCACCAGATCGTTGTCGCGGCTGTGGATGCCGATGATCATGCCCTCGTAAAGTTTGTCGCCAGGCACAACGATCATCCGACCGCGGTCTTCCAGTTTCCACAACGCGTAAGCCACAGCTTCACCCTTTTCGGCAGAGATCAGCACGCCGTTGCGGCGCCCGGGCATCTCGGCCTTGACCGGCGCGTAATCATCGAACACGTGCGCCATGATGCCGGTGCCGCGTGTCATGGTCATGAACTCGGATTGAAAGCCGATCAAACCGCGTGCCGGGATGCGGTATTCCAGACGCACGCGGCCATGTCCGTCCGGCTGCATGTCTTGCAGATCGCCGCGGCGACGGCCCAGTTCTTCCATCACCGCGCCCTGGTTGGTATCTTCAACGTCCACGGTCAACACTTCGATCGGCTAGCATTTCTCGCCGTTGATCTCGCGATACACCACACGCGGTTTGCCAACGCCCATTTCAAAACCTTCGCGGCGCATGTTTTCCAGCAATATGGTCAGATGCAATTCACCGCGGCCGGCCAACAGGAACACATCGGTGTTGTCCGTTTCTTCGACACGCAACGCCACGTTCACCAGTAACTCCTTGTTCAGACGGTCGCGTATCTGGCGACTGGTGATGAACTTGCCTTCCAGGCCACACAAGGGAGAAGTATTCACCATCATGTTCATGGTCAGCGTCGGCTCATCCACCTTGGGCATCGGCAAAGCTTCCGGCTTGCTCACATCGGCCAGCGTCACGCCGATACCGATCTCTTCTATACCGTTGACCAGGACGATATCGCCCGCGCCGGCTTCGTCCAGCAATACCCGCTCAATGCCGCGAAAACCCAGGACCTGGTTGACCCGTGCGCGTTTGGCCGGCTTGTCGCCGTTCATCACCATCACGTCCTGGCCCGGCTTGATCGTGCCGCGACGGATACGACCCACGCCGATGCGCCCGACGAAACTGGAGTAATCCAGTGCTGATATCTGCATTTGCAGCGGCGCATCCATATCCGCTTCAGGTGCTGGAACATGCTTGAGCACGGCTTCCAGCAAAGGAAACATATTTTCGCTGGGTTTATCCAACTCCAGCATCGCGTAGCCGTTCAATGCCGAGGCAAATACCACCGGAAAATCCAGTTGTTCGTCGGTCGCACCCAGTTTATCGAACAGATCGAAGGTCTGGTTGATCACCCAGTCCGGGCGCGCACCATTGCGATCGACTTTGTTGATCACCACGATGGGACGCAAACCGAGGGCCAGTGCTTTCTTGGTGACGAAACGGGTTTGCGGCATCGGTCCTTCAACCGCATCCACCAGCAACAGTACACCGTCGACCATACCCAGCACACGCTCCACTTCGCCACCAAAATCAGCGTGGCCGGGCGTATCCACGATATTGATATGTACGCCCTGGAACTCGACCGCACAGTTCTTCGCCAGAATGGTGATGCCGCGTTCCTTTTCCAGGTCATTGTTGTCCATGACGCGCTCAGCGACGTGTTGATGGGCAGAAAACGAACCTGCCTGACTGAGCAGTTTGTCGACCAGGGTGGTCTTGCCGTGGTCAACGTGGGCGATAATGGCGATGTTGCGGAGTTGGCGGGACATGAATACAGCCTTGCTATGTGAAAAGGGCGCGCATTCTAGCACAACGCAGTGTCCGGCAAACTTTTGCTGGCTTTTATTTTTTCCATCCGTATAATGCGCGGCTTGTCGCTGCTGAAGCGGCATTGGTTCATCGTTTTCTGACCTATCTCTCGCGCGTATGCAAATCGCGCCTGTCTATAAAGACCCCTGCGGAGTTTTAGATCAACTTCTTGGAGTTTTCCGGTTAGCAACGATGTTTTATGCGCCGGTTACCTCCTCCCCGTACGACGGGCTGTATTACCACCTGCGCTCACCTTAGGGAACTGCTGATAGTTCGCCATGCCGGATACACTTCGGCATTCAGTTATTGTTGACTGGATGCTGCCGTGCGTACGCTATGCGATGCGGAATCCCTTTGATAATAAAAAAGGAAGCAAGATGTCATTTGAAAATTTGAATTTAAACGCCGCAATACTCAAGGCGATCGCCGAAACCGGTTACACCGAACCCACGCCCATCCAGGCGCAGGCTATCCCTGAAATCATGGCCGGCAACGACCTGATGGCCTCATCGCAAACCGGTAGCGGCAAGACCGCTGCTTTCATACTGCCCGCGCTCAACCGTCTGGCCACGCCCTCTGCATTGCCCGGAAAAGGTCCCCGCGTGCTGGTATTGACACCGACCCGCGAACTGGCCCAGCAAGTCTGCGATGCCGCAACCAAATACGGCAAGAACATGCGCTTCAAGATCATCAGCATCCTGGGCGGCATGCCTTATCCGGTGCAAAACCGTTTGCTGTCCAGCCATGTGGATATCCTGGTCGCCACACCGGGCCGTTTGATCGACCACCTGGAACGCGGCCGCATCGACTTCTCGCGTCTGGAAGTGTTGATCCTCGACGAAGCAGACCGCATGCTGGACATGGGATTTGTCGACGATGTGGAACGCATTGCCAAAGCGACCCCCGCAACGCGTCAAACCCTGCTGTTCTCCGCAACCCTTGATGGCGTGGTCGGCAACCTGGCTTCGCGTCTGCTCAAGACACCAAAGAAGATATCTGTTTCTGCAGCCAAGGATAAACACGAGAACATCGAACAGCGCATGATGTTTGCAGATGACGTGGCGCACAAGAACAAGATGCTCAGTCACCTGTTGACCGATGCCGAGATGAATCAGGCACTGGTATTCACTGCCACAAAACGCGATGCTGATACCATTGCTGACCAACTCTCCGCACAAGGCCACTCCGTTGCGGCACTGCACGGCGACATGAACCAGCGTGAACGCAATCGTACCCTGCTCAACATGCGCAACGGCAATGTGCGCATCCTGGTCGCCACCGATGTGGCTGCGCGCGGCCTTGACGTGCGTGGCATCTCGCACGTGATCAACTTCGACTTGCCCAAGTTCGCCGAAGACTACGTGCACCGTATCGGCCGTACCGGTCGCGGTGGATCGTCAGGTATTGCCATCTCTTTCGCATCGAATCGTGATGCGCAGCTGCTGAAGCGTATCGAGCGCTACACCGAGCAAAGCATCAAGATGCATACCATCGTCGGGCTGGAGCCCAAGTACAAACTGCGCACCGGTCCGACTTCGGATCGTCCGCGTGGTAACGGCGGTCCGCGTCACGGCAGTGGTGGTGGATACGGCGGTAACAACAGCGGCTTCGGCGGCAATCGTTCAGGCGGATTCCCGGCCAAGACCGGCAACGGATTTCACCACAGTGCTCCGGATAGCCGTCATAGCCATACCGGACGCTCCGAAAGACATTTGGCCGGGCACCCGAAAGAAGGTCATGGTCAATGGCATGGCCAGTCTAACGGCAATACCCTGGGCCTGGGCGGTCAGGGTGCCGGACAACCGCGCAGCCAGGAACGCAGCTTTGGTAACAATCGCGGCGGCAACACAGCCCCGCGCCGTACCGCAGATCGTCCCAGTTTTACCCAGGGTCGCGGTAACAATGGCAATACCCGTTAAGACAGCACACTGAAACATTAGCTGCAACTAAAAAAGCACACCCTCGGGTGTGCTTTTTTTATGGTCTATGCTGTAAGTCTTCCTGCGGAAATTGATCAGATAAATTTTTTCATACGCGCCAGTGCCTGCTCGCGCGGGAACAATGCCAGCACCGCATCGACCGAAGGCGTATGGGTCTGCCCGACCAGCATCACGCGCAACGGCATTGCCAGTTTGGGCATCTTCAGATTGTGCTTGGCCAGCAATTCCTTGATCAGTGCGGCCAGCGCGGGCGCTTCCCAGGCGACATCGGCAAACCGTTCGGCAAGGTCACGCAAGGCGGGCAAGGCTTCGCCGGTTAGATGCTCATCCAATAATTCTTTGGCCGGATGCAGGTCGATATAGAACACCTCGGCTGCATCGGCCAGTTCATTGAGCGTGGCCACGCGTCCCTTGTAGAGCGCCATCACTTCATCCAGTACAGGCTTATCACTCACCGCCACCCCGCGAGCTTCCAGGCGCGGACTCACCAGCGCGGACAAGCGCGCATCGTCGGACTGTTTCAGGTAATGCTGGTTGACCCAGTTCAACTTTTCGGTGTTGAACTGCGCGGCGGACGGCGTGATGTGGCTGAGATCGAACCATGAACAGAATTGCTCCACGGAAAAGAGCTCGTCATCGCCGTGTGACCAACCCAATCGTGCCAGGTAATTGATCACCGCTTCCGGCAAGTAACCGTCCTCGTCGTATTGCATCACACTGACCGCGCCGTGCCGTTTGGACAACTTGGTACCGTCATCGCCCAGGATCATCGACAGGTGTGCATAGCGTGGTGCAGTCGCGCCGAGCGCCTTGAGGATATTGATCTGGCGCGGCGTGTTGTTGACATGATCGTCGCCGCGTATCACATGGGTGATGCCCATATCCCAGTCGTCCACCACCACGCAGAAATTGTAAGTCGGCGTTCCGTCGGCACGGGCGATGATCAGGTCGTCAAGTTCGCTGTTCTCGAACACGATCTTGCCCTTGACCATATCGTCCCAGGCGGCCACACCGTGTTGCGGATTCTTGAACCGCACCACCGGCTGGATAGTCTCGGGTGTGGGTGGCAAAACCTTGCCCTGCTCCGGGCGCCACCGGCCGTCGTAGCGCGGCTTCTCGCCGCGCACACGTTGCGCTTCGCGCGTCGCATCCAGTTCCGCAGTTGAGGTATAACAATGATACGCAGTGCCATCGTCCAGCATCTGCTGCAGCACTTCCTGGTAACGTTCCATACGCTGCATCTGGTAGTACGGGCCTTCGTCATATTCAAGATTCAGCCATTTCATGCCATCGAGGATAGCCTGCACCGCTTCCGGCGTGGAGCGCTCCACATCGGTATCCTCGATGCGCAGGATGAACGTGCCACCCAGCTTGCGCGCATAGGCCCAGGAGAACAATGCGGTGCGTGCACCGCCGATATGCAGGTAGCCGGTCGGGCTGGGGGCGAAACGGGTACGTATGCTCATAGAGTAAACAGATTTAAATTCTAAAGATGAGACATTTTACGGGCTTTGACCGGCACGGACAAAGTTATCACTGCGATATTGCCCGGGCATATACCGTTATGATTCAATCCGCGCGCTCCGCGCCCTTCTCCGGCACGGACGGTTAGCTCAGCGGAGAGCACACCTTCACACGGCAAGGGTCACTGGTTCGAACCCAGTGCCGCCACCACAACATCATGTTCTGAAATCAAAAGGCCCGGCACTTTCGTGCCGGGCCTTTTATCAAATCAGGAAACGCTTAAGCTGCGTCCTGGATGTTTGATGCTTGTTTGCCTTTAGGGCCTTGTGTCACTTCAAAGCTGACCTTTTGGCCTTCTTTGAGCGATTTGAAACCGCTCATGTTGATCGCGGAAAAATGCGCAAAAAGATCTTCGCTGCCATCATCGGGAGTGACGAAACCAAAACCCTTTGAGTCGTTGAACCATTTAACTGTACCTGTTGCCATGTGTAATACTCCTGCTTGCTATAAAACGGGGAAAGCCCCCGCGGAACTATTTGAATCGAAGATTGCACATGGAAAACCAGTACTGCAAAAACTTTGAATCAAATACCAAGTTGCCTTTTACGCTGGTTTGGTCGGTATCGTCAAGGTAAATAATTGAGAATCGATCCATATCAGTTAAGATTCGTTGATCTGCTTTTCTGAATTTTCACAAGTATGGACGTATTGAGTCTGCTATTTCTGTTTGTGTTGTCCGCATCGGGATGGTTCTGGTTCAACAGCCTGAACGCACTGGAAACTGCACGCAAAGCGGGCAAGCGTGCCTGTGACGAAGCGCACGTGCAGTTCCTCGACGATACCGTGGCCGGCACCGCGATCGCACTGGTGCGCGACCGATCGGGACGCAGGGTGTTGCGTCGCAGCTACCGCTTCGAATTCAGCGAGACCGGCAACACGCGCCTGGAGGGCCAACTGGTGTTACTCGGTGGCCGGGTCGAATCGGTAACGATGGAACCCTACCAGATGTTGCCCGATGAGCATTAACGCTGCTTGCCCGTGAATATATTTTCGCGGCACATCACTTGTCGCGGGACAAAAAAAACAATCCGGTCTTGACGGCCAGGCAACCACCCTGGAACGGCTGCAAAGCGATATTGACCGTGAGCGTGCTCGGATCTTCGTAGACCGGGATACCGTCGAGCTGGTCGGAATAGAACTTCCAATCCTTGAATGTGGTTTGCCGCAACTGCGCACACTCTTCCTGAAACGGCATGACCAGGGTGAACGATGCATCGCAGGTGCGCACCTGCGATTCGGTGGCGGTGATCGTCAAGATGCCCTTCCCCACACTGTAGGTCTT
>JBBRDZ010000099.1:0-9270 GCA_038203435.1 Burkholderiales bacterium
CACTGACCGGTTCGCCGCATCTGGCGCAGGCATTCCCGCTGGCATTTCCCGCTGGCGTGCATCTGCCTTTCTGGATCGTGATCCCACTGGCGGCGCTGCTGGCCGGCGGTTTCGGTGCGCTGCTCGGCGCGCCCACGTTGCGCCTGCGCGGCGACTATCTGGCCATCGTCACGCTCGGGTTCGGCGAGATCACCCGCATCTTCCTGAACAATCTGAACGCACCGCTCAATCTGACCAACGGCCCGCAGGGCATCAGCCGCATCGACCCGATCAACATCGCGGGGCTGTCGCTGAATACCACGCAACAGATACTCGGCGTTTCATTCCCGTCAGTACATTTGTATTTTTATCTGTTCCTTGCCTTCACGGGCCTGGTGATATTCGTCTCGCAGCGTCTGGAAAGATCGCGCATCGGGCGGGCCTGGATGGCGATACGCGAGGACGAGATCGCCGCCTCGGCAATGGGCATCAACACGCGCAATCTCAAGCTGCTGGCATTCGCGATGGGGGCGATGTTCGGCGGCGCATCCGGCGCATTGTTCGCCGGTTTCCAGGGCTTCGTCAGTCCGGAGAGTTTCAGCCTGATGGAATCCATCATGGTGCTGTGCATGGTGGTGCTGGGCGGCATGGGCAATATCCCCGGTGTGGTCCTCGGTGGCGTGCTGCTGGCGTTGCTGCCTGAAGTGTTGCGCCACGGCGTCGTGCCGCTGCAATTGGCGCTGTTCGGCAAGACGGTGGTCGATCCCGAGAGTTTGCGCATGCTGCTGTTCGGCGGCGCATTGATCGTGATGATGTTGTATCGCCCGGCCGGCTTGTTGCCGTCGCGCGTGCGCCGCCGCGAACTGGGTGACGACGAGACGGCTGCGGAGACGAGCGTATACGATGCCGCACACTGAGGAGGTATTGCTGCAGGCTACGCGTATCAGCAAACAGTTCGGTGGGCTGAGCGCGCTATCCGATGTCACGTTGCATATCCGGCGCGGCGAGATCTACGGTTTGATCGGCCCGAACGGTGCCGGCAAGACCACGTTGTTCAACGTGCTGACCGGACTGTATCAGGCCAGTGCCGGAGAATTTCTGTTCAACGACAGGCGCTATCGGACAGCCAAGCCGCATGTGCTGGCACATGCCGGCATCGCGCGCACCTTCCAGAACATCCGCCTGTTCGCCAACCTCACCGCGCTGGAGAACGTGAAGATCGGCCGGCATGTGCGCACCCGTGCCGGGGTGCTGGGTGCGCTGCTGCGCGGCCGCTCCACCAAAGATGAGGAGCGCGCCATCAGCGCGCGCGCGCGCGAACTGTTGCGCTATGTCGGTATCGAACAACCCGCGCAGACGCTGGCCAAGCACCTGTCCTACGGCGAGCAGCGGCGTCTGGAGATCGCCCGTGCGCTGGCCACCGAGCCGTTGCTGCTGGCACTGGATGAGCCGGCCGCGGGGATGAATGCCACGGAAACGGCAGGCCTTAAAACGCTGTTGCAGAACATACGCGCTTCCGGCATCACCGTGCTGCTGATCGAGCACGATGTGAAACTCATCATGGGCTTGTGCGACCGTGTCGCGGTGCTCGACTACGGACAAAAGATCGCCGAAGGCGTGCCGGAAGCAGTACGCAAGGACCCCGCCGTGATCGCCGCCTATCTGGGTGGAGAGGCATCATGAAAACTATTTCGAATAGAGTGTTCGTGTATTTCATGGCTCCTACCCCCATCCTAGCCTTCCCCCTGGTAGGGGGAAGGACCCTGTGCGGCATCAAGGTTTTCATCCCTTCCCCTTTGAGGGGGGAAGGCTAGGATGGGGGTGAAAGTGCTAATGAACAATCCGACTTTAAGAATTTCATGAACTTGCTCACAGTAGAAAATCTCAAAGTCGCCTATGGTGGCATCCACGCCATCAAGGGTGTCGATCTGCAGGTCGCGCAGGGCGAGCTGGTCGCACTGATCGGCAGCAACGGTGCCGGCAAGACCACCATGCTGAAAACACTGGCGGGACTGTTGCAGCCATCAGGCGGACAGATCCATTACGGCGGGAACAGTTTGCACAATGTCGCGGCACATCAGCGTGTTGGCTTGGGCATGGCGCTAGTGCCGGAAGGGCGCGGCGTATTCGCGCGCCTAACCGTGCAGGAGAATCTGCAGATGGGTGCTTACAGCCGTAGCGATCGAGAGGAGACCGCCGCGGATCTGGCGCGCATGTACGGACTGTTTCCGCGCCTGGCCGAACGCAAGGGCCAGTTCGCCGGAACGCTTTCCGGCGGAGAGCAGCAGATGGTCGCGATGGCCCGCGCACTGATGAGCCGGCCGCGTTTGCTGATGCTGGATGAACCGAGCATGGGGCTCGCACCACTGATGGTGAAGAAGATCTTTGCGACGATACGCGAGATCGCGGAACTGGGCATGAGCATCCTGCTGGTCGAGCAGAACGCCAGACTTGCGCTACAGGTAGCCCAGCGCGGCTATGTGATGGAAAGCGGCCAGATCACCCTGTCGGGGAACGCCGGGGAACTGCTCGGTAGCGATGCCGTGCAGCGCGCCTACCTGGGGGCATAGCCGCTTTCCGGATCAGCCAAGGCGATTGTCCGCCGGGTGATAGATCGGGTCCTCCAGCACATTCACTTCGATCATATCCCTGGCCTTGTCGAGCAGTTCCAGGCAGTCCGGGCTGAGGTGGCGCAGGTGCAGTTTTTTGCCCAGTTGCGTGTAGCGTTCCGCCAGCATATCGATCGCTTCCAGCGCAGAATGATCCTTGACGCGCGCGTTCCTGAAATCGATCACCACCTCTGCGGGATCATCCCTGGGTGAGAACAGCTCGATGAAGTTCTGCGTCGAAGCGAAGAACAGCGAGCCGTGCAGGTCATACACTTTCCAGCCGTGTTGTTCGGTCGAGATGCGCACCTCGATATGCTTGGCATGTTGCCACGCGAACACCAGTGCCGAGATGATCACACCGGCGATCACGGCGATCGCGAGATCGGTCAGCACGGTCACGATCGCCACGGTCACCACCACCAGCACATCGGCCTTGGGCACCTTGCCGAACAGGCGGAAACTGCCCCACTCGAAAGTTTTTTCAGATACAACGAACATAAGCCCGATCAGCGCCGCCAGCGGGATCATTTCGATCCACTGCGAGGCGAACAGGATGAAACTCAGCAGGAACAGCGATGCCGCGATCCCGGAGATGTTCTTCACCGCGCCGTTGGTTACGTTGATCATGCTCTGTCCGATCATCGCGCAGCCGCCCATGCCGCCGAAAAAGCCGGTGACCACGTTGGCGATACCCTGCCCGATGCTGGCGCGATTCGGCTTGCCGCGCGTCTGCGTCATGTCGTCGATCAGATTCAGCGTCAGCAACGACTCGATCAGGCCGATGCCGGCCAGGATCAGGCCGTAGGGGAATACGATACGCAGCGTTTCCATATTCAGCGGCACATCCGGCAAGTGAAACATCGGCAGGCCGCCCTTGATGGAAGCAAGGTCGCCGACGGTCTTGGTATCAATGCCTGCGAAGATCACCAGCGCCGAGACCGTGGCGATGGCCGCCAATGTCGACGGGATCACCTTTGTCAGTTTGGGCAGCAGATAGATGATCGCCATGGTCAGCGCGATCAGGCCCAGCATGGTGTACAGCGGCATGCCCTGCATCCAGACCAGCGCGCCATCCGGATTGGCAACCTTGAAGTGACCCAGCTGGGCCAGGAAGATCACGATGGCCAGGCCGTTGACGAAGCCGAGCATCACCGGATACGGCACCATACGGATGAATTTGCCGAACTTCAACAGGCCGAAGCCGATCTGCAACACACCCATCAGCACTACCGTGGCGAACAGATACTCCACGCCATGCTGCACCACCAGTGCCACCATCACCACCGCCAGTGCACCGGTCGCGCCGGAGATCATGCCCGGCCGACCGCCGATCAGCGAAGTGATCAGGCTTACCATGAATGCCGCATACAGTCCGACCAGCGGATGCACATGCGCGACCAGTGCGAAAGCGATTGCTTCGGGCACCAGCGCCAGTGCGACGGTCAAGCCGCTCAGTACATTGGTTTTTACTTCAGAAAAATTTGCCGGGTTCATGTTGGTCTCGAAGAGGGTCACAGTCCCCCAAATGAGCCGGGATGGCCATTGCGTGGCTGGACTGTTGTTGATGTCATTGCACCGCATGGCAGTGCAACAGCGGTGGTCGGTGCGTTCGAACCAAGTATCGAAGCGTCTGTGCGGGAAGCTGCAGTGATTCCGGCGCGGATTTTAACAGGCCGAGACAAAACTGAGAAATTTTGTATGTTGTTGCCGGATTTGAGAGTGACTATTCTTCCTTGTCGCTGGGAAGTCCAACGCGCTTAACTGACTGTCCGGAGAATCGGGGTAAAACCAAATTTTCATTAGTTCACGTAGGGCGCAATGCACGTTGGATATTGCGCCCTATATAATTGACCCGCTATTCGCCCCACTGTGCCGTTAGTTTGCGATCGCGCCTGCTCTCCGTCAGGCGCAGCATGAACGTGCAATCTTCGCGATGTATCGTGATGCCACGGTCGCGGGTGACATAGCCGACGATGGCATCACCCGATACCGGATTGCAGCATTTGGCGATGCGGGTCATCAGGTTGTTCACTCCGCCTACGGTGATGTCCGCTTTTGCAGTGCGCGGTATCGCCGCTCTGGTAATTTTAGGCTGGGCAGTTTCGATCAACCTGGCGGGCAACTCCTGCTGGATCGCGACCGCGATGCGCCGCGGGGTGACTTCATTGCGACCCAGCGCGGCGAGAAAATCTTCCAGCTTGTTGTAGTGCAGGCGCTGCGCGAGCTTTTCCTGATTGATCGAGGTGACGCCGATGCGGTGCAGCTCACGGTCCAGTTGTATCCTGCCTTGCGCGACGCTTTCATCGAAGTTCTGGCTCTTGAACCAGGCGCGCACCTTGGCGCGGATGCGCGGGCTTTGCAGGAAGCCGAGCGACGGGTTGATCCAGTCGCGGCTCGGGCCGCCCTGTTTGACGGTGAGTATTTCCACGCGCTGGCCGTTCTGCAACTTGTAGTTGAGCGGCACGATGCTGCCATCCACTTTCGCGCCACGGGTGCGGTGACCCAGATCGGTGTGCAGCGTGTAAGCGAATTCCACCGGGGTCGCATCTTTGGGCAGATCGATCACTCTGCCTTGCGGCGTGAGCACATAAACACGGTCATGGAACAATTCGTTCTTGAATTGTTCCTGCAGGTCGCCCTTGCCGGCGAGCTCTTCCTTCCATTCCAGAATCTGGCGCAACCAGGCAATCTTTTCATCGAAGCGGTTATCGGATTTCACGCCTTCCTTGTAGCGCCAGTGGGCGGCGACGCCGAGCTCGGAATGCTGGTGCATCTCACGGGTGCGTATCTGCACCTCTAGCGCGAGGCCGCGCGGACCGACCACGGCAGTGTGCAGCGAGCGGTAGTTGTTGCTCTTGGGATGCGCGATGTAGTCGTCGAATTCACTTGCTATCGGCGGCCACAGTTCATGCACCAGGCCGAGCGCGGTATAACAGCCCCGGATGCCATCGATACTGCTCTCGTCGACGAGGATGCGCACCGCACGCACGTCATAAAGCTCGCTGAAACCCAGTTGCTTGCGCTTCATCTTGTTGATGATGCTGTAGATATGTTTGGGACGGCCGGTCACTTCGGCAGGAACGCCTGCCTGACTTAATGCCTGCTGTAGTTGCGACACTACATCGCTAATGTACAGTTCACGATCAGTCCGGCGCTCATCCAGCAGCTTCGCGACTTTCTTGTATAGCTCCGGCTCCAAATAGCGCACCGAGAGGTCTTCAAGTTCCCACTTGAGTTGCCATACACCGAGGCGGTTGGCCAGCGGCGCAAACAGGCTGCGGGTCTGCTGTGCTATCAGTTTCTGCTGCACGGCGCTGGCGCCGGACAGATGGCGTAAGGTCTGGGTACGCTCGGCCAGCTTGATCAGCACCACGCGGATGTCTTCCACCATCGACAGCAGCATTTTGCGCAGGCTCTCGATCTGTTGCGCGGCTTCGTCCTTGTTCCTTTTTTCTTCCCTGGGCATTTCGCTGAACTGCTCGATCTGCTCCATGCGGGAAATGCCCTCGACCAGTATTTTCACGTTGGCACCGAAGTCCTGTTCGATCGTTTCCTGCCAGTTATTCAGATAATCCGGCACCGCATGCAGGATGGTCGCGGTGATGGCTTCATAATCCATATTCATGCCGGCCAGGATCGCAGCCGCGCCGATTGCATGCTGCAACAGTGGCGTGCCGGTGAATTCGACCTGTCCTTCATAGAGCGGGCCGGCAAATTCCCCGGCGCGACGAATCACATCGGCTTGTGCAGGAGCGAAAGATTTCGATACGGTGTCAAGCAGGGACGGTATGCTGTTGGAAGATGCGGATGATGTTTTTGGGGTAGCGACCATGGGACATTATGGCACTGATATATGGGCAATATAAAGGTTGCCGAAACAGGAAAACGCAGCCGGCTATTTTTTCATTTTGATTTCGATATCGGCCAGGGTCTCCTGCGCCGTTTGCGCTAATGGGCCGCCCAGATCGACTGCCCGACGTGCAGTCTGCAGCGCTTCCGGAAAACGCCCCTGGTCGGCCAGGGTCTGCGCCAGATTATTTAACGCAGCGACCGAATCGGGATGATCATTCGCGGCTTGCCGGAAGGCGCGCTCAGCGCCGACCAGGTCATGCAATCGATAAGCCGCGTTGCCTATACCTATTTGCGCGGACAGATTTCCGGGCCAGCGATCCAGCGCGGCAATATAGCTACTCTGTACCCGTTCGGGGCTGCTGATTTTCTCCAGTGCGCTGACTGCGGAAACAAAAGCGTTGGCCTCGGCGGTTGCAGGGATTCTGCCCGGCGGCAATGCGACCATCGCCCAGTAGCCGCTGCGCGCCCAGGTGTATTCGAAGGTCCGCATCGGCAATATCTGCCGTTGCTCGGGACCCGAGCGCAGGATGATCTCCGCTCTTTCGATGTCGTAGCCGACTACCACCGCATAATGCCAGACCGGATACCATGCATAGGCCAGATTCTGCAGCACGATCACAGGCGTTCCGGCCGCAACTTCTCGCAACACATCATTTAATACGGGCGCCAACTGATAGGAGACAGCGCCATGTCGGCGCGCGGCGGCCATCATTTCAACCTGCAGGCTGCCATGCCGCTCGGGCAAATAGAGTTCGGGCTTGAGTGTTTCCGGTGTGACCGGGATAGCGACGGCATTCAAGACCATCGCCAGGGATGCCGGTCCGCATTGATAGGCATCCTGCGCAAAATAGGGTACTTCGGCAAGTTCGGCATGCCTGGGCAAAGCTGCCGGGGGCGAAACCAGCATCTGCCTGGTCTGCGGCGGGGTTGCGCATGCGCCGAGAAACAAAAGAAAAACGCCCACTAGAAAGCGGGCGTTCCGGATCGACATCAATTAACGTCTACTGATGGTGCGGGTAAACGGAAAGACTTTGGTCAGTCCGAGTATATCGGTGATCAGCAATACGACAAATATCAAGAACAGAAAACCAAGGATGTCGCCGCCGGCCGGTAATTGATCCAGTTTACCGGCGATGTTGTGTGCCTCATCATCGGTCAGCGCATTGACACGTGATTTTGCTTCTCTGGCCGTCACGCCCTGTTGTTGCAACTGCGCGACCACGTCTTCACGTTCCAGAAAGGCGCTGATCCTGGCGCGATCCTGTACGGCCAGTTGATGGGATACAGTCTGGTCAGTTTCAATCATGCCGGCAAACGCGGATTGCAGCGGCAGGCCCATGGATAGCATGCTTAACATCACCACGCGGCTGGTCCAGCGCATGAAGCGGGAATATTGTTTTGACATTCTGGAACTCCTGGTTGGGTTGGGAGACAACGTTAAAATCCGGGCTACATCCAAATCAAGACTGCGCAGCATGACTTTGCAAAGCAGTCTGATAATCATTATAGCCAGTCGATATAAAAATGGTATTAAATTTGTATTGCCATGAGGCAAGCACAACCGCTACCGTAAACAGCGCGAGGTCATCCCTGTTACGAAGTGTGGCGCATCAGATATTCAAGCAGCTTGTCGCGTACCGCCGGATTTTCCAGCGACTGGGTGTGCCCTGCACCCGGAACGATCCAGAGTTGTTTGGGTTCCCCGGCCTGCTCAAACAATTGTTGGGAATGTCGAAGCGGTACCACCACATCCTGGTCGCCGTGTATCAATAGTAGCGGCAGTGGCGCGATCGCGGAAATTGCGTCAGCCGGGGTATAGCTGTCGTTTACCGTCAACCACGGCAACCATTGAAAAGGCCAGGTGAGGAAGAATCCGGCCAGTTTTTCCCTGGCGATCTGATGGTAATCATAAAATGAACTATCGATGATGACCGCACGGATATTGGCCCGATATGAATTGTGTGCCGCGTAATAGATGGCGACGGCCCCACCCAGACTTTGCCCGAAGATGACGATGCGATTGGGGTCCACGCCCTGATGCGCCATCAGATGGCGCATCGCCGCATCGATATCGAGTTGCATCCCGGCCAGCGTCGGCGTCCCCTCGGAGGCGCCGTAGCCGCGATAATCCAGCGCGAGCACGTTGTATCCCGCGGCAGGCAGCCACGCGACATTACGGAAGTGCGAACTGATATTCTCGGCATTACCATGCAGGAACAACACCGTCGCCTTGGCTTTGCCGCCCGGTTCTGTTTTGGCCGGCAGGAACCACGCATTCAGTCTGGTTCCATCGGCTGCCTTGAAATCTTCTGTTTGATATTCGATGCCGTGCCGCTTGGGCGTGTCGATCAGGAAACTGTGCGTTTGGAAAAATAGCTGCGTGCATCCGGACAGCAGCGTGGCGAGCAGGAGATAGACGGGAATTCTCATGTCAGAAATAATACAGCATCGACACGATGCCGCTGTTATAGCTTCGTTGCGCCTCACGGTTGCGCGCGACATCCACACGTAATGCCAGATCGCGGCCCAGCGCCAGGCGCTGTTCCATGCCCAATGTATAAGGCGTATCGCGCTGCCCCAGAAAGTAGCGCATGCCGCGCACATAACCGTGCAAACGCCAGCGCGGTGCGATGTCATACAATATTCCTGCACTCGCCCCTGTGCCCAGCGCGTATCCTTTTTCAAGCACACTGTTCAGTCTCACGCTGTTGTCGAACAAGGCATACCACAGCGCCCTGTTGTCCTTGTCCGACCAAGCGCCTCCCGCGCCGCCATCCAGCGAAAATACCAGCGGCTCTCCGCCATCAGGGGTGCGCACTCGATGCCACCC
>JBBRDZ010000100.1:0-9225 GCA_038203435.1 Burkholderiales bacterium
ACAATGCTGAGTTGCGGACTGCATGTTAGGGATGCTTTGTTTCAGGAATATTACAGTCTGGCTGCGATTTCTGTCATATGCACGAATTGGCATGGCGGGTGCCACTATCCAGCCATGCGTAGTGCTATCCATTGCCCATCGTCCAGCGGCAGACCAGCCTTGCCTTTGTAGGGACTTTCCATGCCTAACCCGAGAATTTGTAGGGTGATACCCTGATTTCAGGCAGGTGCGACAGGGTAATTGCTGCAGGTTGCAGTTTTGTTAAGCAAATCCTCCGAGGAGGAGATTATGGTTCTTCAAAAATTCAGGTTGAACTATCCTGATTACTTCGGTAGAATCCGCGCTCTTTTGAAATCGGTTGGAGTAGAGCTATGGCACGTGTATGTCAAGTGACGGGAAAAGGCCCGATGTCGGGCAATAATATTTCCCACGCAAACAATAAAACCAAGCGTCGTTTTTTGCCTAACCTGCAGCGTCGCCGCTTCTGGGTCGAGACCGAAAACCGCTGGATCAGCCTGCGCCTGACCAATGCGGCACTGCGCACCATCGACAAGAATGGTATCGACGCGGTGCTGACTGACATGCGCGCACGCGGCGACAAAATCTAAGGAGCCATAGAACATGCGCGAAAAAATCAAACTCGAATCCAGTGCCGGTACCGGTCATTTCTACACCACGACCAAGAACAAGAAGACCACGCCGGAAAAGATCGAAATGAAGAAATACGATCCCAAGGCACGCAAGCACGTGATGTACAAGGAAACCAAGCTGAAGTAATTCAAACTGGCTTCGTCGTACAAAGAAAAACCCGCCTAGGCGGGTTTTTTGTTGGGGGCACGATGGATGTGGCTCCCGCTGCTTTGCACTAAAGGAGTTTTTGAAACTGCTCGCGGTTCAAGTCACAATCACGAAGAATCTTGGCGAATAATCCTGGCCCAATAGTTTCGCCAGAGTGAACTGGCACAACTGTCGAACGACCATCATGGTGATGAAGAAAATGATGACTGCCTTTGACGCGGAGCGGTACAAAACCAGCCTTCTTCAAGATCGACAATAGTTCCTTGCCAGTTAGGCTGGGAACAGATGTCATGCGGCAACAGAAATGCGTTGAATCCCGACAAAATCAAGCGGTTCAATTGATGTACCCTGAACTTCGAGACAAAGCTCAATGGCTTCGCGGATGCGCTCCATCAGTTCATCGAGGGATTTTGCCTGGGTATGGCAGCCAACCAGCGCAGGTACCGAAGCCACAAAATAGCCCGCTGAATCTTTTTCAACAATCACATCGAATTGGTGTGTCATATCAACCTCCTCAATCCACAAATCTTTACGCCAAAATTGTACACCCTAGTAGTACGTAGCGGAGGAATCAATTTGGTTGGCACTACGAAGCTGTAGAGCAATATCTTCATACCCGCATCGTGCTGCGCGTATTCTCTGAATGAAAGTCCCGCGATACGTTGAATGAACCGGGATTCTGGTCTTCAAAAATGAGCGCATGGAGAAAACATAAACTGGACTCGAACATCTGGCAGATGTACATCGTTGCGCCGAACTCGGCTAAAACTACGGCACGCTGCTTTGCTGGAGAGGGTTGCATTGGGTTATAACGAATGAAAGGGACTTCCCCGTCCCGAAGGAGCGGTGAGGTTACCGCGAACGGCATCAAAAGTGCCATGATGGAATTCCTGAATTTCATCAAAACCTACGAAAGGGGAAAGTCATGAGCATTATCACCATCGGCATCGATCTTGCCAAGAATGTTTTTGCTGTCCATGGAGTGAATGAAAGCGGCCATGCCGAACTGGTCAAGCCCAAGGTGCCGCGCGACCAGCTCCTGCCGCTGATCGCCAACCTGCCCCCGTGCGTGATCGGCATGGAAGCCTGTAGCGGAGCCCATCACTGGGCACGCTTGTTTATGCAGCACGGCCACACCGTCCGATTGATCGCGCCCAAGTTTGTCACCCCGTACCGCATGACGGGCAAGCGCGGCAAGAATGACGCAGCCGATGCCGCCGCAATATGCGAAGCAATTACACGCCCGCAGATGCGCTTTGTGCCGATCAAGGACGAACACCAGCAAGCCACACTCACCCTGCATCGCACCCGCCAAGGCTTTGTCGAAGAACGCACCGCCCTGTACAACCGCCTGCGCGGCCTGATCGCCGAATTCGGCATCGTACTGCCGCAAAAGGTTGAGCGACTGCGTGCTGAAATCGGCGCACACCTGGAAGATCTGCCGGGTTGGTCCAACCGCTGTGTGGGCGACATGCTCGTTCATGCAGACCGGCTGGAAGAACGCATCCGCGAATATGACCAGGGCATCGCACAGATAGCGCGCGAAGACGCCCGCAGCAAAAGATTGATGCAACTTGCCGGTATCGGCCCGACCACCGCCAGCGCCTTGCTGGCCAGCATAGGCGGCGGGCATGATTTTGGCAACGGACGCCAGGTTGCGGCATGGATAGGACTCGTACCGGGCCAGTACAGCAGCGGTGGCAAGGCGCGTCTAGGTCGCATCACCAAAGCCGGAGACGGCTACCTGCGCAGCCTGTTGATACTGGGGGCAAGATCGGTACTCAACAGTCTGGGCGACAAACAAGATCGCCATAGTCGTTGGGCGCGAAATCTTCTTGAACGTCGCGGCTACTGGCGAGCTGCCGTCGCCATCGCTGCCAAGAATGCGCGTATGGCCTGGGCGGTGCTGAAATATGGAGAAGACTTCCGGCTCGACCAGAGCAAAGTCTGAGAAATCAAAATCAAAACCGCCTGCAAAAAAGGAGGAAAAGAATCACGTCTGGACTGATGGGACAACTAGCCATTCCACTAAGCACGATAAAGCCGTGCAAGTGGCTGGTTATGCCAGCGTTGATGTGAAGCGGGTTGGACCCGCGCGGGGAGAGCCTGGTTAATTTTAGGGGAGGATGTCACTCCCGGCTAACGAATGAGGCCCCCGCGTGCGTCTTTCATCAGGGTCCGGGCAGATGCCCAACATGACCGGTTGTAGTTTAGCAGTCCTTCACCTTCTCGCATCGCAACTGGAAGTGTCACAAGTGATTACGAACAGGAATGAAACGGTAAAGAAAAAACAGAACAGAACGTCAGTTGCCAAGACGGGGAAGCCCTTGTAGTAAAATTAAGGGGCGACGCGCTTCTGCGCGGCGTCCCTCTTGAATGCAGGGTTAGCCCTGTGTGCGCTCATGCGGACTCTCTCCCCCAAAGTTGATCCGTGATTCGCTCGTTGAATTCTTCGAGTGCATGACGCGCACTATTGATAAAGCTTACGTCGGCTTCGACCTGTGAAAGCTCGAACCTTTTGTATCTGTGGGTGATGCCGCGCTTCTTGGACTGAGTCTTGACTCGAACGTAGGCACCCTTCTTCAGTCCGATCCAGTCTGCGTGAGCATACTCGTTCCGACGCCTGGAACACTCTACAAGTGTTTCCTCAAGCTGATTCAGATCGACTTGCGTGAAGTTGACGGCAGCTGACTCGATCATCTGCCCATACAGATGCATCAGCGAGCGACACTTGGCCGCGAACATCATTTCGGCCAGAAAGACATCCATTCGCTCGTCTTGGTATGGGTCGTGAAGCATGGCTTCTCGAATGCATTGCGAAACGCCATCTTCCAGCGAGTTGAAGTAGATGACAACCCAACCGATCTGCGGCGCAAGCTCTTCGAGATAGGAAAGAAGCTCCTCATCCGAGTCGGTGGACTCGAACCTTTCTTCTGCTTCGCGAGGAGAAAAGTGGTTCTCGGACATAGCAGGGCTAACGTAAAGTAGACACCGATTGCGGTGTATATCTCGGAAAGTCGAGGTGTGTAACTTGGCTCATGTCGGTAATCAGTCCATTGTTTATTGGGCGATAATCAATCGGGAGGCTTTGCTCTAGTTAGTGCAAGTACACCTCTGACCCAACCACGCCAAAATAGCTAAATTCCTTTCAAGACTGAACCCAAGTCTTCGCTTCCTCGTAGTCCGTAAACACGCATATATCCGCATCCACGAAGATGCGCGACAACCAGGCTTGCCAGGCGATCCATTGATTGTCGGTGACCACGGCGATCTTGCTGAAGTCGTGGTTGTGTTCGCGGCGGAAGAACTTGATCTCTTCCCAGGCCACGTCGATGGTGTAGCTGACCATGGCGCGCAGGTCGAACAGCAGATTGACAGCGCCGGGTGATTTGAGTTTGTACAAGGACTGTTCTTCGAAAGACTTGAAGTCGGCGATGGTGAATTCACCAAGGACTGCGACGTTGACGAGGTTTTCGGTTTGTTCGATGGTGATCATTATTGCTGCTCCTTGATTTATTGTTCTGGAGACGGGTGTTGGGGTGTCAGCCATAAGCTTAGCACACCGCCTGCGATGATGAGGGCCATGCCCACCCAGCTGACCAGGGGCAGTAACTCATCCCACAGCAACAAGCCGAACAGGCTGGCAAACACGATGGTGCTGTATGCCAGGCTTCCGACCACCAGCGTGTTGCCGGTGCGGTAAGCATGTGTCATTGCAAGTTGTGCAATTGTCGCGGTACTGCCCAGTCCGAGCAGGATGGGGACGACATGCGGGGTGATCGCATGCACTGTGCCGAACAACATCCATACGCCGCTGCTGACCGAAGCGATCAGGGTGAAATAGAACACGGTGCGCAGCGCCGGTTCACCCAGGATGCCGAGCTGTTTGACGTTGATGTAGGCGATCCCGGCGAGGAATCCTGATGCCAGTCCAAGCAGGCCGGACAGCACTTGTTCGCGTTGCATGGTCGGGTGCAACAGCAGCACCACGCCGCAGAAACCCAGTCCTATCGAGGCAGTCATCGGCAGGTTGAATTTGTCCTTGTACACGATCAACATAAACAGGGTGAGGAACAGCGGTGAGGTGTAGTTGAGCGTGACGGCAGTAGCGAGCGGGAGCACGGTGATGCAATAGAAGAACAAGCCGAGTGCGACCGTTCCGGAAATGCCGCGCCAAAGGTGGGGGAGCCAATGTTGCGTGACCAGGCTGACGCGTTGTGTTCGCATGATGGCAAAGACCAGCAACAGTCCAAAGAACGAACGGTAGAACACCAGTTCAATATTGGAAAAGTAGGGTGCGCCCAGTTTGACGAACACGGCCATGCTGCCAAACATCAGTCCGGCGACCAGCATCCACAGAGGGCCGGTTTTTTTTGTCATGCTTGTGGCGTTAATCAGAGGTGTGATGCCAGATTGCGGCGCAGATACTCGTGGAAGTGCAGCAGGCCGTCTTCGGTGGGCGATTGATACGGGCCGTGTTCCTCGATGCCGCGCTGATACAGCGACTTGCGTCCCTGATGCATGCGCAGGCAGATGAAGTCGTCTTCCAGCGCGGTTTCGCGATAGGCTTGCTGTTCCGCTTCGACGTATTCCCGCTCGAACAGCACGATGTCCTCGAGATAATAGAACTCGACGATGTTGGTGCAGGCCTCCGTGCCGCGCGGCACGATGGTGCTGACCACCAGCGTGCCCGGGTACCACTCGACCATGATGTTGGGGAAATAGGTGAGCCAGATCGCGCCGTATTTTGGCAGTTGGTCACCGTGATAGCGCAGCACCTGTTCATGCCACTTGCCGTACACCTCGCTGCCGGTCTTGCGCAGACCGTTGCGGATGCCGACGGTCTGCACGCTGTACTGTTCGCCGAACTCCCACTTCAGGTTGTCGCAATCGACGAAGTTACCTAACCCGGGGTGGAAGGGCCCGACGTGGTAATCTTCCAGATAGACTTCGATGAAGGTCTTCCAGTTGAATGCGTATTCGTCGACTTCGACGCGATCCAGCATATAGCCCGAGAAATCGAGATCCTGCATCACGCCGACTTTGGCGAGATCCGCGGCGACGTCACGTTTCCCGGAAAACAGCAGTCCGTTCCAGTTTTGCAAAGGCGATTTGTTCAGGTTCAGGCATGGGTTCTGAGGAAAGTGCGGTGCGCCGAGCAGTTCGCCATCTGTCTGGTAGGTCCAGCGGTGCAACGGGCAGACGATGTGCTTGGCGTTGCCGCGTCCTTGCAGCATGACGGCCTGACGGTGCCGGCAGATGTTGCTGAGCAATTCCACGCCGTTCTGGTTGCGAACCAATATCTGCGCCGCGGAATCGAGCACATGATAATCGCCGGTATTCGGCACCATCAGTTCATGACCGACGTAATTCGGCCCTTGCGCGAACAACAGTCGTTGTTCGATTTCCAGTGCTCCGGGGTCGAAGTACCAGCCGAGCGGTGGTTGCATCGGGACTCGGGTAAGATGATTGCTGTTGGCGATATCGGACATGCCCTGGTTTCAATTGTGATGCGGGGAGTCGGGGATTGTCCCCGAAATTAATTGGTGGGGCAACAAAAATTGGCTGAGTCGGATTGTGTTGGGTAAAATGCGGGCCTGACGCAAGGGCGCTACTATAAACTCAAACTCCGCTCGATACGGTGGCGCTCAATATTTTTTGGCCGGCTTGCACGACTGAAGCCGCGCAATGAATTTTCTCACGCGACTTGATCCCGTTCACGGATTTGAATCAATAAACGTCATATACAAGCAGAGGTTCGAATGGCTGGCAAATCAAAAAATACTGCGGGCTTCGAGTCGGCCATGGCCGAACTGGAGCAGATCGTCGCCGACATGGAGGCGGGCAAGCTGTCTCTGGAAGATTCGCTGGCCGCTTACAAGCGCGGTGCGGAATTGCTGGCGTTCTGCCGCACGCGTCTCGAAGATGCGCAGCAGCAGGTGCGCATCCTGGAAGAGGGCATGCTGAAAGATTTTTCCGCCAATGGTGATGCCGCGCAAAACAATTAATATGACCGTCAATTTCCAGGGTTGGGTCGGCACGCAGCAGTCGCGTTTCGAGGAAGTGTTGCACGTATTGTTGCCGCGCGCGGAAGTCGCACCGCAACGGCTGCATGAAGCGATGCGTTATGCGGTGCTGGAAGGTGGGAAACGCGTGCGACCGTTGCTGGTATTCGCTGCCGGCGAGTTGGCCGGAGCGGATGCATCGCGCATGGACATTGCGGCGGCGGCGGTGGAACTGATCCACGCCTATTCGCTGGTGCATGACGACATGCCGTGCATGGACAACGATGTGTTGCGCCGCGGCAAGCCGACCTGCCATGTGCAATATGACGAGGCCACCGCACTGCTGGTCGGCGACAGTCTGCAAACGCTGGCGTTCCAACTGCTTGTCGAGCATCGTCTGAGCGATGACGCACAGCGCCAGCTGGACATGGTCAGATTGCTCGCCACCGCTACGGGATCGCGCGGCATGGCGGGCGGGCAGGCGATCGATCTCGCCAGCGTGGGCAGGTCGCTGACGCTCCCCGAACTGGAATTCATGCACATCCACAAGACCGGCGCTTTGATCCGCGCGGCAGTGCTGCTGGGTGCCCACTGTGGCACGGTAACAGTGGGACAATTGGATAAACTGGATCATTTCGCAAAACTGATCGGCCTGGCGTTCCAGGTGGTGGACGATGTGCTGGACTGCGAAGCGGATACCGTCACGCTGGGAAAGACGGCGGGTAAGGATGCGGATAACGGCAAGCCCACTTACGTCAGCCTGCTCGGCATACAGGATGCAAAAGAGATGGCCGGTCGTTTGCACCGCGAGGCTTTGGAGGCGCTGGCGGAATTTGGTGATTCCGCACTGCGACTGCGCGAATTGGCAGACTTTATCGTATTGCGAAGGTTCTGATGTACAAACTGCTTGAAACCATCAACAGTCCCGACCAGTTGCGCGCGCTGACCCGTGAACAACTGCCCCAGTTGGCAGGCGAGTTGCGCGAATTTCTGGTCGAGTCGGTCAGCAAGACCGGCGGACATCTGTCTTCCAACCTGGGCACGGTCGAGCTGACCATTGCACTGCACTATATCTACGATACACCGGAGGATAAACTGGTGTGGGACGTGGGGCATCAGACCTACACGCACAAGATCCTGACCGGGCGGCGTGAGGCGATGAGCAAGCTGCGCATGGCGGGCGGCATCTCCGGCTTCCCCAAGCGTGACGAAAGTCCCTACGACACTTTCGGCACCGGGCATTCCAGCACCTCGATCTCGGCGGCGCTGGGCATGGCGGTGGCGGCGCAATTGCAGGGTTCCGAACGGCGCGCCGTGGCGGTCATCGGCGACGGTGCGATGAGCGGCGGCATGGCTTTCGAAGCGCTGAACAATGCCGGTGCAATGGATGCGAATCTGCTGGTCATCCTCAATGACAACGACATGTCGATCTCGCGTCCGGTCGGTGCGCTCAACAATTATCTGGCCAGGCTGATGTCGGGACGCTTTTATGCGGCGATGCGGCGCGGTAGCGAAAAGGTTCTGAAAGGCATGCCGCCGGTACTCGAATTCGCCAAGCGCGCCGAGGAACACTTCAAGGGTATGGTGATCCCCGGCACCCTGTTCGAGGAATTCGGTTTCAATTACATCGGGCCGATCGACGGACACGACCTGAATGTGCTGCTCGATACGCTGGGCAACATCCGCAAGTTGAGCGGCCCGCAGTTCCTGCATATCGTCACGCAAAAGGGTAAGGGTTATGCGCTCGCCGAAGAGGATTGTCTGCTGTATCACGGTGTGAGCAAGTTTGACCGCACCCAGGGCATCGTTCCCAAACCGGCCCAGGGCAATGTCGACGGGATAATGCCCAAGCCGGCTTACACGCAGGTGTTCGGCCAGTGGCTGTGCGATATGGCGGCACAGGACGATCGTCTGGTGGGCATCACGCCGGCAATGAGCGAAGGCTCGGGTCTGGCGGAATTCGCGGCGCGTTTTCCGCAGCGCTATTTTGACGTGGGCATCGCCGAACAACACGCCCTGACCTTTGCAGCCGGTTTGGCGTGTGCTGGTTACAAGCCGGTGGTGGCGATCTACTCGACCTTTTTGCAGCGCGCTTACGACCAGTTGATCCACGACATCGCAATACAGAAGCTGCCGGTGGTGCTGGCCATCGATCGCGGCGGGCTGGTCGGCGCCGACGGGGCGACCCATGCCGGCAGCTTCGATCTTACCTATTTGCGCTGCATCCCGAACATGACGGTGATGGCCCCGGCCGACGAGAACGAATGCAGACAGATGTTGTATACCGCGATGCAGCTGGACACGCCGAGTGCGGTGCGCTATCCGCGCGGCACCGGACCGGGCGTGCCGGTCAGCGCCGCGATGAAGTCCCTGCCGATCGGCAAAGGCGAATTGCGCCGTAGCGGAAAACGGGTGGCGATTC
>JBBRDZ010000101.1:0-9214 GCA_038203435.1 Burkholderiales bacterium
GGATACCGCGGCTGCGCATCTGGCCGGTGCACTCGGCCGGCCAACCTGGCTGTTGCTGCCCTATGCGCCGGACTGGCGCTGGATGTTGGGCCGCGAAGACACGCCCTGGTATCCCGGAATGCGTTTGTTCCGCCAGCCTGAGCCGAATGACTGGGGCAGCGTGTTCGCTGCGGTGCAGCAAGCGTTGGACGCGCTGCTACAGAACAAACCGGTGCGGGGTGCGGTCGCAGAAGAGTCGGTGCAACAGGCCAGGCAATTGCGCGATCGTGCCACGCAACGCTTCAACAGTGGCAATCAGCAGGGTGCGCAGTCATTGATGCGCAGTGCATTGCAACTCAACCCGCTGGATCCGTCGCTATGGAACAACATGGGCATTTTCCTGCGCGAAGCCAAACATGCCGAGGCGGCAGAGGCGTGCTACCGGCGCGCGCTGGATTGCGGCGGGCAATCAGACGCGGGTTTATATACCAATCTGGGCAATACCCTGAACGACCTCGACCGTTGCGAAGAAGCGATCGCCTGCCATGAACTGGCGCTCGCGATGAACAAGGATTCCCTGCTGGTTCTGCAGAACCTCGGGGTCGCTTTGCGCGGTGCGGGTCGCCACGCGGAAGCGGTGCTGCGATACGACAGCCTGCTGGAAATATCGGCGGAACAGCACAACGCCCGTTGGGACCGCTCGCAATCCCTGCTGGCGCTCGGCCGTTACGCGGAGGGCTGGTGCGATTATGAATCGCGCTGGAAACTGAAGGAGGCGGGCCGGTATCCGCGCAAGGGTAAGCGTTGGGAAGGCGGATCGTTTGCGGGAAAGACATTGCTGTTGATCTCGGAGCAGGGCTTCGGCGACACTCTGTTGGCCGCGCGCTTTCTGCCGCAAGTGAAGGCGCTGGGCGGGCGCGTGCTGCTGGAGTGCCAGCCAGAAGTGATGCGACTGCTGGGCAAGCAGGGTTGGGTAGATGCCATATTTGCCAAGGGGACGGTCCCGCCCGAGCCCTATGATTTCCAGCTGACCATGATGAGCCTGCCGGGGTTGTTCGTGCCCGACGCGGCAGCCATACCACGACAACCTTATCTGCAGGCTGATCCGGCCGGTCATGCCATGTTTGACAATTTGCTTAAAAGGCAGCCGGGACAGCTCAAGGTGGGCATCGTGTGGTCGGGGAGCGTCACCTTCAAAGGCAATGCCTACCGTGCCGTCGAACTGGAGAATTTTTTACGTTTCGCTGCAATCCCCGGTGTGCATCTGTTCAGTTTGCAAAAAGGGCTTCCCCACGAACAGTTGAAACAGCTGGGTTTGCAGTCCATGGTGACCGATTTGTCGCCGTTGTTGCTGGATTTCGAGTGTACTGCCGCAGCGCTGGAGATGCTGGATCTGGTCATCATGACCGATAGCGCGACCGCACATTTGGCCGGTGCCATGGGGTGTCCGGTATGGCTGCTGCTGGGCAGCCGTCCATACTGGCTTTGGGGTGGCACTGGCGAAAACAGCCCATGGTATCCGAGCATGCGCTTGTTCAGGCAAAGGAAGAGCGGTGACTGGGCAGATTTATTTGCTCGTGTGGAAGAACAATTGCGGGCTATGGTTGAAGAAATGGGACGAAGTGCGGAACGACAGCCGGCATAGCCTCGAATTTCAGTGAACTTCCATATCCCGCTCGGCCTCAATGATCGCCTTGCCGTTCCTTGTCAGGCGGTATCTGGCACGATAGGTGCCGGTTGCCCAGGCTTTACCCTTGCCGGGTTTGCCGGCATAGGTGAACCAGACTGCCTTGTAGCCGGGGATGACAGACCCGCTGTTGAGCAAAAGCACGCCTTGCGGTCCAAATATCTCGAACGATTGCCGGTCACCTGCTTGAACGCCGAACAATTCAATCCAGAAAACCAGTGCAGCGGAATCGCTGCCGGCTGCTTTATATTCGCCATCGTGTAGCTTGTTCCGAACTGGCACTTCGCCGGACCAACCGGATTGCAGAATGCCGGTGGGAACATAGCGCAAACTGTCCAGCAATGTCGGCTTCCATAGCGAAGCTGCGCTCGCGCCACAGTCTTGAGCGTTGTCAGGAGAGAACGGGTCTACCGGCTGACCGTTGTGCATGACGCTGAAATCGACGTGCGGGAATTCGGTATTGCCGGACAAACCGACCCTGCCCAGGCGATCGCCAGCATGAATGATCTGGCCGGAACGTACAGTGATGGAACCTTTCATCATGTGGCTGTACTGTGTCTCCCAGCCATCGCCGTGGTCGATGCGCACCCCGTTGCCTGCAGCATGTTTTCCTGAATCCGGTTGGCCGGCACGCATCAACACCGGAATGTCCGGTTCCCCGTCGCGCAAACCTGCCACTATGCCATCCGCCGCCGCCAGCACATCCACGCCTTGACGCATCGCCGCCATACCCGGCAAACGAAAATCAGTACCGGTGTGCCCGTCATAAGAGAGCTGGCCGCAACTGTAATCACGCCATCCTGAGGCCGGATCGTGGTCGAAATAATTCTGGATGAAGCAGTCCAGACCAAGCTGGCAGCGTATCGGCAACTCCAGTGCAGGTGGTGCCGCCAGTGCCGCTTGGCTGAGCAAAACGTTGCACAGCATCAGCCAGAGGGCGGAATGCCTGGAATGTGGTCGTGGTGAGGCGGGGCGCAACATGCAAGGATTTCTTCCGCATCGGTGCAAATAATCTTCTGGCAGGTATATTACCTCACGACGCGAGACCTGCGCGTGGATGACGTGATATCCGGAGGTAAAACAGTCCGTTACCGGTCCAGCCATGTCAAACCGGCCGCCAGTAAATTTCGCGGATATCTGTGCAGTGTTTGTCCCATTTCAATTCGAAGTATAATTCGCATGGAATGGCATGTTCACCTGACAGGTGCAACCTCGGCGACATACTGATTTTACGGATATGGTCGTTGATGAATCTGCAATGGCTCCGCGAAGTGAAAATAAAATGAAAACAGCCTGCTGTTGAATTTGAGCGGGCTTTTTTTTGCGGTGATTTCAGTGGATGATGCAGTTTTTATCCGCTGGCGAAAGTGGCGCACAAGTCGATCAGACCGACGAAGAATCTTGGCAATAATCGGACTAGGGAATATCTGGAGTAGGCAAGCATGAAATCATATCGAATGGCAGGACGGCTATCATGAAGAACCTCGCGCGTTATCAAATCCTCGCAACCTTGCCTCTGATGGTGTTACTGGCGGGCGGCTTGTATTTTCAGCGACTGGTGATGTTTGCCATCGACACCAACTTCACGCTGAACGCGATCATACTCGGCGTGATGCTGATCGGTGTGGTGATCATGCATCAACTGATATGGAAGATCCGCCACCAATCCCTGCAGGCAGACCAGTTCATCAACCGCGTGCAGCAGGGCGAGCAAATGAGCGATGTGCTGCAGGATCCGGAATTGTCCAAGTCCGACATCGGCCTGGTTTGCGACCATCTGACCCATCCCAGCGAAGGTGTCGGCGGACGCCCGGTGGAAGTCATCGAGGCCGGCCTGCGATCACTGCACACCACGCTGAATTCGCGCCAGGAATTGGCGCAGTTCCTGGTCGGCTTCCTGGTGGCGCTCGGTTTGATGGGAACCTTCATCGGTATCCTGCAAACCCTGATCGAGATCGGCAACATGATAGGCGGGTTCGCGACATCCGATATGCAGGATATCGACAAGTCCTTCATGTCCCTGATCAGCGACCTGACCAAGCCGCTCAAGGGGATGGGTACGGCGTTCAGCGCCTCGATGTTCGGTTTGCTGGGTTCACTCTGTCTGGGCCTGACCATGGTCTCGGTGCGGCGCTGCACCGAGGTGTTCCTCACCGATCTGCGTCTTGCCGTTAACCAGCTCATCAAAGACCGGCGCACCGGCAGGGCGGAAAGAAAGGATGCTGTGGATCTTCCGGACCGCCGCTCCGATGACCTGATCCGACATCAGCGCGATGCGAAGAACCTGTTCCATCAGGGACTGGAAGCGCAGGTCCGCGTGATGCACAAGCTCGATGCGCTGGAGCAGCGCATGGGAGAATTGAGTGCCGCCATGCTGAAGCAGGTTGAAGGTGTGGATGAAACCAACAACCTGTTGCGGGCCAATTCCGTGCCCCGACAGACCGCCGAGCAGTTCATGGGGCAGATCAAAGTACTTGCGGGTACCGCGACCGACAACAGCGCAAACCAGGCAGCCTTGCTGCCGGCAATGTCCGCTGTGACACAGAAGTTGGGCAGCTTTTCCGATGCCCTGTTGCAGCAGCGCGAACATATGCAACAAACCATGCTGAGTGCAGGCGAATCGCAGGACATGATACGCAATACCCTGTCATCGCTGGTCGATGAAGAGAACGAGATCCACAGGGGGATGCTCGACGAGATCACCCAGTTGCGCAAGTTCATGCTGGAAATGCAGCCGGTGTCCTCGCAAATGGTGCCATTATTGGTCGGCATCAGCAGTCGCCTCAACGAACAATCGGTGGCGTCCAACAATCAGCAGGAGGCCATGCGCTTGATGTCGCAGGCTGTCACGCAGACCTTCGGGGGACTCAAGACCGGTTTGGTCGAGATGTTGCAGGACAGCGAAAAGAATCGCCAGTTCCAGGCCGAGATGTCGGCCCAGTTGATCGACTCGAAACGCGCCTCTGCAGAATTCGGCAACCTGCATCTTTCCATGGACAAGATCGCCAAGGTGCTCGATAACAGCGTTATCGCCAGTCAAGTTCTGGTCGAGGAGATCAGGAGTCTGCGCGAATCGATAGCACAGGATCTACGTTTCGAAGTGCAGGAGTCGTTGCGTAACAAGGACGATGAACGGGGTGAGCTCAATCCCTCCACAAAGGATTCCAAGGCGGAATCATGATGTCATTATCCAGAATGATGCAGCGGCCGGTTTCCGCATGATGCATTTGAAACAGTTGCAGTCAGTCATCTGCCTGGTCGGTTTGCTGGCAGGTTGCGCATGCGCGGCGGAATTGGACGCGGCCAGTGCCGCACCGTTCGCATTGGGGAAGCAACGGTCAAAATTGCTTGCCGAGATGAATCAGTCAGCGACGGTCGAATTGCCACCCACCCGGTTTTTGTCGCAACTGGATGCAGGCCTCACGCGCGTGAAAAATCTCACGCTGCTCGATGCTGCAGCACTTTCGCGGGATTACAGCAATGAAGTGGCCGCATCGTCGGCACATTTGAACACGACCGAATACCAGGCTGATGCGGCGCTCGGGCCGCTGCTGCCGCATATGGAATTGCGCTACAACACCGGGATGGAATCTTCCAGCCCGTCCTCGCTGACCAAGTTGCCACTTTATGATCGGCAGGCGCACGACACGCATCACCGTACGGACAGCCAGTTGTTCATCCGCCAGACACTGACGGATCTGCCGTCCTATTTTGAATGGCAGCGCCAGAATCTGTTGCAGCAGGCGGCGCAGCATGACCTTGGCAATACACAGGAACGCGTCGCCTACGATACGCTGGTCAGTTTTCTCAAGCTGATCCAGTTGCGCTTGTCGGTGGTACTGGCAGAAAAATACGAGGCTGACCTGAACAAGCTGCTGGACTACATGATCGCGCGCGTGCAGGCAGGTGGCGGTACCAAGGCTGATATGCAGCGCGTCAAGGGCCGCGTCCTCAATACCACCTCGGCCGTGATCGAAGCCAGGGGCGCTTATGAAACGGGTCTGGTCGAGTTCAAGCGCCTGACGGGTGTGGTGCCGGCTTCGATCACTGTACCGGAAAACATCTTGCCGCTGTTACCCCTGGATTTCGACACGGCGATGGCGACCGCGATCCAGAACAACTTTGAGCTGCAGGTGGCGTTGCGGGATATGGATTCGGTCGTGCAGGAACGCCGTGCCATACAGGGGAAATACGCGCCGAAGCTTGACCTCGAACTATCCGCGATACGCAGTTACAACGCGGGAGGGATCGCAGGCAGCGATCCGTTACCCAACTCGACGATCTACCCGGTTCAGGATGACAAGCGCGCAATGCTGGTGCTGAGCTGGAACCTGTTCAATGGCGGCCAGGACATGATGCAGGCCAAAGCGCTCGAGTCCAAACGCATGGAATTCCAGTACCACGCCCAGGAGATCCAGCGCAAGCTGGAAGAATCCCTGCGCGTCAACTTCAATGCACTGCATGCCATAAACGAACGAATCGACGGGGTCAGGCAGGAAATGGTATCCAACGACATCGTGCTGGCGGCGTTCAACGAGCAATTATTCGCCGCCAACCGTTCACTGCTGGATGTGCTTGATGCATACCAGCGCCAGTACAACTCGCGCACCGAGTTGGCACGACTGCTGGTCGCCGAAGCGACTGCGAGTTTGCAGATGCTGCGCAACATGGGGAAATTACAGGAGGGCATCGTCGCGTTGCGCTGAATAGCGTATCGCCGGGAATGCTATGGAAAACTCCAGGGAACAAAATTTTTGGCCGGGCTTTGTCGATGCGTTGAGTAATCTGGTATTAACGCTGGTGTTCGTCATGGTGATCTTTGTACTGGCGATGTTCTATCTTTCGTCCAAAGTGTCGCAATCCAAGATGGAGGCTTTGTGTCCGGCTACCAAGGCGGAGTTGGAGCAGGTCAAAAAGGACCTGCAGGAAGCCCGCAAGGCGTTGGATATTGCATTGGCCCAAGCTGGTCAGGTCAAGGTTCATACCGATGTCGCCGACAAGAAATCCCCGCAGCCGGTAAAAGAAAAGATATCCGCTCTTGCCTCGAACCAAGGCTCGTCCATCATCATCAGGTTTCCAGCCGGCGTGGTCGAACTGGACAGCGATGCCGAACAGGTGTTGGACAAGGCTATCGCGCCATTCACGGGATCCGGCAAGCGGGTCAAGGCGACACTGAATGCGATGCCCGGGCCGGAAACTTTCAGTGAAGGCAAGCGGCTGTCATTTTTTCGCGCTGTGGCCATCCGGAATTACCTGATCAGCAAGGGTGTCGCCAAAGCCGATATCGACAGCAAAGTGGTCAGTCATGTCCAACGCGACGAGAACGATCCTGAAGGCCGGGTTGTCATCGAGTTGCAGCGCGTCATTCCCTGACCATGGCCGAGCATCAGCGACAAGCTACCGGGACTTCACTGCCCAGGCCAAGGTTGATGATCTTTGCGGCATTTTCCGTGCTGACCCTGGGCTTGGTATGGATGGCGCTGGCCCCGGTTGATCGTGTGGTGCATGCCGAAGGTCGCGTTGTTCCGGCAGGCAAGGCACAGATCGTGCAACATCTGGAAGGAGGCATCGTCTCTTCTCTGGTCGTTCACGAAGGCTCTTTGGTCAAGAAGGGTGATCTGCTGGTGGTGATCGGCGATACCCGCGCTGATTCCCAGCTGGGCGAGCGCATGATCAAGATCGCTTCCCTGCAGGCACGTGCAGCGCGGCTCAAGGCTGAAGCGGAAGGAAGCGGACGACCCGCTTTCAAACCGGGCTCGGGATATGACGAGTCAGCGCAGCGGTCGGAGCAGGCGCTGTTTGTGGCACGGCAACAAAAACTGCTCCAGGAGACCGAAGTGTTCCAGGAGCAGGTTCGCCAGAAGACCGCCGAAATATCCGAATCGGAAAGCCGCAGGCAGAGTTTGTCGGCCGAATTGGAGATTGCCCGGCGCCAGCTATCCATCATCACCGAACTGGTCGCCAAAAATGCCGCTTCAAAACTGGAAGTTCTGGAAGCGCAGGGCCGGGTGCAGCGATTGCTGACCCAGATCGGCGAAGCGGAATCGGCCTTGCCCAGACTGCGCGCAGCGATACATGAGGCGGAGGCGAAACGCGGCGAAGCATCGGCACGATTTCGTTCGGAGGCGCGGGCCGAATTAAGCACCGTGCAGATGGATATCGACAGTGCTGAAGAAGGATTGCGTGCCGAGTCGGACCGGGTCACACGCACCGATATACGCACCCCGGTCAACGGCATCGTCAACCGGATTTATATCAATACCATAGGCGGGGTGGTGAAGGCCGGCGAACCGATCATGGAGCTGACGCCCACCGACGAACGCGTGGTGATCGAAGCGCAGGTGCGACCGAATGACCGCGCCGAACTGCATTCCGACCTGCCGGCAAACATCAAGGTCGGCGCTTATGATTTTGGCATCTATGGAACCCTGCGCGGGCGTCTGACCGAAATCAGCGCCGACACGGTGAGCGATGAACGAGGCAACCGTTATTACCGGGTCGGGCTGGAAGTCGACACCATCCCGGCTTCCTATCGCGACAACCCGATCATGCCCGGCATGCCGGTCACCGCCGACATCGTCACCGGACGTCGTACCGTACTGCAATATGTGCTGTCCCCGCTCAACCGTTTTTCCTACGACGCGTTTCGCGAGCCGCGCTGATGAACGGGTACCCTCGCCTGATGAAAGTGTTTGACAGTGCGCCAGTGCGGCAGCTAAATTGCGGGTGATTATGATGTTGGTCGTGTCAGATGAAGGATAGTCGATGGCTGTAGCGCCGAACAAAGACAATGTAAGCGTAGTCGAGGCTCACGGAGATGTCTTCAAGCTAGATGTCGCACGCGCTGATGTGGCGCGCATCGAGGTTATAGATGTCGACTTCATGTTGTTCCTGAACAAGGGAGCGCGCATCGTGCTGGTCAACGCCGCGATGGATGCGATGAGCGATCATCCGCCGGTGATCTTGTTTTCGGATGGCTCCAAAATATCCCTGGCCAGCCTGTTGAACGAGGTTGGCAAGATCAACATCGGTGACAACTCGCTGCCGGCACTGTCTAGTTTTCTGCCATTCGACAAATCGGATGCGGACAAGCAAATCAAGGAAGCTGGTGGCAATAACGACCAGCAGGAAGCCGACCAGTCACCACAGTTGCCCAAGCCGATATTGGAAGGACTGGCAGCGACAAATACCGAAAGCAGTAATGTAATCCAGCAGATGATCCGGGATGGCATGCCTGCCGACAACAGCAATGCCTTCCCCGATCCGCCCAGCCCCAATGTGATCGTGGTCATACCGGCGCCACCATCGATATTTTCTCCACCCTCCACGAGTCCGCCGCCGACGCTGTTTGCGCCGGTAGTACTGATCGATATTTTCAACGTGGTACAGCAGGGACGGAGCGGCAATATCATCTACGGCGGTGGCGGCGACCCGACAACTGCGCGCAATTCCAGCCCCGGCGCACAAATGAAGGCTGAAACTCTGACCGGTACTGCCGGTGCGGATGTGATCTATTCCGATGCCAGTCAATATCTGGGCAGCGGGTTC
>JBBRDZ010000102.1:0-9210 GCA_038203435.1 Burkholderiales bacterium
CAACTCATCAAGGCGAATGCCCGTGGGTTTCGTAACTTCACTAACTATCGCGCAAGAATTCTGTTTCATTGTGGCAAGTTGGATATGAGCTTAGGCTAATGAAAATTCACAGTGAATATGTCGATGAACCAGTTTTTCTACAGCCTCGTTAGAGGAATAATGTCAGCGTTCATTCGAATAAATGGATTTCCACCTGACTATGCAGAAAAGGCTTTTGCTGCTGGCTATTACTTGGAAGCCCTTCAAACCTTGCACGGATGGATAGAGTGTAAGCTTAGAGAATTGTTGTTACTCCAACGATCTTTGCTTGGTGCTAGTTACGAAGGCTGGCCAAAGGCTTGGGATGTATCCAATGAGTTTTCATTAAATAGCGCCTCCAAGACATTGCTGGTGTTGGGAGCCATAACCGAAGAAGAGCAAAGAGATATTTCAGCCTTTAACCGCGTTCGTAATAATCTGGTTCATAAAATGTTTTATGATCCGTATGACGAACACTGGCAGGGTGTAGATAAAAAGGAATTGGTAGATGCCTTTCAAAAAGGATTGCGCTTGGCAAACGAAATAGAACTTAAGAGCGGGGAAGTAAATGCAAAGAATAATCCCCTCTAACAATACGCTCGTGCGGGACGCTGCGCCGCGTTGCGGCTTGCGCCCCACAGCTCATCGTTAGGGGTCTTACGCGCATGCACGCCACTTATCCGATGAAATTTGCACTGGGTTTGGTATGCGCGGGACTATTGGGCTGTGCCACAGAACCAAGAACCGTTGTTGTATCGACCATTGAATCCACACGAGGATGGTCAATGGACGCCGCCCAGTACCTTACTTATAACGACAGCCTTACCGGGTTAAATCTATTGCTGTCGGCAAGAGTAATTCCAGCCCAACTGACAGACGTGTCACAACGTGATGGCAAACCTCTGCGAATTCGGGTTCTCATCGATGCATCTTATGACGCAACTGAAGAGGTAAAGTTGGAGCCCATCGCCACTACTCTTGAGGTAGCTGGAAAGATATTCCGTCCTTCCACGGTACAGGACTGCCAAACGGCCGCTACAATTGATTCGACCACGTCAATCGTAATCAAATCAAAAGAGGGGAGCACACGGGGAGCGTTGTGCATACTCGTTTCTTACGACGCACCGCGCCCATCTGACTGGTCAACAATTGTACTGCGCGTCGGTGGGTTAAAAACAAGTGGTAAGGATGTTACAGTTCCCAATATCCACTACACTATTGAGCAGAGATATATCGCAAGATGTGGCACGCCAGCTGGCAACGGAGGTCTGTTTTGCAGCTATGAGGATTAATGACAACCCCTAACATTACGGTCAACAGGGACTGGCTTACAGCGGCCTTCGTCCGCTTCCAGCCAGCCCGTTACCTCACACGCTACCAACTTCAACACAATCCCGCGAAACCAGTTTTTTAATCACAAACAACACTATTAAATCGTAATTCTCAATCCAAAAACAATGAAACATACTTACGACGTAACAGAAGCCGATTTCGATGAGCTGGTCGTGGCGCGCTCTCATGAAGTGCCGGTGTTGCTGGATATCGGTGCGGACTGGTGCAGCCCCTGCCTGGTGCTGGGGCCGATGCTGGAAAAGCTGGCGGTGGAATACGCCGGCAAGTTCGTGCTGGCGAAGGTGGATGCCGACGAAAACATGCGCATCGCCGGACGGCACAAGGTACGGGGTTTTCCCACGGTGATCGCGTACAGCCGCGGACTGGAGACCGAGCGCTTCCACAGCGTGCAATCTTTACACTTCCTGCGCAGCTTTATCGACAAGCTGATCGAACATCACCACGCAAACGTGCAGCAACCGGGTTGATCAGAAAACAGCCGATATGTTTGAAGTAATTATCCTGGCGGTCGCGCTTAGCATGGACGCCTTTGCCGTTTCCATCGGACTCGGCTCCAAAGGGAACGTACGCGGACTGGGACTGAAGGCGGGACTGTTCTTCGGCATTTTTCAGGCCTTGATGCCCTTCATCGGTTACCTCGGGGGCAAAGGGGTGTTGGGCTGGGTGGATGCCTATGCGCACTGGATCGCATTCGGATTGCTGGCGCTGATCGGCGCGAAGATGATCTACGAAGGCCTGCACGAAGGCATCGAAGAAGACATCGCCGCGATCACCAACAAGATGATGCTGTTGCTCGCCATCGCCACCAGCATCGATGCAATGGCCGCAGGCTTCAGCCTGACACTGCTGGACATCAATGCCTGGCTGGCCTGCCTGATCATCGGCGTGACGACTTTCGCATTCAGCTGGGTGGGCGTCGAGATAGGCAAACGCAGCGGTACCTGGCTGGAAAGCAAGGCTGAGATCTTCGGCGGGGCGGTGTTGATCCTGATCGGGATCAAGATGCTGTTTGTTTAGCTTCACCGGCGTTTAGCACCGGGAACTACCGCATCATGCAAAGGGTGTAGAGGCGGCTACTTCAATCCCAGCACATCCTGCATGTCGTACATGCCGGCCGGATTCGCCTTCAAAAAGCGCGCAGCACGCAGCGCCCCCAGCGCAAACGTGGCACGACTGCTGGCCTTGTGGGTGATCTCGATGCGCTCGCCGATACCGGCGAACAGCACGGTGTGATCGCCGACGATGTCGCCGCCGCGCACCGTCGCGAAACCGATGGTGGACGGGTCGCGCTCGCCGGTGACACCCTCGCGTCCGTACACGGCACATTTTGCCAGGTCGCGCCCCAGCGTTTTCGCGATCACTTCGCCCATGCCCAGCGCGGTGCCGGACGGCGCATCCACCTTGTGGCGGTGGTGCGCCTCGATAATCTCGATGTCGTAACCCTGCGCCAGCACGCGCGCAGCGGTTTCCAATAATTTAAAAACAAGGTTCACGCCGACGCTCATGTTGGGCGCGAACACGATGCCGATCTGCTGCGCCGCCGCGCCGAGTTGCGCCTTTTGTTGTGCGTTGAAACCGGTCGTGCCGATCACCATGTTCACGCCGAGCTTGCGGCAGATATCGAGATGATGCAGCGTGCCTTCCGGGCGGGTGAAATCGATCAGCACGTCCGCGCCCTTCAATGCTGCTTCCACGTCCGCGCTGACTTTCACACCGCAAGGCGCACCGAACAGCTCTCCGGCATCCCTCCCGAGCAGCGTGCTGCTGCCGTGCTCCAGCGCGGCGTGCAACACCAGGTCATCCGACTGGAACACGTTCTCCAGCAGGATGCGTCCCATCCGTCCGCTGCTGCCGGCGATGGCAATTTTGGTTCGGCTCATGTGTTACCCCTTTGCCTGTGCTGCGGCATTTTCCGGTGCGGCCCCGGCCGGCTTGTCGCCGTCGACGATGCGCGCCAGATTGTCGCCTTCGAAATAAAGCGTCAGGTTCTGCCCCGTGACTATTTTGCCGCGATGTTCCAGTCGATATACATAATCCCAGCGATTGTCATGGAACACATCGTTGATCATCGGCGTACCCAGCACATAGCGCACCTGCGCCTTGCTCATGCCGACCCTGACCTTGTCACGCATCTCCGGCGTCACGAAGTTGCCCTGGCGTATGTCCATCTTGTATGGCGTCAGCAGGGGTATATAAAAGTTGTCGCACGAAGCGAGCAACAGGGAAAGAAAAACGATCTTGATGCGCATGAAGTTCCCAATCGATATCCAAGTTCTAAGCCGCCGCATGATACCTCATGCAGCCACGCCCAGCATCTCGGCCGCATGTTTGCGCGTCGTGTCGGTGATGGTCACGCCGCCCAGCATGCGCGCGATCTCCTCGACGCGCTGTGCGCCATCCAGCACGGTGATGCGACTGAGCGTGACGCCGTTGTCCACCGCCTTGCTCACTTGCCACTGCCGGTCGGCTGCCGCCGCGACCTGCGGCAGGTGCGTAACGCACAACACCTGATATTCCTTGCCCAGCTGTTTCAGCAATTGCCCGACGATCTCCGCGACACGCCCGCCGATGCCGCTATCCACCTCGTCGAAGATCAGCGTCGGCACGCTGGCCACGCGCGAAGTGGCGACCTGTATCGCCAGACTGATGCGCGACAATTCCCCGCCCGAGGCAACCTTGGCCAGACTGCGTACCGGCACGCCGGGATTGGCGGCGACCTGGAATTCGATGCTCTCCAGACCAAAGGCATTGCCTTCCGGCAAAGGCTGCAACAGCACCGCGAAGCTGCCGCCCTGCATCGCCAGCGTCTGCATCGCGGCAGTGATCTCGCGCGCCAGCTTGACAGCGGCCTTTTTGCGCGCTGCCGATAATTTTTGCGCCAGCACCAGATAATCCTGCTGTGCGGCTTGTTCCTGCCGCGACAACTCGGCCAGATCGGCATCCCCGCCCAACTCCGCCAGACGCGCCATGATGCGCTGCAACGCTTCGTCCAGTTGCTCCGGTGCGACGCGGTATTTGCGCGCTGCATCCATCACGCTCTGGATGCGCTGTTCCTGCTCGCGCAAGCGTTGCGGGTCGGACTCCAGACGCTGCTGATAATGACGCAGGGCATACACCGCCTCCTGCATTTCGGCCTGCGCACTTTCCAGCATGCGCAATGTTTCGCCGAGGCCGGCATCATGCGTGAGGCCTTCGCGCACGCGCGCCAGCAGCGCGTTGAGTTGTGTCAGACAGGCGCTGTCCGCCTCGCTCAGGGTGTCGAGGCCGAATGCCGCGGTCTCGATCAGGCTCGCGGCATGCGACAGTCGCGCATAGTCTTCCTGCACGGCCTGCCAGACCGCCGCGTCGAAACCCAGCCCCTCCAGTTCGTTGCGTTGATGCTGCAACAGTTCTCGCTCGGCGGCCACCGCGTCGGCATTCTCGCTCAACGCGATGCGGCGGCGGCGCAGGCTCTGCCAGTCGCGATACCGTTCCGCGACCTGTGCCGCAATGCCCGCCATGTCGGCATGTCCATCCAGCAAGGTGCGCTGCACATCGGGGCGCAACAGCGATTGGTGGGCGTGCTGCCCGTGCACATCCAGCAACCGGTCGCCTGCATCGCGCATCTGCTGCAGCGTCGCGCTGCGCCCGTTGATGAAACCGCGCGAGCGCCCCCCGCTGTCGAGCACGCGGCGCAGCAGCAGTGCATCCGCATCGCCTTCCAGTTCCTGCTCGCGCAGCCATGCACCGACAAGCGGCAAGGCAACGATGTCGAACTCGGCGGCGATCTCGGTGCGCTCGCAACCGTTGCGCACCATGGTCGCATCGCCGCGCCCGCCGAGTGCCAGCGACAGCGCATCGATCAGGATGGACTTGCCCGCGCCGGTCTCACCCGTCAGCGCGGTGAAACCGGCGGAGAAATCCAGCTCCAGCGAGGAGACGATGACAAAATCGCGGATGGATAAATATTTCAACATCTGTCTGGAGGTTGCGCCATTTACAGCATCTGGTTCCAGAGCAGTTTTTCGCGCAGCGTGTGATAGTAGCTGTGGCCCGCCGGATGCAGCAGGCAGACCGTTTCGGGATGGCGCGAGACGATGATCTTGTCGTGCAACTGCAATTCGTAGCTGGTGTGGCTGTCGAAACGCAACTGTATGTCGCCGGTGCGGTGTACCAGGATCTCCAGCTCGGAGGTGCCTTTCACCACGATGGGCCGGTTACTCAGCGTATGCGGACTGATCGGCACCAGTTCCAGCACATCCAGACTGGGATGCAGGATCGGGCCGCCGGCGGACATCGCATAAGCGGTGGAACCGGTGGGCGTGGAAACGATCAGGCCGTCGGCGCGCTGGTTGTAGAGGTATTCACCGTCAATGCGCACCTCGAACTCGATCATGCTGCTGGTATTGTTGCGGTGCACCACCACTTCGTTGAACGCGCGACCGTTGTATACCTCGACCTCGTCGCGTAGCACGCGCGCCGCCAGCAGCAGGCGCTGTTCGACGACGAACTTGCCGTCCAGCATCGCCGCGATGCTGTCCAGCATATTGTCCAGCGTGAGGTCGGTGAGAAATCCGAGCCGTCCCTGATTCACCCCGACCAGCGGGATCTGATTCAACGACAGGGTGCGCGCGATGTTCAGCATGGTGCCATCGCCGCCCAGCACGATCGCCAGATCCACAGCGCGACCGATGTCGGGCAGACTCATCGCCTGATAGGGGCTGTCCTTGAGGTGCTCGGCGGTCAGGCTGTCCACTACCACGGTCAGACCACGCGAGGTCAGGAACGCGCCCAGACGCAACAACGGCCCGGCGATTTCCGGCGCGTTGTGTTTGCCGATCAGCGCGACGTTTCTAAATGGGAATTTCATGAAAGCGATTAAACCACATCACCCCTGCAATGACAAAGCAGACCCAGAGGTAAAACAACCAATGCACCGCGATATCTATTGTTCGTGCCGGACCCGGATAGACCCGCAGCCTGACGCAGTGGCGACCAACTACAATCCGGAAATGTAATCCGTCAGTGCTTCGATCTCGGCATCGGTGAGGGATTTGGCGACCTTGTTCATCACGCCGTCCGGGCTGTTGCTGCGCTCGCCGCTGCGCCAATGGCTGAGCTGGGCGCGCAGATAACCCTTGTGTTGTCCGCCGATCACCGGATAGGTCGAGACACCTGGCGACTGGCCCTTGCCGTTGCTGCCGTGACAGCTCATGCAGGGCGGGATGCCCCTGCTCGCATCGCCCTTGGTGAACAGCTGCTTCGCGACCGGATTGGCACCGGTGCCGTTACCCTGCATCTTGTTCTGGCTGGAGAAATACGCGGCGATATCGACCAGTTCGGCATCACTGATGGTTTTCGACATCGCGCTCATGATCTCGTGGGTGCGCGCACCCGACTGGAAGTTGCGCAGCTGCTTGGCGATGTAGACGGCGTATTGTCCGGCGAGGTTGGGGATCAGGTCTTCCACGCTCAGCCCGACCTCACCGTGACAGCCCTGGCAAAACATCGACGCGGTCTGGCCTGCAACCGGGTCGCCGCTGCCCATGCGCTGTTTGATCGCAGCCGCAGAATCTGCCGCATATGCACTGGTCACGGCACACAGCAGGACAGTCAGCAAGGCGGCGGCGAAGTTGGATTTTTTAGCACGGATCATGATGAGGTATTCCGATTCCAGTAGATGAATGTCCAATTAGACCACATCGACCCGGCGCTGATAAGCCCAACCACGAACAGTATGCTTAGCCTGTTATCATCCCGACACCAAGGAGCATCAATTTGCCTGTCTCGCCAGCCCACAACGATTTGAACCCGCCAACCGAGTTGCGCCGTGCCGCGCTGTTCTGGCTCACGGAACGCGACGCCGCGCGCAAGGCTGCCGGAGTACGCCTGCTGGCGCAAGCCTGGCGGTCGGATCAGCTCGGACTGGATAGCCATGCGGCACTGACCGCGCCACCAACCATCCCCGGCCTTCCGCCGCGCCCCGAACTGGTTGCGCCGCGCCTGGTCAAACGCCGCTCGATGATCACGCCGGAAGGCCGCGCCATCCTGATCCACGCGCTGGCACATATCGAATTCAACGCGATCAACCTGGCACTGGATGCGCTCTGGCGATACGCCGATATGCCGCGCGAATATTATGCCGACTGGTTGCGGGTGGCGGATGAAGAGGCACTGCACTACACATTGCTGTCGGGACACTTAGAGGAACAGGGGCATGCCTACGGCGATTTTCCCGCACACGGCAGCCTGTGGGAGATGGCCGCGAAGACGCAGCACGACATCCTCGCGCGCATCGCGCTGGTGCCGCGCACCATGGAAGCGCGCGGGCTGGATGCCACGCCGCAGGTACGCGCCAAACTCGCGCAGGCCGGCGACATGGCCGCCGCCGCGATACTGGACATCATCCTGCGCGACGAGATAGGCCATGTCGCGGTCGGCAACCGCTGGTACAACTGGCTGTGCGAACAGCGCGGCCTGGAGCCGGTCGCCACCTATGCACGCCTGGCCGGCGAATACCAGGCACCGCAGTTGCGCGGGCCGTTCAATCTGGAAGCGCGCCGCGCGGCAGGGTTCAGCGAATCGGAGCTGGACGCGTTACGCCGCAACGATGGAATTCCGTCAGGCCCCTGATGCTGATTGATCGTATCGACCGCGTTGCCGCGAGCTGTTGATACACACAAACCAAGCCGACTGTATGATCGCTTGACCGGAAGTCCGCTGACCGTTGCATTTTCGCCATTGCTGTGTCCGGCCCATCGCGTCCATTTCAGGGTCGCCTGATCCGTTTAAAATACGGCACATTTATTCCCGGTCTTTTTTGCGCGGTACATCGCGGCGTCAGCCTCGTTGATCGCGGTATTCGCGTCCAGAACCTGATCGCCCAAAATGCGGATCCCGATACTGGCGCCAACCTGCAACGTAACACCCTGGAAATCCACCGGGACACGGATCAGCCGGATCAGCTTGTCAGCCACCTGCATCGCTTTGTCGCGCGCAATACTTTCCGTGACCCCGAGCCGGTTGAGCAACACGACAAATTCATCCCCACCCAGGCGGCCAATCACATCTTCGGTACGAACGATGGTCCGCAGGCGTTCGCTCACCTCCACCAGCACGGCATCACCCGCCGCATGACCGTGTTTGTCGTTCACCAGTTTGAACCCGTCAAGGTCTATCAATAGCACCGCCCCATGATCCTTGTGTCTGATGCAGGAGGCTGCCAATTCCTGCAGCGAGACGGATATGCGGCGCCGGTTTGCCAGCTGCGTCAATGGATCGGTGATTGCCAGCTGATTGAATTTAAATAACGCAGCATCACGGGCCTCGACAAAGGGTTTGATTACCCACATATAGATCGCGGGGGTACACAGCAATGCCAACAATACCGGATCAAGTACCGCCTCCATGTAACTGCCCGATTCGTGGGGTATGAATTTAAACAACAACATGATCAGCAATTCCAGCGACGCAATGATGACTGCTATCCGTATGGTCACCTGGGTGGTGGTCAGCAGTTTCATGACTCTGCTCCCGCGCCGGCAGTGCTGCTATGTATTGATGCCCTCCCGGTCTGCAGTGACAGGATATTCAGCATGTTAGCGGCACCCGAACTGATCGATCGCAACGGGTTTGCCGAACAGATATCCCTGGAATGCATGGCAGCCGTGCTTGTCGAGGAATGCGCACTGCGCCTCGGTTTCCACGCCTTCGGCGATCACGTTCAAGCCCAGCGCCTCGGTCATCGCGATGATGGTCTTGACGATGGCGGCATCGCTCGTGTCGGTACTGATGTCGCGCACGAAGGACTGGTCGATCTTGATCTGCTCCAGCGGCAGGCGCTTGAGGTATTGCAGCGAG
>JBBRDZ010000103.1:0-8981 GCA_038203435.1 Burkholderiales bacterium
CAATCTCCAGCAGCAGGAAAGCTGCCAGACTGCACGAAGTGCTGTTCGCCGTTCAAGTCGGAGACACTATAAAAATCTCCAAATGCGGCATCAGATAAGGATTCCAGAGTCATGGAGTCGTTTTTAACCGGACACTAGTGAGATTCTATTCAGACTAATACCGCTCCACAGCAAGCGATGGAAACAGCCCCAGCCCCAGCTAACACAGTAGCTGGTACACCAACAGCAACTGGTGAGACCACGTCTCAAAAGTTGCGAGAACTGCAAGCTCTTAGAAAAGACGGAATAATCTCCGAAAACGAGTTCCAAAAGAAGAAACAGCAGTTATTGGAGAAATTCTAAGCCCGATTTTCCCAGCCGGTGTTGGCTACGGTCTTGTATTTTTTAACGAGCAATCACGCCGCAATTTCCAGATACTCAGCCGCACTGGATGCAGCAGGAACAGGCAAGCCGTCTTCGCGCAGGCCATCGATATGAAACTTGATCGCTTTACTGATCTCTTGCTCCGCCTCCTTAATGCTGCTGCCTGTGGCAATACATCCGGGAAAATCCGGAGCATAGGCGGAATAGTTGTTTCCGACTTTTTCGACAACGACGGCAAAGCGCATTTCCTTATTTCTCCTTATGGTGGTTAGCACAACAAGGTTGCCGGAAATAATCTGGCGATGAGCCGCCTGTTAGTTGCCATCCTGCAAATTCTTTTCCATTCTCGAATGCTTGACCCTGTCGAACAGGGTCGGGCCGGGTCCGGTGACCACGTATCCGAAGTGTTGATAGAAACCCAGCACGTTGTCGCGGGCGTTCAGCACGATACGTTCGGCGCCCCGAGCCCGGGCGATCTCCTCCAGCCTTTCGATCAACGCGCGGCCGACACCTTTGCCGCGGCAGTCTTCCTCGGTCGCCATGAAACGAATCTGCGCCTCTTGCTCGGAGTTGAAGTGCAGGCGGCCGATGCCGAGCAGCTTGCCATGCTGATCCCTGACCGTGACATGATCGGCGATCTCGTCGTATTCGTCTTTTTCGGCTCCGCGCAGACGATCCCATGGCGCGCGCAGGATGCGCCAGCGCAGGTCGAAGTATTCGTCCAGTTGTGCCGGCGTTTCGGGCTTGCCGGTGTGCAATATGGGAGTAGTCATTCTGATCATCGGGCCACAGGATGTACAACGTGCGCATCGCTGAAGTTGCTCAGCGCATCGCGGATGAATGCCTGCCAGGTTTCATTCGGCGTCCACACTTCCTGCATCGGATGGGTGGAGTCTTCTTCGCTCTGAGCCAGACACAACTTCCGGTACAGATAGACGAATGCCGACACGCGCATGTTCTTCGCACAATGCACCCAGACCTTGCGTCCTTCGAGGAACGTGAGCGCGCCGAAGAATTGCGCCAAGTGGTGCAGCTCGGGATGTTCCCACGGCACCGGGATCTGGATGTAGGTGATGCCCTGATTTGTGATGAGTTCGGCTTCGCCGGGCAGGGCGTTGGAAGAGGTCGGCAGCGCCAGGTTGATGACCGCGGCTATGCCGAGTCCGGGCAGGCGCGCAATGTCCTGCTTGGACAGTTGGCCGGAAGTCCACAGCCAGTCGAATACCTGATGGGTGTTTTCTGCGTCCATATGTACACTTCAACAAGTGCCGGTAGCGGCAACTCCGAATCAACATGGCGAGCACTCTAAACATTGCGTTATAGCAGCGCAATGAATATTTCCGGCAATGCAGACGTTCGGTGTTGTACTGTTACAGAATGTAAACGAAGCAGGACAGTCACGCTGGCAGCAATGTATGATAGGCGCGCGTTTGCCGATCATGGCGAACTAATCGCCAGGCGCTACACCCTGAATCCCTTTTCGTTGTTGAATAGATGAGTGCATCCATGATTCGTTCCCTGTTGCTTGTTGCTGCTCTGCTGAACACAGTAACGGCTGCGGGTGCGGACAGCATGGCTGCTGAAAATAATCATCCCACAGTCAACACACAAGCCATGACCCTGATGCAGCTCACCGACCTGGCGCTGCATCGCAACACCAAGACCCGTTCCGGTTGGGCCGCGATCCGCGCATCCGAGGCGGGTGTCGAACTGGCACGCGCCGGATACTGGCCGCAGCTCGATGCCACATTGACCGGGCAGCGCAACCGCTCGCTGAATTTTTCCGGCCAACCGGCCAACATCCAGACCCGTTATGGTGCCAGCGTCAGTCTGAGTTACCTGCTGTGGGATTTCGGCGCACGCAGCGGGACGCTGGAGCAGGGCAAGTTCCAACTCGCCTCCGCACAACTGACCCAGGACCAGGTTTTGCAGGATGTGATCCTGCAGGTGGAGCAGGCCTACTATCAGGTGCTGGGTCTGCAGGAAGTAGTGGAAGTGGATCGTCAAAGTTTGAAAGATGCGCAGACCAATCTGGATGCCGCACAGGATCGCAGGGCATCCGGTCTCGCCACCGTCGGCGATGTGTACAAGGCGGAGGCGGCGCTGGCCGGTGCACGGCTCGCGGTACAACAGGTTGAAGGACAATTGGCTTCGGCACGCGGTGCGCTGGCGAGCGCGATCGGCGAATCACCCGATACCACGCTGACGCTTGCCGCATGGGAAGACCAGCCCGGGCAAATGCCGGCACAAAGTGTGTCCAGTCTGATGAGTGATGCGCGCAACGCGCGTCCCGAGTTGCTCGCGGCCAAGGCACAGGAGCAGGCCGCCGCCGCAAAGGTGACCACGACCAAAGGCGGCGGATTGCCCACGCTCAACTTCGATGCGAATGCAGGACGCACCCGGGTACAGGATGTCGGGAGCAGTTCCCAATTCAGCGCGCTGCTCACACTCAAGATCCCGCTGTTCGCCGGGTTTGGCGACCGCGCCGCGATCCGTCAGGCCGAGGCGGGCTTGGATAGTGCCCGTACCAACAGCGACGATCTGCGCAGCCAGGTGGAACTTCAGGTGTGGCAGTCCTACCAGAATCTGCTCACCGCCGCGGCGACGCTGGACAGCAGTGCCGCACAATTGAAAAGCGCGACGCTGGCGGCGGATGTGTCCAACGCGCGCTACAAGAGCGGACTGGAAACGATACTGGATGTGTTGATTTCGCAGAACACGCTGGCGAATGCCCGCGTGCAACAGGTGCAGGCGCGACTGGATTGGGCAGCGGCGCGCACCGCGCTGGGCCATGCGGTGGGCGGCCTGAAGATGAATGCAATCGTGCTGCAAGCAACGCCCGACCATACGAGGGAGATACCGTGAAGCGAAAACTCATTCCACTGTTCACCATCGTCGTGATCATCGCCGTGCTGGTCGCGCTGGTCGAATGGCGCACCGCCGGGAATGGCGGCAAGTCCAAGGGCAAACGTCCCGATACTGCGCTGGTGGTGGAGACAGCTGCAGTGAAGGTGCAACCCATGCCCATTTCGCTACAGGTGGTGGGGCAGGTGCAGCCGGAGCACAGTGTGCAGATCCGTCCGCAGGTGAGCGGCATGCTGCAGGAAGTATATTTCAGGGAAGGTCAGGCAGTGAGCAAGGGCCAGCAGTTGTTCCGTATCGATCCATCGCAGTATCAAACCGCGTTGAACGCGGCGCGCGCCGAAGCGGAATATGCGAAGCAGCAGGCACAGCGTCTGGCGCCGTTGGCCGGCAAGGAATATGTCACCACCCAGGAATATGACACCGCGCGCGCGGCGGCCGATCAGGCGCAGGCGGCATTGAAACAGGCCGAGATCAATTTCGCTTACACCGATATCCGCGCGCCGATCGCCGGACGCACCGGCAGTATCGGTGCCAAGCCCGGCAACCTGGTGGCGCCGGGCGATACCACGTCGCTGGTGGTGATCAACCAGATGCAGCCCATCCTGGTGCAATACAGTATTCCGCAACAGCATTTGTCCAAGCTGCGCCGATACCAGACACAGCACAGCATCCGCATCTTCATCACCAACGAGGACGGCAGCGGTGATCTCGGACAGGGTGAACTGGTGTTCATCGACAACTCGGTGAACACCGATACCGGCACGGTGTTGCTCAAGGCGCGCGTCCCGAATGCACACGAACAATTGTGGCCGGGCCAGTTTGTCGGCGTGCGCACGCAGTTTGCGATGCAGTCTGATGCCGTGGTGGTGCCGCAGTCCGCGATACAGACCGGGCAGAATGGCAACTTCGTGTATGTCGTTGAAAATGGCAGTGCCGCGATCCGTTCGGTGCAGGTGGACAGGCAGGTGGATGATATGGCGGTGATCGCCTCCGGCCTGAAGGCGGGCGAGACGGTGGTGACCCGCGCGCCGCGCAACCTGCGTCCGGGTGTCAAGGTCGTTACTGCTGATGTCGCTGACAACAAGCAGTCAGCCAAACAGCCGTGAACATTTCTGCAGTTTTCATCAAGCGTCCGGTGATGACCACCATGGTCATGTCGGCGCTGGTCGTGTTCGGCATGGCGGCCTATTTCACGCTGCCGGTGAGCGAACTGCCCAATGTGGATTTCCCCACCATCAGTGTCTCCGCGAATCTGCCCGGTGCCGACCCGCAGACCATGGCTGCCGCAGTGGCAACCCCGCTGGAGCGGCAATTCAGCGCCATCCCCGGCGTGACCTCGATGGATTCGACCAGCACCACCGGCAGCGCCCGCATCACCCTGCAATTCGACCTGGACCGGAACATCGATGCTGCCGCACAGGACGTGCAGACCGCGATCTCGCAAAGCGTGCGCCGCTTGCCCGACAACATGCCGTCGCCGCCCAGTCTGCGCAAGGTCAACCCGTCCGACTTTGCCATCATCTATCTGGCGCTGTCCGCCGAGCAACTGCCGCTCACCCGTCTCGACGATTACGCCGAGACCCAGGTCGCGCAGCAGATATCGACGATACCCGGCGTGGCCCAGGTGCTGGTGTTCGGCTCGCAGAAATATGCGGTGCGCCTGCACATGAATCCCTATGCGCTGGCGGCGCGCAACCTGTCACTGACGCAGGTGCAGCAGGCGATTCAGGGCGGCAACTCCAATCTGCCCACCGGTACACTCAACGGCAGCGTGCGCAGTTACACCGTGCAGGCCAACGGCCAATTACAGGACGCTGCCGCCTACAATCGGCTGGTGATCGCCTTTCGCAACGGCGCACCGGTGCATCTTGCCGATGTGGGTGAAGCCAAGGACAGTACCGAGCAGGACAAGCAGATCACCACTTTCTTCGACAACACCGCGGCGGAAAAAGGACTGCGCCCGGCGATCGTGCTGGCGGTGAAACGACAGCCCGGCGCCAACACCGTGGAAGTGTCGCGCATGGTGCGCGAACGATTGACGGAACTCACCCGCCAGGCGCCCGGCGACGCGACACTGCGCTTGCTGTATGACCGCGCCGATTTCATCAACGGTTCCATTCATGAGGTGAAATTCACGCTGGGACTGGCGATCGTGCTGGTGGTGGGCGTGATCTTCCTGTTCCTGCGCAATCCGCGCGCCACACTGATCAGCGCGCTGGCCCTGCCCACTTCGCTGATCGGTACCTTCGCGCTGATGAAGGTATTCGGTTTCAGTCTCGACAACCTGTCGCTGATGGCGATCACGCTCGCGGTGGGTTTCGTCGTTGACGATGCGATCGTGGTGCTGGAGAACATCGTGCGCTATCGCGAGAAAGGCGAACCTGCGATGCAGGCGGCGCTGACCGGTACCCGCGAGATCGGTTTCACGGTGGTGTCGATGACCTTGTCACTGGTGGCGGTGTTCATCCCGATCATCTTCATGAGCGGTCTGGTGGGCCGCTTGTTCCGCGAGTTCGCGCTTACCGTCACCTTCGCCATACTCATTTCCGGCGTGGTGTCGCTGACGCTGACACCGATGCTGAGCAGCCGTTTTCTCAAGGACAGTGAACGGCACGGCCGGCTCTACAATTTTCTGGAAGACGGCTTCGACCGCATACGCGATGCCTACGGCGTTACGTTGACCTGGTCGGTGGACCACTGGCGCACCATGCTCGCCGCGGCCATGATGATCCTGGTGCTGAGCCTGTATCTGTTCGGCGTCGTCCCCAAAGGATTCATCCCGAGCGAGGACACCGGCCAGATCATTGCCGATACCAAGGCGCCCGAGGGTGTCACCTTCGACCAGTTGCAGGTGCTGCAGGCGCGGGTCGCGAACATCGTGATGCACAATCCCAACATCGCCGCTGCGATGTCCAGTGCCGGTCAGGGCGGAGGCGGCACCAGCGGCGGCAACATCGGGCGCATGTTCATCCGTCTCAAGCCGCCGGGTGAACGTCGCGACAGTGCCGAGCAGGTACTGCAGCAATTGCGCAAGGCGGTGGTGGAAGTGCGCGAGATGCAGGTATATTTCCAGAATCCGCCGGCGATACGCATCGGCAGCCTGGGCGGTAGCGGCCAATATCAATACGTGCTGCAGGGACCGGACCTGGACACGCTGGACCGGGCAGCCTCTGCGTTCGAGCCCAAACTCGGCGAAGTGCCGGGCGTACAGGATGTGAGCAGCAGTCTGGAGTTGAGCAACCCGCAGGTTGACATCACCATCCGGCGCGATACCGCCGCTGCGCTGGGCGTGACTGCCGAACAGATCCAGAGCACCCTGTACGCGGCCTACGGCGGCAGCCAGGTCAGTACCATCTACGGTGCTACCGACGAGTACCAGGTGATCATGGAACTGGCGCCGCGCTACCAGGTGAACATGGACGCACTCAACGCGCTCTATGTGCCGGCCAACAACGGCAAGATGGTGCCGCTGCGCGCCGTGGCCGACATCGCGCCGGGCGTGGGCCCGTTGTCGGTGAGTCATTACGGCCAGTTACCGGCCGTGACCCTGTCTTTCAACCTGGCACCGGGTACCTCGCTGGGCGATGTCACCGGCCGTATCGAGACGCTGGCGAGCAGCAGTCTGCCGGCGGACGTCACCGCCAGCTTCACCGGCAATGCCCAGACCTTCCGCGATGCACTGGTCGGCATGCCGATGCTGATGCTGATCACCGTGCTGGTGATCTACATGGTGCTGGCGATACTATACGAGCATTTCATCCATCCGATCACCATCCTCACCGCCTTGCCGCTGGCGATGTTCGGCGCGCTGCTGACGCTGATCGTGTTCGGCCAGGAGCTCAACATCTTCAGCTTCGTCGGCTTGATCCTGCTGGTGGGGTTGGTAAAGAAGAACGGCATCATCATGGTCGATTTCGCTGTAATGATGCGGCGTGAGCAGCAGATCTCGGCGCGCGACGCGATCATTCAGGCCTGCCTGGTACGTTTTCGTCCGATCATGATGACCACACTGGCCGCGATCTGCGGCACGCTGCCGATCGCGCTGGGCAGCGGCATGGGTTCCGAGGCGCGGCGGCCGCTGGGTATCGCCGTGGTGGGCGGCCTGTTGTTCTCGCAGATGCTCACGCTGTATATCACGCCGGCGTTCTATGTCGCGATGGAACACTTCAGCGACCGCCTGCGCCTCCGTGCCGCGCGGCGTCAAGCTGCCGCGGTGGAGGCTCCGGCAGTGAAATGAACTTTTTGTCTGCGCGGTTTGTCATGCTGCTTGCGCAGATGAACGCAACTATCATTGTTTGTCGCTGGGCAATTGACTAGAATTGCAATCCGTCCGATTCATAAGATATGGAGAAAATAATGGAACACAAACTACCTGCACTACCCTATGCAATGGACGCGCTACAACCGCACATGTCCAAGGAGACTTTCGAGTATCACTATGCCAAGCACCATCAGGCCTATGTGACCAACCTGAACAATCTGATCAAGGGTACCGAGTACGAAAGCCTCGAGCTGGAAGCCATCGTCAGGAAAGCCCCTGCCGGCGGTATCTACAATAACGCCGCCCAGGTTTCCAACCATACCTTTTTCTGGAATTGCATGAAGCCGAACGGCGGCGGTACACCGGGCGGCAAACTGGCCGATGCGATCAACAAGAAGTGGGGCAGCGCCGACGAATTCAACAAAGCGTTCCAGACTTCGGCCGCCGGTAATTTCGGTTCCGGCTGGACCTGGCTGGTGAAGAAGGCGGATGGTTCGCTGGACATCGTCAACATGGGTGCGGCCGGCACACCGCTGACCACCGCCGACAAGGCGTTGCTGTGCGTGGATGTCTGGGAGCACGCCTATTACATCGACTACCGCAACATGCGACCCAAATTCGTCGAGACTTTCCTTGGTAAACTGGTGAACTGGGATTTCGTCGCGAAGAATTTCGCTTAACTGACTTTCAAATTGCACCGCTACAGAAACCCGGGTAGCACCCGGGTTTTTTTGCATCGATACATTGACCTGCGGTCAGGTTTGGCTACACTGCAATCCGGTTCATCGAGACAGGGTTTTGAAACATGTTCGAACATCAGGACGTACTCGCCGCATTGAACGGCAAACTGCCTTTGCCGAAAAAGATCGAGTATGTCCACGGTTTGTTGCGGCAGCGCTTCGATTTCATCAACCGGATCTCGGTGGCGATCTACGATCCCAAGACCGATCTGCTGAAGACCTATCTGCACAGTGGCGACGACTTGAGTCCGCTGGTGCTGTATGCGGCCAAGCTGGCCGACTCGAAATCGATGCAGGCGATCCTGCAGGTGGGTCGCCCGCGTGTGGTCAACGACCTGGATATATTCAGCAATGCACCTGCCGAACACACACTCCGTATCGCGGCGATGAAATACAAATCCAGCTACACCATGCCGATGTTCCTGAACGGGGACTTCTTCGGTTTCCTGTTTTTCAACTCGCAGCGCAAGAACGTATTCAACGAGACCACCCTGCATTATCTGGACATGATCGGGCATCTGCTGTCGCTGCTGGTGATCCACGAGATGTCGACGACGCGCAGTCTGTACGCGATCGTCAAGACCGCCGCGAACATCACGCTGCACCGCGATGCCGAGACCGGCGCCCACCTGGACCGGATGTCCAACTTTGCGCGCCTGATTGCGCGGGAGGTGGCGAAGAAATACCGTCTCAACGACGAGCTGGTGGAACATATCTTCCTGTTTTCGCCGTTGCACGACATCGGCAAGATC
>JBBRDZ010000104.1:0-8974 GCA_038203435.1 Burkholderiales bacterium
GAAGAAGGAACGACCAAAATTCTGCTCGACCCGATCACACGCCGCATCCTCGGCGCGGGCATCGTCGGCGTGAATGCCGGCGAACTGATCGCCGAAGCGGTGCTTGCACTGGAGATGGGCGCAGACATGGAAGACATCGGGCTGACCATACACCCGCACCCGACCCTGTCCGAAACGCTCGGCTTTGCTGCGGAGATGGCGGAAGGTAACATCACCGACCTGATCGCACCGCGCAAAAAATGATCCGTGGCGGCTTGATCGTTGTTCTGCTGGCGTCGAGTGCACCGGCCTGCGCACTCGATCTGGACCGCCTGAAGACCAAACTCCACGAAATGGGTCAGCCGGCTACCGCCGGCCCGGCCGCACCTCCAGGGTCCGGCCTTGCCCAGTTCAGCACGCAGGAACAGATCGCCAGTCTCAGGCAGGCGCTCACCCAGGGCGCGACGGCTGCTGTATCCAGCCTTGCCAAAAAAGACGGATTCCTCGGCAACGACAAGGTGCGCATCCCGTTGCCGGACAGTCTGCGCAAAGCCGACAAGGCCATGCGCAGCATCGGCATGAAAAAATATTCCGACGAACTGATCACGGCCATGAATCGTGCAGCTGAAGCCGCGGTGCCGGAAGCAAAAAACCTGCTGGTAGGCGCAATAAAAAAAATGTCTGTATCCGATGCAAAGGGCATACTCACCGGCAGCAATGATGCCGCCACCCGCTACTTCCGCAATCACACCGAAGCAGCGCTGACCGAAAAGTTCAAGCCCATCGTCGGCAAGGCGATACAAAAAGTGCAGTTGGCCAACAAGTATGACCAGTTTGCCGGCAAAGGTGCCAAGCTCGGCTTGCTGGATGAACGCGACGCCCATCTGGACGACTACATCACACGCAAGGCAATGGATGGCTTGTTCCTGATGATGGCAGAACAGGAAAAATCAATCCGCGCGGATCCGCTGAAAGCGACCGGAAGTCTGGCGAAAAAGATCTTCGCCGCGCTCAAACCCTGAATCAAGAGCATGTGCCCGCTTGGCCTGATTGCCGTTGAGCAAGTATCGCGATACCAGTATAGTTCGGCCACACCAATCGGGGAACGCACATGGCGCAGTTGAGCACGCATGAACACAAACTGACCTTGCCGGAGATCCTCGGCATGCTGGTTGCCGACGGCATGGTCAGTCAGACTGTCGCGGATACGCTGATCGCCGAGCGTCGCGGTCAACGCCTGAATGCACACCCGCTCACCACCATAGCCGGACAGAACTGGAAATCGCTGCTGCCCCCGCACAAGGTGCTGCACCAGGATGCCCTGACCGAATGGCTTGCCGGACTGGTTGGTCTCGAATATTTCCACATCGACCCGCTGAAGATCGATTTTTCCATCGTCACCGACATCATGTCCAACGACTATGCGACGCGATTTGGCATCCTGCCGGTGCAGGTAAACGCCGGCGAAGTGGTGATCGCCACCTCCGAACCCTTTCTGCGCGACTGGGAAAAAGTGCTCAAACACACGCTGCGCAAGGAGATACGCCGTGTCGTAGCGCCGCCCGAGGACATCAGCCGCTACCTGATCGAGTTCTACAATCTGGCGCGTTCGGTGAAGAATGCGGCACAGGACAAACGCCAGGACAAACCCGGGCAGGCATCGTTCGAACAACTGGTGGAACTGGGCAAGAGCAAGCAACAGTTCGATGCCAATGACCAGCATATCGTCACGATCGTCGACTGGCTGTGGCAGTACGCTTTCGAGCAGCGCGCATCCGATATCCATATCGAGCCGCGGCGCAATCTCGGGCTGGTGCGTTTCCGTATCGACGGGGTGCTGCATCAGGTCTATCAGATCCCGATGTCGGTGATGACCGCGATGACCAGCCGCATCAAACTGCTGGGACGCATGGACGTCATCGAGAAACGGCGTCCGCAGGACGGACGCGTCAAGACGCGTACCGCCGACGGCCAGGAAATCGAACTGCGCCTGTCGACACTGCCGACTGCGTTCGGCGAGAAACTGGTGATGCGCATCTTCGATCCGGAAGTGCTGGTGCGGGACTTTGCCGAACTCGGCTTTTCCGACGAGGATCGCGCCCGCTGGGACAAGATGACCTCGCAGCCGAACGGCATCATCCTCGTCACCGGCCCGACCGGATCGGGCAAGACCACCACGCTGTACTCCACGCTCAAACATCTGGCCACGTCCGAGGTAAACGTCTGCACGATAGAGGACCCGATCGAGATGGTCGAGCCCGCGTTCAACCAGATGCAGGTACAACACGGCATCGACCTCAACTTCGCCGACGGATTGCGCGCACTGATGCGCCAGGACCCCGACATCATCATGGTCGGCGAGATCCGCGATCTGGAGACCGCAGACATGGCGATCCAGGCTGCGCTGACCGGCCATCTGGTGTTGTCCACGCTGCACACCAACGACGCCCCGTCGGCCATCACCCGTCTGCTCGATCTCGGTGTCGCGCCGTTCATGATCAATGCCACGGTACTCGGCATCATGGCACAGCGGCTGGTGCGCACCCTGTGCCCGCACTGCAAACAGCCACAGCCGCTGCGCGCCGACGAGAACCAGCAATGGGACGATCTGGTTGCGCCATGGAAGACCGGACGACCGGCCCAGTTCCAGCATCAGCAAGGCTGTCTCGAATGCCGGATGACCGGTTACTCGGGGCGTATCGGTATCTACGAGATCCTGCTGCTTTCTCCCGAACTGCGCAAACTGGTCACCGCAACTACCGATGTGGCGCGCATACGCGAAGTCGCCCACCGCGAGGGCATGAAACCGCTGCGCATTTCCGGGGCTATGAAAGCAGCGGCGGGAACCACCACGCTGGACGAGATCATCCGGGTCGCGCCGCCGGCCAGTTAGCGGCAGCGCAAACTGCGATGAATGTGCAGGTTCGTTGATAATCAATGTTGGGGGAGTGCAGTATGAGTGTGATTCAGGAGTTCAAGGAGTTTGCGGTCAAGGGTAACGTGGTGGACATGGCCGTGGGTGTGATCATCGGCACCGCATTCGGCAAGATCGTTTCATCTTTTGTGACGGACGTGGTCATGCCACCCATCGGTGTGCTGATCGGCGGGGTGGATTTCTCAAAACTCGCCTTTACCCTGCAGGATGCCACCACAACCGCACCAGCCGTGTTGGTCAGCTATGGCAAATTCATACAGACAGTCGTCGATTTCACGATCATTGCCGCGGTTATTTTCGTGGTGGTCAAGGGCATCAACTCGATGAAGAAGAAGGCCGAAGCCGCTCCCGCCGCACCCGCAGTGACGCCCCCGCAGGAACGCCTGCTGGCGGAGATCCGTGATCTGCTGAAAAAATAAGCCGGTAACTCAAAGTACCGGCATGTTGATACTTGCTGCAAGATCAGCTGCAGCATTGCCTGCCGCCATGGGCTTGAGTCGTGGCTTCAGATCAGTCCGAGCGCCACCAGCGCGATGAATGCGGCGAACAACACAAAGTGGCTGATGCCTTCGATCGCGTTTGTTTCGCCGTCATGCAGATTGTTCATCACCGACAGGAATGTGAGCAGCAGCATCCCGGCCTGCACGGGGGTGAGTGCCATCACGATGCGTTCTCCGTTGAACAGGGCGATCGCTTCGATCACCGGCAGGGTCAGCAACACGGTGGCGAGCGATGCGCCAAGCGCGATGTTGACGGTGGTCTGCATGCGATCCTGTTGTGCCGCTTTGAGTGCGGTGAGTATCTCGGGGCTGGCAGAGATCAATGCAACCAGTACCGCCGGTATCGACCTCGGCAATCCGCTGCCGCTCAGCCCGGCATCCAGCAACACGGACAATATTTCCGAGAGCAGGCCGACCAGCATGATCGCGGCCAGCATCACCGCCACATGCAACCAATTCGGGCTGTGCAGTTGATCGTGCGCTTCTTCGTCCGCAGCGGCGGAATACTCGAAGAATTTCCGGTGCTCCACCGTTTGCAAACGAAGGAATGCCAGGTACATGACCGTCATGATGGCTATCGAGAAGACTGAATAGATTTGCCATTTCGCTTCGGGCACAAAATCCGGGATGAACATACCGACACCGATGGCAACCATCAGCATGGCGATGAATGAGTTGGACGAATCCACGTTATACTTGGAACTGCCGTGTTTCAGCCCGCCGACGATCGCGGCCAGACCCAGGATGCCGTTGATGTCGAACATGACCGCGGCGAACACCGTGTTGCGCGCCAGTGTCGGGTTCGGCGCTCCGTTCAACAGCACCGCCAGGATCACCACTTCCACCGATACTGCCGCCATGGTGAGTACCAGCGTGCCATAGGGTTCGCCCAATCGCATCGCCAGCACTTCGGCGTGGTGGGCAATGCGGAATGCCACGCCTATGATGGCAGCCAGGCAGACCAGCAACAGCGCCCACAACAGCGCACCGCCATGTTGTGTAGCAGCATGTTCCAACGCGATACCCAGACTCAGCAGGGCGACAGCGATGGCGATGGGAAATTCGGCTTTGAGGTATTTCATTATTATTGTAATTGCGGCTATGGGTGTTGATGAAATAATACCTCAAAGATTTTGATGAGGCGTTTGTGCTTGCCATAAGCACCCAGGAGAATTTGCAACAACCGTTGTAGTATCGATATACCATAGAGTGATCCAGCGCATGCGCTCACGCGCTGACAACTTGGTGACCGTAACACAAGGCCTATTCCAAACATGACCGATGTAACCGGCAACAAATCCCGCAAGACAAAATGGCGCGGCTATGCAGTGAACGTGCTCGTGTTGGTGATGTTGGTGGCCGGAATCCGCGCGTGGCAGCAGCGCGACATGGCCAGCGGCTCCGCCCCGATCCTGAGTGGCGTCACGCTCGCTGGCCTGCCCTACACCTTGCCCGCACATCCGGAGCAGCCGGTACTGGTGCACTTCTGGGCTAGCTGGTGCCCGATCTGTCGCGCCGAGCAGGGCAGCATCGCAGCCATCGCGCAAGATCATCCGCAAGTGGTCACCATCGCCATGCAGAGCGGCGGGACAGAAGCAGTTTCGCGACATATGCGGGAACAGGCCATCGATTTCCCGGTGCTGATCGATCCTGATGGTTCGCTCGCGCGGACCTGGGGGGTACATGGGGTGCCTGCCAGTTTCATCGTCGCGCCGGATGGCCGCATACATTTCGTCGAGGTCGGCTATACCACCGAAGCCGGACTCCGATTGAGGCTATGGTTGGCCGGGTTTTGAAATGCGCCGGCGCGGCTAATGCGTCAGCTTGAGGTGAAACGTTTCACCGATCGCATCGACGACCTCCGGGTTATCCCATTCATATGCGCCATGGATTTTTTCGAGCACCTTGCCGCGGGAATCCACCAAAATGGTCAGCGGTATCGAACTGGCGCCCAGCATGTTCTCCAGGAACACCTTGCTGTCCAGAAAATTATCGAAGGTGACTTTTGAACGGGTGATGAACGCTGCTGCCGCGTTGCCGTCATCGTCGATCGATATGCCGATCACATTGAACTGTTTGCCGCCATAACGGCGGGAGAGCTGCTCCAACGAACCCATCTCTGCACGGCAAGGCCCGCACCAACTGGCCCACACGTTGATGATCAGTGGCCGACCTTTGAATTCGGAAAGCATTTTAGACCCCCCGAACAGACCCTGCAGCTTCGCCGCGCGCAGATAGCCGCCGACTTCAACCTCGCCTGGTGTGGCTGCAACCGCGCTGGCAGGCAGCATGATCGTCCACAATGTCGCCAGTAAAATGTTTCGCATGGAAAAACGTCTTTGTGGCGACCCCTGAGAGACCGATAGCTTCATATTGCGGGGTTCAGGCCTTGGCCGGGCCGCAGTGAGCGGATACGATCTCTACAGGATCCTGATAAACCTGTCGCATCTTGTCGTACAACGGGATGGTGGTGCCGTTGATCCGGTTCTGGGTCAGCGCATCGAGATCGACGTCCGCGACCACGACCTGCTCCATGTTGATCACGCCCTCTGCGGCGATACCGTCGCGCGAGAACGGAAAGTCGGAAGGCGTCATGATGCTCGCCTGGCCGTAGTGCATGCTCAATCCCTCCACCGCCAGATTGCCCACAGTACTGGTCATCGCGACGTAGACCTGATTTTCGATGGCGCGCGCATGGGCGCAATAACGCACGCGCCAAAAACCCTGACGGTCATCGGTGGAGGACGGCACGAACAGGATGTCCGCACCCGCCTCGCAAACCATGCGCGACAGTTCCGGAAACTCGATGTCGTAGCAAAGCAATATCGCGATCGCGCCATAGTCGGTCTGGAACAAATGCAACTTGCTTCCTGCGGTGGTATCCCACTTGTCGCGCTCCCAGCGGGTGCGGTGGATCTTGTCCTGCATGTACATGTCGCCTTGCGGTGAAAACATGAATGCGGTGTTATAGAGCAGGCCATCACGCAGATTGGGATGGCTGCCGGCGATCAGATAAAAATTGTATTTTCTGGCCATCTCGGCCATCAGCTCCTTGTAGCGCGGCGTATATTCATCCATGCGCCGCACCGCCGCCTTGATGTCATTGTCGGTATCCATGAAGGATAATAACTGGCTGGTGAATATTTCAGGCAGCATCACGAAATTCGGTTTGTATTCCGCCGCCGCCTTGAGCATGAAGCGGACCTGGTTCTCAAAACCGTCCCAGTCGTTGATGGAACGAAGCAGATACTGCACTGCGGCGATGCGGACTTTCACGTAGGGTCTCCCTGTTCGATCCGGCTGGGCAATTTTTCGTTATAACGCGGATTGAGCCACACGATCAGTGCCGCGTAACCCTGGCTCTCGCTATCTTCGGGGATGTAGCCGCCGACAATCCCGCAATAGTGAAATTCCTCCCGCAACTGGAAGCTGAGCACCGGATCGTGGATATCGCCCCACACGACCTTCTGCGCATACAGTTCGGCGGATATCCGGTCGGCATACAGATGGTACCCGGGCAGGCGGCCGCAAGCCATGATGCGTTTCAAATTCAGTTGCCGGCACAGTATACGTCGTTCGCGATACAACGCATGGCCGATCCCGGTGCCGCGCTTGTGCGGATGCACGAACACTTCCGCAGCATACAGCGTACGCCCCTGCAGATTATGGGTGTCGAAGCTGCCCCGGGCGGTGATCTCCTTCCAGGTATGCTCGATCTGCCATTCATCCCACAACACCACGAATGAGCTGGAAGCCCCTACCAGTTTACCGTCGATCTCGGCTACGAACTGGCCCTGCGGAAACAAATCGAGCTGATGCTGTAACAGATCCTCGCGCCAGTGCGGGATGGTCGGATAGACGCGTTTTTGCAGCTCAATCAGCGGACTGATATCAGCGACGGTTGTGTTGCGAACGATGACTTTTCGGCTCATACCGGAATGCATGCCTTGTAGGTTGTTCGGCCGACTCACCAAAGATGTGCAGTGCTTGCGGGAAGTTTGCAGTCCTGACCATACATCCAGGCTGACATTATACTATGGCCCGGTATGCGCGATTCCGTACGGCTCAGTCGTTGAACATTTCCGCCTGGATGAATCGAGTGCAATCTTGCCGTTTCACGAGAGGCAATGCGCCGGCTGCGCGTTAACACAATACGCAAAAAAAACGCCCCTCTCCTGCACGGTTGGCGCGGAAGAGGATCATGCAACGCACTGAGGAAACTGGAACGAGGAAGCCCGCCTACCGTATGGCGAGATTTTTGGTTTTGGCGCTTATCCGCTTGGGCAACTGCAGTTCCAGCACTCCGTTGTTGTACTTCGCCTGTGCTGCATTTTCAGCGACACCATCAGCCAGGGTAAATGATCGCTCCACCCAACCGATATAGCGCTCTTTGCTCAGCACCCGCTTGCCGTCCTTGACTTTTTTTTCGTGCTTCACTTCGGCACTGATAGCGACCTGGAGGCCGGGGAATCGTTATCTCGCCGCAGTCTTTTGGTATTCAACCGGCCAGCCCCACATAGACGTTCTGCACGTCATCATCCGCGTCGATCGCTTCGAGAAATGCTACCACCTCTTCGCGTTCGGCCTCATTCAGCGCCAGCGGATTCTTTGCCCGGTAGCCCAACAACGCGGACTGTACCGCAAAGCCGTATGTCGGCAACGCACGGCATACCGCATCCAGGTCGGTCGCGTCGGTCAGGAACAGGGTAGCGCCATTTTCAGCGGCTTCGAAATCCTGGGCACCGGCCTCGATGGCCGCCAGTTCGGCATCAGCCGCGCCGGACTCGGGATTCGCCTCTATCATCCCCTGATAGTCGAAATCCCATGCGACCGAACCCGATGCACCCAGTTGCCCCTTGCGAAACAGCACCCGAATATTGGACAGCGTACGGTTGATGTTGTCCGTCAGGCACTCGACGATCACCGGCACCCGATGCGGCGCAAACCCCTCGTAGGTCAGCCGCTCCAGACTGGTTCCCTCGTCCAGCAGACCCGCACCCTTCTTGATGGCGCGCTCCAGCGTCTCACGCGGCATGGATACTTTCTTGGCTTGTTCGACCACCAGACGCAAGCGCGGATTCATGTCCGGATCGGCACCCGCCCGCGCCGCAATCATGATTTCCTTGGACAGCTTGCCGAAAATCCGTCCCTTGGCGTTAGCTGCGATTTCCTTGTGTTTCACTTTCCACTGGGCACCCATAACTGCTCACCTTATCCCGTTTCGTTTGCAAAAACCGTCCGGGGATTTGCCCCGGCGAATTGTCAGTCCCACTTGTCGGCCGGCAACATGTGCAGCCCCCAGTCCACGCCGAAGCCGGTCACATTGCTCGCGACGCTGCCCAGCCAGCCCTCGCAACGGCTGGCGGACGGATCAACATGCAGCCGCGGCACATCGTTCGGAATGGTCTTGCTCTTGGGGAACAGCACCAACAGGTGAGCTGCCTTCGGTGTTTTGGGTAAAGCAATTGAAGCGGTCAATTGTGCTAGCATTACGCCCTCGAAAGTCACCCAACAATGCCGCGATTATACGGCCATTCAACCCCCGGAATTATGCGAGCCT
>JBBRDZ010000105.1:0-8838 GCA_038203435.1 Burkholderiales bacterium
CCGAATCGCAGTCTGTTCTACGACCGGCTCGGGCAGGCGATCTCGTTGGCGAAACGCAACCAGCGCAGCATTGCGCTGATGTACATCGATCTGGACGGATTCAAGAAAGTCAACGATACGCTGGGTCACCATATCGGTGATGTGCTGCTGGGTCAGGTGGCCGAACGCTTGCGGCTGTGCGTGCGCGAGAGCGATACCCTGGCCCGCCTCGGTGGCGATGAATTCACGATACTGCTGAATGAGGCGCATGAACGCGTTGATGTGGAAATGGTGGCGAACAAGATCGTCGAGTCGATCGCCCAGCCTTTCGACCTGGAAGGCCATGCAGCACAGATCGGGGCGAGTATCGGCATCGCGCGCTATCCCGAAGATGCCACCACCGGAGGCACTTTACTGATCGTGGCGGACAAGGCCATGTATACCGCCAAGGCTGCAGGAAAGAATACCTACCGGTTCGGAACGGCCGGTGATGCGACCGCAGCATACCCGGTACACAAACCATCCCAAGCCTAGTCCTGGCGCGCAGCGCGCTATTTTCCCTTCAATGCGTCGCTCAGGTGCGGCGCCATCACTTTCAGCAGTAACGGGTGAATATTGGGATTGCCCGCGCACAGATGGCCGGTCTCGAGGAATGTGTCCGAACCGTGCAGGTCGCTGACCATACCGCCCGCTTCGGTGATCAGCAGCGTGCCGGCGGCAAGATCCCAGGGCTTAAGCCCGGTCTCGAAAAATCCGTCGAAGCGCCCGGCTGCGGTCCAGGCCAGGTCCAGCGCTGCGGAACCAGGACGGCGCAGTCCCGCGGTCTGTTGCATCAGGTCCTTGAAGATGGCCAGGTAGGCATCCATGTGTTCGAACCGGGTATAGGGAAAACCGGTGCCGATCAGGCTGTCGGCCAGATGCAGCCGCTTGGTGACGCGCAGGCGTTTGTCGTTGAGAAATGCGCCGCGTCCGCGCGTGGCGGTGAACAGCTCATTCTTGGTCGGGTCGTATACCACGGCCTGGGTGATGATGCCTTTGTGCTGCAGCGCGATGGACACCGCGTATTGCGGAAGGCCGTGCAGGAAATTGGTCGTGCCATCCAGCGGATCGATGATCCACAGAAAATCCGATTCGCCTTGGCCGCCGCTCTCTTCTGCTAGAATCGCATGGTCCGGATAGGCGTCCAGCAAGGTCTGTATGATGGTTTGCTCGGCGGCACGGTCCACTTCACTGACGAAATCGGCGTGGGATTTTTTGGTGATGGTGAGGTGGTCGATCTTGTCGGCGGAACGGTGGATCAGATTGCCGGCGCGACGCGCGGCTTTCACCGCGATGTTGAGCATGGGGTGCATTTTTTGTACGACCTTTTAATGAGCTGGGGAAATTCAGCGCGCATTTTAGTTGGAATTACGCTTTGAATAAACATAATCCTTTGTCGAATATCCGGGTCGTGCTCAGCCACACCACCCATCCGGGCAACATCGGTGCCGCCGCGCGCGCGATGAAGACCATGGGTTTGAGCCGCTTGTACCTGATCAACCCGCGCCTTTTCCCCGATCCTCAGGCCGTTGCGATGGCGGCGGGCGCCGATGATGTGCTGCGCGATGCGGTAGTCTGCAGCTCGATCGATGAAGCCCTGCACGGCGTGGTGTATACGGTGGCGATGACGGCGCGCTTGCGCGATATTTCCATCGAGGTCAAGACGCCGCGCGAGGCGATGCCGCCCCTGTTGCAACAGGCCGCCGCGCACCCCGTGGCGCTGTTGTTCGGCACCGAGATGTCCGGCCTGACCAACGAGGAGATGGGCAGGGCGCAGGTGCTGGTGAACATACCCGCGCACCCTGAGTTCTCCTCGCTGAACATCGCGGCGGCGGTGCAGGTGGTGGCTTATGAATTGGTCGTGGCCGCGCAGAGTCATGTGCCGGTCGCCCGGGAGATCCATCCCGCGCCGCATGAGCAGGTGGAAGGTTTTTTCGCGCACCTGGAGAAAACCCTGACCGGGATCGGATTCTTTACCACGCAAAATCCGGCGCGTCTGATGCAGCGCCTGCGTCGTTTGTACGCGCGGGCCAGATTGGAGCAGGAGGAAATCAACATTCTGCGCGGTATTTTGAGCGTCACTACCGAGTACAATGCCCGCCTCAAAGTTCGCTACACAGAAGAGAACCGCGATGTTCAATAACATTAAAGACGACATACGCAGCGTGTTCGACCGGGACCCCGCAGCGCGCAGCACCTTCGAGGTGCTGACCTGCTACCCGGGTCTGCATGCGCGGGTCATGCATCGCCTGTCGAACACCCTGTGGCTGGCCAACCTGAAATGGCTGGCGCGCTTCCTGTCGTATATCGCACGCTGGCTTACCGGCATCGAGATCCACCCGGGCGCGACCATCGGGAAACGCTTTTTCATCGATCACGGCATGGGCGTAGTGATCGGCGAGACTGCCGAGATCGGCGATGACGTGACGCTATACCACGGTGTGACCCTGGGCGGCACGTCATGGCAAGAGGGCAAGCGCCATCCTACCCTGGGCAACGGCGTGGTGGTCGGAGCGGGTGCCAAGATACTCGGCCCGATCAGTATCGGTGAAGGCGCGAAGATCGGATGCAATGCAGTGGTGGTGAAAGATGTTCCTGCCTCCGCGACCGCAGTGGGCATCCCGGCGCGCATCCTCGATGAAGACAAAAAAGCCGCCGCCGGATTCAACGCGTACGGCATCGGCAATGACCAGAACGATCCGGTCAACAAGGCTTTGCATGGCCTGATCGGACATAGCGTGACGGTGGATCAGCGCATCGAATTGATCCTGCAGCAGCTCGAGAAGATGGGTGTGCCGGTGAACGAGGAACGCGCCACCGCCGATAAATTCGATCCGAATCACCTGAACAAGATTGTTGACTAGAATATATGGGTATTCTATTATCACCCATCGATGCAATTGAGTTTCAAAACAGGCGGTACTGGATCATCGAACTCTATCAACCAAAGGGGATGAAATGCGATTAACCACCAAAGGACGTTTTGCCGTGACCGCGATGGTCGACCTTGCGATGCGCGGCGGGAAAGCCCCGGTTACGCTGGCGGCGATCAGTGAACGGCAGAAGATATCGCTGTCTTACCTGGAGCAATTGTTCGGCAAGCTGCGCAGGAACAACATCGTCGAAAGCGTGCGCGGTCCCGGCGGCGGCTATTATCTCGCGCGTGCCGGTAGCAAGATATCGATCGCCGAGATCGTGATCGCGGTGGACGAGCCGCTGGACGCGACCAAATGCGGCGGCAAAGGTAACTGCCAGGGTGATGATGCCCCTTGCATCACCCATGATCTGTGGATGGGACTGAACGACAGCATCCTGGATTATCTGCAGGCCGTCTCGCTGCAGCAACTGGTGGATGACAGCCACAACAAGCGCGATATCACGAACCCGGTCATTTCCTTCAAAAAAACGGTCAAGCCGGAGAACGTTCCGGTCTAGCCAGCGCCATGCAGGCTGCGGTCACCCCGACCCTTCCTGCATGACACTATCGTCGCTCACGTTGCTTCACGTGAGTTCGACGGATAAAATCACGATCTAAAGTCTATCTGCTGCAAGCACGTTGCAGTGCAGAATGGTTGTGCGAACGGAACCTTCCGGTTTTCAATGAAATCGAAATAGAGGAACGCATCAATATGTGCAAACTTTGGCTGGGCCTTTCCAATCGCTGGCTGTATCTGGCCGGAGCGCTGTTTGCCGGCGGCCTGATCGGCTTTGCGCTGTTCCTGCAATACGTGATGCATCAGGATCCCTGCCCGCTGTGCATGGTGCAACGCGTGGTGTTCATCGCGATGTCGGTGCTGTTTGTGATTGCCATGCTGCACGGCCCGAAACGTAGCGGCGAACGGGTCTATGCAATGCTGCTGGTGCTGTTATCGCTGACCGGCGTGGCTGTCGCGTCGCGGCATATCTGGATACAGAACCTGCCCAAGGACCAAGTGCCCGCCTGCGGCCCCGGTCTCGATTACATGCTCGATACCATGCCCTTGTCCAACGTGCTTAAACAGTTGATGCACGGTTCCGGCGAGTGCGCCGAGAAGGGCTGGACCTTCCTGACGCTCGGCATTCCGCAATGGTCGTTACTGTGTTATCTGGGGCTGGGTGTCTGGGCGGTATTGATCGCGCTCAGAAAGCAGAATTGATTCGACACGCGCAACTTGTTTTCGTATAGTCCCAGTCCATGAAATCTGAACATACAACATTCTGCATCTTCATTTCCTCCGGCAAACGACTGTGGCGCTTGCCCGCTACCGCGCACCTGTCTTTCTGAGAATTTCCTTTATAGCAAAGCGCGGGTCTATCGAGTTTGTTTAGGCCGCAATCGCTTGGACACACCGCTTAAGGCCCGCGATATTTACCGGGGTCTTGCATGTCTTCAACAGCACAACATATCTTTACGCCGCGCCAGAAGATGGCCGGTGTCGTGTTCGCGCTGATCGCGGCGATCGGTTTTTCCGCCAAAGCGATCCTGGTCAAGCTCGCCTATCTCGATGCAGTGGATGCCATCACCCTGCTGGCATTGCGCATGGCTTTTGCACTGCCGTTCTTCCTGATCGTCGCAGCCAGGACGAACCGCAGCAAGCACAGTGTGGCACTGACCGGAAAGGACAAACTCGCGGTGCTCGGCCTCGGCCTGGTCGGCTATTACCTGGCCAGCTATCTCGATTTCCTCGGCCTGCAATACATCAGCGCGGGACTGGAGCGCCTCATCCTGTTTCTCTATCCGACCATGGTGGTGCTGATCACCGCACTGGTGTTCAAGCATCGTATCGGCCGTACAGTGATGATCGCCCTGCTGATCAGTTATGCGGGCATCGCGCTGGTGTTCTTGCACGACATGAAAGTGTTGCAGCATGACGCGCTGTCGGGTTCGCTGCTGGTGTTCGCCAGCGCGATGGCCTACGCGGTGTATCTGGTCGGGGCAGGGCATACTATCGCGCGGATAGGCGCGACCCGCTTCACCGCCTATGTGATGACCGTGGCATGCGCTGCGTGTCTGCTGCAATTCGCCGTTACGCATACGCTGGCGGATCTGGATCTGTCCTTCAATGTATATGCGCTGAGCATCGCGATGGCGGTGTTCTCCACCGTGCTGCCTGCTTTCATGCTGGCTGCGGCGATGCGCCGCATCGGCTCGATGCACACCTCGATGATCGGTTCGATCGGCCCGGTCTCCACCATATTGCTGGCCTATGTATTTCTGGGTGAGCAAATGTCGCCGGAGCAGATCGCCGGTTCGATGCTGGTGCTGGCCGGGGTATTGATGATCAGCCTGAACCAGCGCGCGCAGGTTTGACGTGGCGAATCGGCGCGTTGCAGATATCCGGCTGTCGGTGCGATCCAATCTTATATAACTACATGTCTAGCGGATCCACACCGTCTTCGCGTTGACGAATTCATGCATGCCGAGTTTTGACAATTCGCGCCCGTAGCCCGAAGCCTTCACGCCGCCGAACGGCAGGCGCGGGTCGGATTTGACCATGCCGTTGATGAAGGTGCAGCCGGCCTGGATGCGCGCCGCCAACTTTTCGGCGCGCGCCGAATCTTTGCTCCAGATCGTTGAGCCGAGACCGAAGCGGGTATCGTTGGCGATGCGCAGCGCATCTTCTTCATTTTCAGCACGGATCATGATCGCCACCGGGCCGAACAGCTCTTCCTGCCAGGCGCGGGTTTTGGGTGTGACACGGTCCAGGATCGAGGGTTGGTAGAAGAATCCTTCGCGCTCCGACGCTTTGCATCCGGTCAACGCCACCGCACCCTGTGCGATGGAATCGCCGATCTGAGCGTGCAACGATGCACGCAGGTCGAGGCGTGCCATCGGGCCGAGCTGGGTGGCGTCGTCCAGCGGGTCACCCAGCTTGAGTGCCTCGACTTTGATCTTGAACATGCGCAGAAATTCATCCGCGATCTGCGGCACGACGATGAAGCGTTTGGCGGCGATGCATGATTGCCCGCAATTGAGGAAGCGCGAGCTCACGGCATTATCGACGGCAAGCGCCAGATCCGCATCGTGCAGCACGATGAACGGATCGGAACCGCCCAGTTCCAGCACGCATTTCTTCAGATGCTGGCCGGCGCATGCCGCCACTTTGCGTCCCGCCGCTTCCGACCCGGTGAGCGTGACCGCATGCACATGCGGGCTGGCGATCACGCCGTCCACCTGCTCGACTTCTATCATCAGCGCCGTGAACAATCCTTCCGGCAAACCGCTCTCGCGGAAGATCGCTTCGATCGCCAGCGCGCATTGCGGTACGTTAGGCGCATGTTTGAGCAACAGCGCATTGCCCGCCATCAGCGACGGTGCCGCGGCGCGAAATACCTGCCAGAACGGAAAGTTCCACGGCATGATGGCCAGCAGGGTGCCGAGCGGGCGATACTCGATATAACTTTTAACCGCGTCCGACTCCACCGCGTCGGTGTGCAGGAACGCCTTGCCATGCTGAGCATAGTAGTCGCAGACAGCGGCGCATTTTTCCACTTCGGCGCGCGACTCGCGCAACAGCTTACCCATTTCCAGCGTGATCAGCGTCGCGTAATGGTCACGTTGTGCGAGCAACTGCTGCGCCGCAGCACGCAGCACTTTGGCGCGCCGGGCAACAGGTGTTTGCGCCCAGGTCTGCTGCGCGTCGCGGGTCAGTTCAAGCGTTTGCTTCAGGCGGCGGACATCCCAGCTGGTGTAGTTCTGGATAGGCCGGTTGGTGGTTGGATTGAAGCTGGCGTGGGGCATGCTATTCAGCGAGGGAGGTGCGCACGCTGGCGCGCTCGCCCATGTGGGTGAACCATGATGCCAGGTTGGGATGCGCCGCGCGCCAGTCCCGATCTGGCTGGCGCAGACTCAGATAGATCAACGCGCTCATCAGGGCCAGGTCGGCCAGCGTGATCGCCGCACCCTCGCACCATGCCCGTGAACCAAGCTGGTCGGCGGCAAAATCCAGCGCGCGCGTGATTGCATTGTTGTGCACGCTGAGCGTGGTGGCTTGCTGGCTTTCGATCGGGCGCATGCTCTCGGTGCGCACCACCACCGCAGAATCCATGATGCCATCCGCCAGTGCCTCCCAGCGTTTGACGCGCATCCGCGCCAGTGCATCGTTGCGCGGGATCAGGATCGGCGTGTCGTTGAGCGTGTCGGCATACTCGGCGATCACCGGCGAATCGAACACGCAGGTGTCGTCATCAAGTATCAGTGCGGGGATACGTCCCAACGGATTGACGCGCGCCACCAGGCTGCCCGGATCACGGGGCGGGTCGACCAGATATTCGTGGGCAATGTTCTTTTCCAGCAGGACCAGGCGAGCCTTGCGCACATAGGGGCTGGTATTGGTACCGAGTAGTTTCATCAGGATTCTCCAGTAGGGGGTAAAAGTCTATTCAGATTGTGTTGCAACTGCAACGTTGTTGCGGGGGATAATGCGGGACTATTTGGAAATCTTGTCCTGCATGGTCTGTCCGGCTTTTTCCAGCGCATGACCGCCTTTTTCCAGCGTGGCCCCGGTGGCCTGTTTGAGCTTGTCGTTGAGCGCAGTGGTGTCGAACGGATTGGAATACAGCGGCACATCGCGGCCGATGTTGACGCCCAGCCACATCCCAATCGCCAAGCCGGCAATCAGGCCAAGCAAAACAGATTTGATCAGCTTCATCGGTATCTCCTGTGATGAAATGTGCATATCCCCTGATCGGCAGACAAGCGATGTTGAATGCTAGCACGTCATGTTTATGCAGGCTATGCGCTTCAACACTGCCTGCGCGTGCGCTAAAACCTGCCCCGGGATGGCATCTGGATAAACCCGTGGAGCGAAGCGGCGGCTTGACCAGGCAGCTTGCAGTGTACTCGTTGCGATTTTGAATCTATGATGACTGTCTCGATCACCGGTCGGCATGCGAATATTTGGGCATGGCGACCTGTGCTGGCGAAAATCGGACGATAGGCCATGGCTGAACTGATATCGGATGCTGTTTACAGGATCGCATTGTGCAGCGGTGAGATCCGCCGTTGGCGCTACCTCGGGCCGGACAATCACTCGCGGATCTGGTGGCGCGATGAGGAGACCGGCATGGAGTTCAATGAGACCAGCTTGATGTACGCCTGGCAAATCGAGTCCGTGGAAGGTGCTCCGCCGGCAAAGTAGTGAGCCGGCTTATCAGTCATATTTTCCGGCAGCGCCGCTGTGATCAGCCCGTGCTCCAGCCTCTGGGCCGTTTCATTCCGGCAATCCTGCATGCCTGCTTGACATACCCATAGGGGAATAATTCGAATATCCTGTTTCGCGATTCGGCACCCAATCTTTCAGCGAGATGTTTCATCACATGGCGAACATCCGGTGCGATTTGATGATCCGCATAATATTGACGCATGAACCGGATCGCATCCCAATGATCTTCGGATAACTGGATACTTTCCTGGTTGGCAAAATGCCTGGCTATCTCTTCATTCCATTCCAGGGGTTCGATCAAATACCCTTCATCATCGATTTGTAGTCCTTGCATGGCTACCTCCGTTATTGAATTGCATGAAACTTACCCGACTTGATCGCATGATATATCACAACTTGACAATATCACAATATGATAATAAAGTGCGCTCACGAAATATTTGCAGACAGCCATATGACGGGCACCGCACTAAGTAACAAAGAGATCGAATTGCTGTCCGAGTTTCGATACCAGTTGCGATGTTTCCTGAGGTTCAGTGAAGAATTGACGCATCAATACGGTGTGACCAATCTGCAGTATCTGCTGTTGCTTCATGTAAAGGGATACAAAGGCAGGGAGTGGGCAACGGTCGGCGAGCTTGCCGAACGACTGCAGTCGCATCACCACGGAGTCGTC
>JBBRDZ010000106.1:0-8837 GCA_038203435.1 Burkholderiales bacterium
TGTCTTCGAACGGATTGTGCGAGGCGGAGATCACGATACCGGCCTGCAGGCGCAATGCGCGTGTCAGATAGGCCACTGCCGGTGTCGGCACCGGACCAGCCAGATAGACATCGATCCCGGCCGCGATCAAGCCGGCTTCCAGCGCCGACTCCAGCATGTAGCCGGAGATGCGGGTGTCCTTGCCGATCAGCACGCCGATTCGTTCGCCGGGTGTGTCTGCCATGCCCGCCAGCACCTTGCCGGCGGCATAGCCCAGATGCATAACGAATTGCGGCGTGATCGGGTGCTCGCCGACCTTTCCGCGTATCCCGTCGGTACCAAAATATTTCTTGCTCACCGCTGTGCTCCGTTCATCAGTCCGCTCCGTTTACCGCATTCCATATCTTCAACGCATCCACTGTCGCACCCACATCATGCACCCGCAAAATGTTTGCGCCGCGTTGCACCGCGATCAAAGCCGCGGCCACGCTTGCCGGTAAACGATCGCCAAGCTGCTGTCCGGTCAGCGCACCCAGCATGGACTTGCGCGAAAGTCCCGCCAACACCGGCACCCCCGCTTCAGTCAATTTCCCCAATTCGCGCAACAAGGCCAGATTATGCGCCAAGCTCTTGCCAAAGCCAAAGCCCGGGTCGATCACGATGCGCTCGCGGCCGATACCGGCCGATACCGCCGCCTCGATACGCGCGGCCAGAAACACGCTGACTTCCGCGACGACATCCTGATAATCCGGTTGCTGCTGCATGTTCTGCGGACTGCCCTGCTTGTGCATCAGGCACACCGCAACACCAGTGCCGGCCACCGCATCCATTGAGGCGGTATCCTGCAACGCATCGATATCGTTGACCATCTGCGCACCCGCTGCGATCGCCGCCTGCATCACTTGCGCCTTGCAGGTATCGATGGAAACAGGGACAGACACATCACGCAGACCTTCGAAGATCGGCATTACCCGGTCCAGTTCTTCCTGGACACTGACCGGTTGCGCGCCGGGACGCGTCGATTCGCCACCGATATCGAGTATGTCCGCGCCCTCGGCGATCAGCCGGTGTGCGTGTACGAGCGCTGCCGCATGCTGCCGGTGCAGGCCGCCGTCATAAAACGAATCGGGGGTAACATTGACGATGCCCATGACCAGCGGCCGGGACATGTCGAATTGGAAATTGCCGCAACGCAGAAGCATTCAAAGCAGGTGAAAGGTGCAAGATGCAAGGTGCAAGGAAAGGCAAGGAACGCTTGCACCTTGCACCTTGAGCCTTGAACCTGGCAGTTGTTTCAAGTTTCCTGCGCAGGCTGCGCAGGTGTGGCTGCCGGTGCAGTCGGTGCCGGGTCCTGCGGCGGCTTATGGGTGCTTGGTGCAGGCTTGGGCGGACGCGGCGGATTGCCGGCCATGATGTCGTTGATCTGGTCGAGATCCAGCGTCTCCCATTCCAGCAGCGCTTTGGTCATCGCTTCGATCTTGTCGCGATTGGCCTCGATCAGTTTGCGCGCCAACGCGTATTGCTGATCGATGATACGGCGGATCTCCGCATCGACCTGTTGCATGGTCGCTTCGGAAATATTCTTGTGCGTGGTGACAGAACGCCCGAGGAACACCTCGCCTTCGTTTTCGCCATACACCATGGTCCCGAGCGCATCCGACATCCCCCACTGGGTCACCATGCTCCGCGCCATCGAAGTGGCACGTTCGAAATCGTTGGAAGCACCGGTGGTCATCTGATGCATGAAAATCTCTTCGGCGATACGACCGCCGAACAGCACGGCGATGGTATCGAGTATGCGATTCTTGTCCAGGCTGTAACGGTCTTCCACCGGCAATTGCATGGTCACACCCAGCGCACGTCCGCGCGGGATGATGGTCACCTTGTGGACCGGATCGGTCTTGGGCAGCAGCTTGGCGACCACCGCATGGCCGGATTCGTGATACGCGGTATTGCGGCGCTCTTCTTCGGGCATCACCATGGAACGGCGTTCCGCACCCATCATGATCTTGTCCTTGGCGGACTCGAAGTCGTCCATCTCGACGAAGCGCTTGCCGCGACGCGCCGCAAACAACGCGGCCTCGTTGACCAGATTCGCCAGATCGGCACCGGACATGCCGGGTGAGCCGCGCGCCAGGATATCCGCCTTCACATCCGGGGCGACCGGTACCTTGCGCATATGCACCATCAATATCTGTTCGCGGCCGCGTATGTCGGGCAACGGCACCACCACCTGGCGATCAAAACGACCCGGGCGCAACAACGCCGAATCCAGCACATCGGGACGGTTGGTCGCGGCGATCACGATCACGCCGCTGGCACCCTCGAAACCATCCATTTCCACCAGCAGCGCGTTCAGCGTCTGCTCGCGCTCGTCGTTGCCGCCGCCCAGTCCCGCGCCGCGCTGCCGACCGACCGCATCGATCTCGTCGATGAACACGATGCACGGCGCCTGTTTCTTGGCCTGCTCGAACATATCGCGCACCCGCGCTGCACCGACGCCGACGAACATTTCCACAAAGTCTGAACCGGAGATCGAGAAGAACGGCACCTTGGCTTCGCCGGCGATCGCTTTCGCCAGCAGGGTCTTGCCCGTGCCGGGATTGCCCACCAGCAGCACGCCGCGCGGGATGCGCCCGCCGAGATTCTGGAATTTACCCGGGTCGCGCAGGAAGTCCACCAGTTCCGACACTTCTTCCTTGGCTTCGTCGCAGCCCGCCACATCGGCGAACGTGAAGCGCTCCTTGCTTTCATCCAGCTGGCGCGCGCGCGACTTGCCGAACGAGAATGCGCCGCCCTTGCCGCCGCCCTGCATCTGGCGCATGAAGAACACCCACACCCCGATCAGCAATATCATCGGGAACCACGACACGAAGATATTCATCAGGAAGGAAGGCTCCTCTTCCGGCTTGGCCTCGATCTTGACGCCATTCTTCAACAGGTCGGACACCATCCACAGATCGCTGGGCGCATAGCTGGTGATACGCTTGCCGTCGGCAGTGGTCGCTTTCAGGGTGCGGCCTTCTATGACCACCTTGGTGATATGCCCCTGTTTCACCTCGTCGAGAAACTGCGAATAGTCGAGCTGCACCTGGGAGGTCTGCAACTGGCGTGTGTTGAACTGGTTGAATACGGTCATCAGCACCAGGGCGACGACCATCCAGATGGCGATGCTTTTAAAATTGTTCAAAATAACTCCTTAAATCGACGCGCATCCTGTATGGATGCGATTGCGGCTGGCGCTGGCGGTGGACTGCCGGGATGTTCATTAGACTATGTATTGCCCTATTACTCAAGCTTTCCGCTACCCAACAAATACAGCTCGCTGCTTCGATCGCGTGACGCCTTGGGCTTGCGTGTCACCACCCTGGAGAAGCGGCTGCGCATCACCCGGAGAAATTCCTCGAAGCCCGCTCCCTGGAACACCTTGACCAGAAAAGTACCCTCCGGCGACAGATGTTCGAGTGCAAACTCCATCGCCAGTTCCGCCAGATGCAACGCGCGCGCCTGATCAACCGAAGCCACACCGGACATATTGGGTGCCATATCCGAAATTACAAGCCCCAGCGGTTTGCCGTGCAGCAAAGCCTCCAGTTGCCTGAGCACGGCCTCTTCGCGAAAATCGCCCAGGATGAAGTCCACCCCGGCCAGCGGGTCCAGCGGCAACAGATCCAGCGCGATCACTTTGCCGCCGCGCCCGACCCGGCTTGCCGCGACCTGCGACCAGCCGCCCGGGGTCGCCCCCAGGTCGACCACCAGCGTGCCGGGTTTGAGCAAGCGGTCCTTGGCATCGATCTCCAGCAGCTTGTAGGCGGCGCGGGAACGGTACCCCTCCTTCTGCGCAAGTTGCACAAAAGGATCGTTGACATGCTCACGCATCCATTGTTTGCTGGTCTTGGAAGGCTTCATCGTTTAGAATCCCCGCCCGCTATCTGAAAGTTCATCATGTTATCGCTTACCGTATCCGAACGTCTTGCACTGAAGGGTCGCGCCCACGCGCTGAGTCCCACGGTGATGATAGGCAATGCGGGTTTGACCGAATCCGTGCTGAAAGAAATCGCACTGACTTTGAAAACGCACGAACTCGTCAAGATCCGCGTCATGGCAGAACGCCCGCAGCGCGAAGAAATCCTCGCGGCCATCTGCACCCAATTGGATGCCGCCGCGGTGCAACACATCGGCAAGATCCTGGTGGTCTACAAACCCAACCCCGAAGCCCACCTGATCGAGATCAAGCAGATGCCGCGCCACCGGGGCAAGAAACCGCTGTCCAAGAAACAGCTGGGCAATCGCAACTGATTCAAGATACCACTGCTCCAAAATTCAAAATAGCTAAGCCAGACTATAACCAATGACTAGCCAGCGTCCTGTGCTGGCTTAGTCAGCTGGCTAGTTGTTCTATCAGGCGTGCGCAAAAAATCGCTGCGACGCATATGTGTTATATGCGAGCAAGATTTTTTAAGCACAACAACGTATGGCGACGCAATTTTGGATTTTAGATGTATTGGACTTCAACCACTTCGTATTCGCGCACCCCACCCGGCGCCTGCACTTCGGCGATATCGCCGCTGCTTTTCCCGATCAACGCGCGGGCGACCGGCGAACTGATCGAAATCTTGCGATGCCGGATGTCCGCCTCGTCATCGCCGACGATCTGGTAGGTCACCACATCCCCGTTGTTCACATCTTCCAGTATCACGGTCGCACCGAACACACAGCGCCCATCGGCATTGAGTGCCTTGGGATCGATGATCTGCGCGCTGCCCAGTTTGAATTCCAGCTCGACGATGCGGCCCTCGACGAACGACTGCCGTTCCTTGGCAGCTTCGTATTCGGCGTTTTCCGACAGATCGCCTTGTGCACGCGCTTCAGAAATCGCGTTGATCACCATGGGACGCTCCACCGTCTTGAGGTTATGCAACTCGGCGCGCAATCGCTCTGCGCCCAACACGGTCAATGGGACTTTGCTCATATCGGTACTCTCTCTGTTTATTTAACCAGCCGTCGATGCTGGCTCTGCAAATCATATATGCTCAGCGCGGTCAAATGCTTCATCCCGACGCAAGCGGCACGAGCCCCGGCCAGCGTGGTGAAATACGTCACCCGCCCCTGCAGGGCGACGTGCCGGATGGAATAGGAATCGCGCATCACGGACGGCTTGCTGTCCACGGTGTTGACGATCAGGCTGATCTCGCCGTTCTTGATCATATCCACGATATGCGGACGCCCCTCGGCGACCTTGTTCACCACTTCCACCGCCACGCCCGCAGCGCTGATCACCGCCGCCGTGCCGCGCGTGGCGCGCAAGGTGAACCCGAGCTGCACCAGTGAGCGGGCGATTTCCACCACCCCGGATTTATCCGCTTCACGAACGCTGATGAATACTTTACCATCTTTTGGCAGCTTCACACTGGCCGCCAGTTGCGATTTGACGAAGGCTTCGGCGAAAGTATCGCCCACACCCATCACCTCGCCGGTCGATTTCATTTCCGGTCCCAGTATGGTATCCACGCCGGGGAACTTGATGAACGGGAACACCGCTTCCTTCACCGAATAGAACGGCGGGATCACTTCCCGGGTGACTCCCTGTTGCACCAGGCTCACACCGGCCATGCAGCGCGCCGCGATCTTGGCCAGCGGCATGCCGGTCGCCTTGGACACGAACGGCACGGTGCGCGAAGCGCGCGGATTCACTTCCAGCACATATACCGTGGCGCACCCCGCCTTGTCAGTTTGAATAGCGAACTGCACGTTCATCAGCCCGACCACATTGAGCGCCTTGGCCATCGCCACGGTCTGGCGGCGCAACTCGTCCTGCAACGCCTTCGACAGGCTGAACGGCGGCAGCGAACACGCCGAATCGCCGGAATGAACACCGGCCTGTTCGATATGTTCCATGATGCCGCCGATGATCACGTCCTTGCCGTCGGATACCGCGTCCACGTCGACTTCGATCGCATCGTCGAGGAAGCGATCCAGCAGGATCGGCATGCGCTCGGGATAGGTGATGGACATTTCCTGCGCATCGCGCATGTAGCGTTCCAGATCGGGCTGCTCATGGATGACCTCCATCGCCCGTCCACCCAGCACATTGGATGGACGCATCACGATCGGGTAACCGATCTCCGCGACGCCGGCAATCCCTTCCTCGACGTTGCTCGCGGTACGGTTGGGCGGTTGTTTCAGGTTCAACTGGTGCAGCATCTGCTGGAAACGTGCGCGGTCTTCCGCGCAATCGATCATGTCCGGAGAGGTGCCGATGATGGGCACGCCGTTCTGTTCCAGCCCGTGTGCCAGACTGAGCGGTGTCTGGCCGCCGTACTGAACGATCACGCCGACGGGCTTCTCGACCGCCACCACTTCCAGCACGTCTTCCAGCGTCAACGGCTCGAAATACAATCGGTCCGAGGTATCGTAGTCGGTGGATACGGTCTCCGGATTGCAGTTGACCATGATGGTCTCGTAGCCGTCTTCGCGCATCGCCAGCGCTGCATGTACACAGCAATAATCGAATTCGATGCCCTGCCCGATGCGGTTCGGCCCGCCGCCCAGCACCATGATCTTCTTGTTGTTGGTCGGCTGCGATTCGCACTCTTCCTCATAGGTCGAGTACATATAGGCGGTGTTGGTGGCGAATTCGGCGGCACAGGTATCCACGCGCTTGAATACCGGACGCACACCCAGCGCATGGCGGTAGGTCCTCATCGCATCGGTGTCGGTGCCCAGCAGCCTGGCCAGCCGCGCATCGGCAAAACCGCTACGCTTCAAGCCGCGCAGTTCTTCCGCACCGATACTCGCCAGAGTGCGGCCCAGTAACGACTCTTCCTGGCGTATCAGATCTTCGATCTGCACCAGGAACCACGGGTCGATCTTGCTGACCTGGAATACCTGCTCAACGCTCATGCCGAGACGGAAGGCATCGCCCACCGCCCAGATGCGGTGCGGTCCAGGACTACCCAGCTCGGAGTTGATCGCGTCGATGTCGCCGTATTTTTTATCCAGGCCATGTACGCCGACCTCGAGGCCGCGCAGCGCTTTCTGGAACGACTCCTGAAAGGTGCGACCGATCGCCATCACCTCGCCCACCGATTTCATCTGGGTGGTGAGCCGGTCGTTGGCCTGCGGGAATTTTTCGAAAGCGAAACGCGGGATCTTGGTCACCACGTAATCGATGCTCGGCTCGAACGAGGCCGGCGTCGCGCCGCTGGTGATATCGTTCTTCAATTCGTCCAGCGTGTAGCCGACGGCCAGCTTGGCCGCGACTTTCGCGATCGGGAAACCGGTTGCCTTGGAAGCCAGCGCACTCGATCTCGACACGCGCGGATTCATCTCGATCACCACCATGCGCCCGTCCTGCGGATTGATCGCGAACTGCACGTTGGAACCGCCGGTCTCCACGCCGATCTCACGCAATACCGCGATCGATGCATCGCGCATGATCTGGTATTCCTTGTCGGTAAGGGTCTGCGCCGGTGCGACCGTGATCGAGTCGCCGGTGTGCACGCCCATCGGGTCGAGGTTCTCGATCGAACAGATGATGATGCAATTGTCATTGCGGTCGCGCACCACTTCCATCTCGAACTCTTTCCAGCCGAGCAGCGATTCTTCGATCAGCAGCTCCTTGGTCGGCGAGGCTTCCAGGCCGCGCTCGCAGATCTCGACGAACTCCTCGCGGTTGTAGGCAATGCCGCCGCCGCTGCCGCCCATCGTGAAAGACGGACGGATCACGGTCGGGAATCCCAATACCTGCTGCACCTGTAGCGCTTCTTCCATGCTGTGCGCGATCGCCGAGCGTGCCGAAGCCAGGCCGATCTTGGTCATCGCCTGCTTGAATTTGTCACGGTCCTCGGCCTTGTCGATCGCCTCGCGCGACGCACCGATCATCTCGACGTTGTACTTCTCCAGCACGCCGTGCTTGGCCAGGTCGAGCGCACAATTGAGCGCGGTCTGGCCACCCATGGTCGGCAGGATCACGTCCGGCCGTTCCTTGGCAATGATCTTCTCGACGATCTGCCAGGTGATCGGCTCAATGTAAGTCGCGTCGGCCATTTCCGGATCGGTCATGATGGTGGCTGGATTCGAGTTCACCAGGATGACGCGATAACCTTCCTCGCGCAGCGCCTTGCAGGCCTGCGCGCCGGAATAGTCGAACTCGCACGCCTGCCCGATCACGATGGGGCCTGCGCCGATGATGAGAATACTTTTTATGTCGGTACGTTTTGGCATTTTCTCAGTCGTTATTCATGTAGGTTGGGTTAGCGGCTGTATCGCGTAACCCAACACCCTTTCGTTGGGTTACGGCGCAAAAGATCGCGCCTAACCCAACCTACAGGTCTTCTCCATCAATCCGATAAATTTATCAAACAGTCCCGCCACATCATGTGGACCCGGGCTCGCTTCGGGATGCCCCTGGAAGCAGAACGCGGGTTGGTCGGTCAGTTCGAAACCCTGCAGCGTGCCGTCGAACAGCGATACGTGCGTAACACGCGCATTTTTCGGCAGTGACGCCGCGTCCACCGCAAAGCCGTGGTTCTGGCTGGTAATCATCACGCGCTTGGTCGCGGTATCCTGCACCGGATGGTTCGCACCGCGATGGCCGAACTTCATCTTCATGGTCTTCGCACCCACCGCCAACCCCATGATCTGGTGGCCGAGACAAATGCCGAACAACGGTACACCAGCCGCCAGAAATTGCCGGGTCGCCTCGATCGCGTAATCGCACGGCTCCGGATCGCCGGGTCCGTTGGACAGGAACACGCCGTCCGGCTTCATCGCCAGCACCTCCTTCGCGGACGTTTGCGCGGGCACCACGGTGATGCGGCAACCGCGTCCGGCCAGCATGCGCAGGATATTGCGCT
>JBBRDZ010000107.1:0-8751 GCA_038203435.1 Burkholderiales bacterium
CCCAGCTCGTCGGCCAGCGCCTGATGGGTGGCATGTATCGGATCGGGTTTGTTGATGAGCAGATTGGCCAGACGCTGGTCCAGTTTCTGGAAGGCCACGGCCGTCACCAGCTGCATCAGGTCGGTGAGCCGGTCCGAAAACAGGTGGAATACATAGCCGCGAAATGATTCCTGCCTGCTGAGCAGGGTGTGGAAAGCGCTGGCCGGCAGCAGCACCATTTCCAGATCGTGTTCGGCGATGCCGCGCGCGTGATAGCGCGTGTTGCCGAGCAGGCAGCTGCTGGTGAGGATGCAGCTTTCGCCCGGCATCACCCGGTACAGCTGCAGTTCGCGCCCGTTCGCAGACGACTTGATGACGCGAATGTTGCCGGACAACAGCATCGGAAACCCCTGGCAGGGCTGGTTCTCGTCGAACAACACCGTTCCCTGCGGGACGTGCATCACGGTTGCGACCGACAGCAACTCGTCTCGTTCCGCAACGGACAGTTCGCCCAACATCGGGTACTGCTGCAACAGGCGTTCTTTTGTCTCGTTGGTTAGCATGGATGGTGACAACAGGGCGAAAAAAAACGTCGCGAGCGATGGCAGGGCAAGGCGCGCAAGGGCGAGAAAGCGGAATTTACATATCGGTAAATGAGCATTTTGAGTCCTTGTGCAACGCAGCCATGCCAAGCGGATAACCAATGACTTGGCTGTCGTCTTTTGGCAGCATAGTCAGATGGCTAGTTGTTTCATCAGCAGTTTTTATTGCCCTGTTTTATTCGGGCCGCATCTGCGGGAACAGAATCACATCGCGTATGCTGGCACTGTCGGTCAGCAGCATCACCAGCCGGTCGATGCCGATGCCTTCGCCGGCGGTGGGCGGCAGGCCGTATTCCAGCGCGCGCACATAGTCGTTGTCCTTGAACATCGCTTCCTCGTCGCCGGCATCCTTGGCCGCCACCTGCGCGTCGAAACGCGCGGCCTGGTCTTCCGCATCGTTCAACTCGGAAAAGCCGTTGGCGATCTCGCGTCCGACGATGAACAGCTCGAAGCGTTCCGTGATCGCCGGGTTCGTGTCGCTGCTGCGCGCCAGCGGCGAGACTTCCACCGGGTAATCGACGATGAAGGTCGGCTCGAACAACAGCGCCTCGGCCAGTTCCTCGAACAGCGACAGTTGCAGACCGCCGATGCCGTCCAGCGCTTTGTATTTCGCCTTGAGGTCTTCCAGTTCGGCGATCACGAACTCGCGGTCGTTGAGCTGCGCGGTGGTGAATTGCGGATGATATTTCTGGATCGCCTGCACCATGGTCAGACGGTGGAACGGTTTGCCCAGGTCCAGCTTCTTGCCCTGATAGCTGATCAGCGTCTTGCCCAGCACCTGTTGCGCCACTTCGCGGAACAGGCTTTCGCTGAAGTCCATCAGGTAACGATAATCGCGGTAGGCCTCGTAGAATTCCAGCATGGTGAATTCCGGATTGTGGCGCGTCGACAGTCCCTCGTTGCGGAAGTTGCGGTTGATCTCGAACACTTTCTCGAAGCCGCCCACCACCAGCCGTTTCAGGTACAGCTCCGGCGCGATGCGCAGGTACATCTTCATGTCCAGCGCGTTGTGATGGGTCTCGAACGGTTTGGCTGCCGCGCCGCCGGGGATGGAGTGCATCATCGGTGTCTCCACTTCCAGATAGCCGTGGCGGATGAAGAATTCGCGTATCGCCTGAATGATGCGGGTGCGCGTGACGAATACCTTGCGCGCGTCCTCGTTGGTGATCAGATCGAGGTAGCGCTGGCGGTAGCGCTGTTCCTGGTCGGACAGGCCGTGGAATTTTTCCGGCAGCGGACGCAGCGCTTTGGTCAGCAGACGTACTTGCGTCACGCGCACCGACAGCTCGCCAGTCTTGGTCTTGAACAGCACGCCCTGCGCGCCGAGTATGTCGCCGAGGTCGTGATGCTTGAATGCGTTGTGTGCTTCCTCGCCGGTGTCGTTGTTGCTGACGAACAACTGGATCTTTCCGCTCATGTCCTGCACCGTGGCGAAGCTGGCCTTGCCCATCACCCGCTTCAGCATCATGCGTCCGGCCACCGCGACGTGAACCTGCAGTGCCTCGAGTTCATCATGGGTCTTCGCACCGAATTCGCCGTGCAGATCGCCGGCCAGATGTTTGCGCTCGAAGTCGTTCGGGAAAGCGATGCCGGCTGCGCGCAGCGCGGCCAGTTTGCTGCGGCGTTCCGCGAAGATCTGATTGTCGTCTTGTTGCGGAATGATAGATTCGGTTGTCATGGTGCTTGGCTAATTAAGGATAAATTGTCGGAGATACATTTCAGGCGCGGGATTGTGTCACGAATGCCCTGTCAGGCGCAATTTTACAAGGCGAGTTGTGCGGCTGATTCAATGACATAGTACATAGCCGGATATTTTATTTGCTGCGCTCACAAATACCAGCCTATAGTAGTAAACTACGTTTTTATAGCGTGAACCAAACTTCAATCGCAAATGTGAAAGGAGGGCTTCATCATGCTGGACGTCAATAAAGCCACCACCATCCAGAACGATCCCGAAGGCAACATGTTCGGCCTTGCACCCTGGTCACCGCTGTTCGCGCAGCGACAGGCGGATGCTGAAGGCATTTTCCTCACCGACGAACACTGGGAAATCATCATCTATCTGCGTGAGCGCTACCGCGAACATGGTGGCGCCAGAAGCGCTCGCGAAATCCTGCATGAACTTGAAGAAAAATTTTCCGACGGACATGGCCGACGCAACCTCTACGAACTTTTCCCAGGCGGACCGGTGAGTCAGGCCAGCCGCCTGGGAGGCTTGCCCCTTCCGCCTTATTCCAGCGACCCGTCTTTCGGTAGTGTGGAATAACGGCTGATATTGATCCGGCACGGATTAAACCTCCCTGCCGTTCGTGCTGAGCCTGTCGAAGCACACGAATCCGTACACATTTCGACAAGCTCAATGCGAACGGTGCACCTATTGATCCGGCACGAATAGAGTTTCTACCTCCGTTCGCCCTGAGCTTGTCGAAGGGTCGAAGCAGCTCAACTACGGAAAAATTGGAAAATGCAATGATCAATAGAAGCTGCGGCTGCTTGATGCTCAGGTGCAGAAGTCCTATCGTTCGCCTCTGCTTTTAAAGTTTCGAGGTTGCCCAAGCCGTTTAAAATGACAAAGCAGATTCCATCCGATGATGTTGTCGCCGTCATTCGCATGAGCCGTGATACCGACCAAGCACGGCTGACAAAATGATCGTCATATAACCAGCCACTTTGCACATGTTTTATCGTGCTTATAACCAGCGACTTTGCGAGCGTAGTTTGCTCGCTTAGTCGATTGGCTAGTAGTCCCATCAGAGGAATGGCTAGTCGTTTCTTCAGACGCCAACATCCTGATTTACTCCCTGATCGAATGCGAATACTCGCCGCTTGTTCACAAGCTGCGGGCGAAAGATAGCGATTGGCGCACAACGGCGCTGTGCCTGCAATAAACACTGAATGTTCTGGCAACCTACCAGCGGCGCGAAGTGCTGACACTCGCGCAATGCCGCAAGCTGCTGGATCATGCCGCCCGCTTTATAAAAGTTGCGCAATGCGAAGTGAAGATGGATGCGGGGCTTGCCGTTGCGGCGAAATACGCCATCACTGGCTATGATGCACAGTATGTCGCGTTGTCTCAAAGCCTGAACGCCCTGTTAATTACGGAAGACCGTAAGCTCCGGAAGGCAGCGCAGGGAATCGCGCTTTCATGCAGGAATTTTTGGCACAGTAATATCATGCACAGCGTTTGATTAATTTTTTCTTGTAAAGTACCGCTTTCCACTTCACAATAAGCCATGATTAAGACTTTTCGCCACAAGGGCTTGGAGGCTTTCTTCCGCCGGGGCGCCAAGGCAGGCATTCAAGCCCATCACGCCGCGAAATTGCGCATCATGCTGACGGCGTTGGACTACGCGAAGAGGCCGGAAGACATGAATGCGCCCGGCTGGCGGTTTCATCGGTTGAGCGGTGACCTGAAGGGGTTTTTCTCAATCACCGTTAACGGCAACTGGCGGCTTATCTTTCGCTTTAATGGCAAAGACGCAGAGCTGGCTGACTATTTGGACTATCACTAAGATAAGGAGCACAACATGTCCCGTATGCATAACCCAGCGCACCCCGGCGAAGTGCTGCGCGAATATCTGCCGGAAACATTAGGCGTGGGCGAAGCCGCCGCACGGCTCGGGGTAACGCGCCAGACGCTTTCCGCACTGCTTAATGGCCGCGCCGGTGTGAGCGCGGAAATGGCATTGCGCCTGGAAGCCGCACTGGGAACCAGTGCCGAGATGTGGGTGGAGATGCAGGCGGGTTATGACTTATGGCAGGCAAGGCAGCACGCCAAACCGAAAGTCACACGGATCGCAGCATAAGCCTGTTCTATTGATCTCTATGACAACCACAACAAAGATTGAGTGGAGTGAGCAAACGTGGAACCCGACCACGGGTTGTACCAAGGTTTCTCCGGGGTGCAAGCACTGTTATGCCGAAGCCATGGCGAAGCGGCTTCAGGCCATGGGCGTCAACGGATATGACAACGGATTCAAATTGAGTATTCTTCCCGAGAGACTATCCGAGCCGTTGAACAGACAGAAGCCGACGATGTATTTCGTTAACTCAATGAGTGACCTGTTCCATAACGAAATTCCTTTTGAATTCCTGGATCAGGTTTTTGACGTGATATGCCGTACACCGCAACACACTTATCAGATATTAACCAAACGGGCAGGCAGGATGCACAAGTACTTTGCGTCCGGTGGGCGCTTTGTGCCTGGCAATGTCTGGCTGGGTGTATCTGTCGAAGACCGGAAGTATGGATTGCCGCGAATAGACCAACTGAGGAAGATTGAATCGCCCATCCGTTTTTTATCGGTGGAACCTCTGCTTGAAGACCTTGACCAGATTGACCTTGCCGGAATTCATTGGGTCATCGTCGGCGGTGAATCTGGGCCGAAAGCCAGGCCGATGAAACCCGAGTGGGTAGAGTCACACAATGGCAGTGTGAAGAACACAGGGTCGCATTTTTCTTCAAGCAATGGGGCGGATGGGGTGCGGACGGAAAAAACGTTCCAAAAAAGATAATGGGCGGGTTCTCGCTGGTAAAACCTGGGATCAAATGCCGGCTTCGATTTGAAATATAGGATACCTTTACGATGGATTTGCTCAAGGACGTATCCGAACAGGTGGTCACAAATTGTGATCACCCCGCCTTCCTCATAAAAGTTGCGCAATGCGAAGTGAAGATGGATGCAACGCTTGCCGTGGCGGCGGGATACGCCATTACCAGCTATGATGCGCAGTACGTTGCGCTGGCGCAGAGCCTGAATGCCCCGTTGATTACGGAAGATCGGAAGTTGCGGGACGCGGTGCCGGGGGTTGCGGTTTCTATGCGGGAATTTCTGGCACAATAAAATTGTTGGAAATGATGGGTGCGCTCAGCTTGAGTCTGTGTGGGGCAGTCGAATAGCAGAAACTCTTTCGCTGTGTATAATCGTTCAGAATTAACAAGGAGCAATAGGATGAAGACAGCAATTCAGCAACCCTCGGCAAAATCTGTCATCCGCGCCATAGTGGATGACCAGCCCGAAGATGCCTCATATGAAGAAATCTTGCGTGAGTTGGCATTTGACCGCATGGTCGAACGCGGCTTACGCGATGTGCGTGCGGGTCGCGTACTGAGCAACCACGAAGCCGCCGAGAAAATCCGCTCATGGCGGAATTAAGGTGGTCTGCCGAGGCGCTGGATTGGCTGGAAGAAATCTATCGCTACATCGCCCAAGACAACCCGGTTGCGGCCGCGCAGGTGGTTGATGGCATCTACGAAAAGGCGCAGACACTCACCCGCTATCCCGACATTGGCACAAGATTACGGCAAGTTGAGGAAGGCGATGTACGCTTCATACTTTACGGCCACTATCGCATCGCCTATCTGCGGCGCACCGACAATGAACTGGTCGATGTCATTGGCGTTTTTCATGGCGCGCTCGATATAGAAAAATACTTGCCATGAACTACGGATTGTTTGGCTTCCAGGAAGATAATCTTGTAGGTCGGGTTAGCGCAGCGTAACCCGACGTTGGGCGTTCATCATGTCGGGTTACGCGATAAGGCCGTTAATCCAGCCTATTGTCCTTATATGCAGTTGCCATCATGGTTGCTGAATCAAAGTCCACCAGTCTGCGCGGCACACCTTTGGAAGGCGCGGTCACCATTCCGGCGCATGCGGAAACAGAAGTGATTTTGACGGGGCGAGCTACCACCAGCCGCAACCCTTGCGTTTCTTCAATAATTTCCAATTGAGTTCCCGTTATCAGACCCAGTCGCCGCCGAATATTGGAGGGCAATACCATTCGCCCCTTGGAAGAAACCGTCACGGTCGTCATGTCACCCTCGTTGAGCTTGTTGCCATGCTGGCACGATAGCACAACGTCTAACCAAGCAAGACGAGAATGGGCTGCTTGATGATTCGGTACAGAAGGGCTATCATTTCGCTACCGTTTTGAAAGTAGTGAGGTTGCCATGTCTGGTTTGTTGATAAAAGATTTCCCCCCTGAATTACACCGCAAGCTCAAGGAAGAAGCCGCGCGGCATCATCGCTCCATGACGCGGCAAGCCTTGGCGTTGCTGGAACAGGCGCTGTCCGGCCCGGCAAGGAATGCCGCCGACCTGCTGCCCAAGCCGCTCAAAACGGCAAAACAGATTCCGCCCGGCGATGTGGTTTCCGTCATTCGCAAGAGCCGTGATACCGACAAAGCGCGGCTGGCGAAATGATCGTAATAGACGCCAACATCCTGATTTACTCCCTGATCGAATGCGAATATTCGCCGCTTGTTCATAAGCTACGCGAAAAAGATAGCGATTGGCGCACAACGGCGCTATGTCTGCATGAAACACTCAATGTGCTGGCAACCTACCAGCGGCGCAAAGTGCTGTCACTCGCGCAATGCTGCAAGCTGCTGGATCACGCCGACCACTTCATAAAAGTTGCGCAATGCGAAGTGAAGATGGAAGAGGCACTTGCTGTTGCAGCGAAATACGCCATTACTGGCTACGACGCGCAGTATGTTGCGCTGGCACAAAGCCTGAACGCTCCGTTGATTACGGAAGATCGCAAGCTGCGGGCTGCGGTGCCGGGAATTGCGCTTTCTATGCAGGAATTTTTGGTGCAGTAACGTTATGAGATAAACTCCCTTGTCTATGACGATAACTTGACGACACTTGTCCAATGAATCCAGAACGATTACTGCGCGTTGCTGCTGAGTTTTTTCGGGTGCTGGAAGAAATTGTTCGGTGTGATATCCGGTCGCTTACTGCCGCTGAATTTCGCGAACTGCTGCGTTTGAAATGCCCAGATGAGGCGCGCCCTGCGTTTCAAGTTATTGCTCTGTTAGAAGAAGTTGGGCTGCTTGAAAAGTCCCCAGATTCAGAAGCCAATTGGGAGCTGCCAGCAAAGGTTAATGAGTTTGTGCGACATCTTTCGCAACGGCAGCGGGTGTCTTCGCCCGGTGCATTACTCCCTATGCTCGACGAGCTTGCCTTCCACACTGATGCCATGCGCCAAGCGATTGCTGCGCGGATACCGGATATTTTTGATCAAGAGGCGCGAGTATATCTACCCAGTGTTATCGAAGACATCCGCTCTGTGAGCCAAGATAATCGAAAGGCCATAGAAAACGAGGTGATGGCCATTAAGACGCGTAGCGACAATCGAACGCTCGGCCAGCGCTATGCGGTTATTCATATGCTCTACACACGTCATGTCGAGCCCCTGCGCGAGATTGTCGATTACGGCAAGGCAATGGACACGGCGTTAAAAAATTTACTTGATGTAATTCGTCTTGGTTTGGAGGTGTTTGCCAGCGATCACGATGCTCCCGATTTGCTGATCACGCTACGGCGGCGGATTAAGCGCCTGCAGCGCGAGGCTTACGAACATTTCAACTCATCGCTAAAGGACATCCTGCCGCTCTATCAAAAGCTTCGCAAAGACCATGCGTTGGCTGTTGCGGTCAACCGCGTGCTCGATAAGGTTGGTCGCGAAGGTGTTGCCGCGCTTTCTATGCGCGATCACATGCCGATAGCGCGCTGGCGCGCCGAAAATCTATTCTCGGTCTACGCACTTGAAGACTATCTCATTGGAGCAGCAAACTATACACAGCAGGTGCAGCCACCCCTATTGACCGTAGCGGATATATCTCTTCCTGGATTTCGAATGATCGACCCGGATGTGTTGAATGAACGGCTACAGAGAACTTTGCCGATACCAGATATGCTCACGTGGCTATTTGAGGAATTCGGGCAGTACCCGGAGAGCCAAATCTTAACGGCGTTCGATATGATCGGTCGCTCAGTGGACTACCGTTATACTTTTGATGAACAGCCGGTAGAGCGGATAATTGGCAAGGCGCGCTATATTTTTCACCCCATGAGGATTGATCATGTTGCCTGAAGGTCTTGCAGAAGCTTTCGATAAGCTCTCTGGTGGTCGACACATTTGTACGGAGGATGGGGATGTGTTTTTTGATTTGCAGAATCGTGCAGACGACTATGCCCGTATTTTTACCGCGCTTGGTTTCAAAATGGAGCATGACGGTCGAGGATTTTTCTACTTTCACGGGTCGGCAAAGGGGTTGGCATCAAGCACGGAAAAAATTGCGCTTTTTATGTTTATCCTCGTTGATTGGCTTGCAGACCGTGGAGATGGCATTATCGATACATTGTTTGGACGCGATTTTAT
>JBBRDZ010000108.1:0-8644 GCA_038203435.1 Burkholderiales bacterium
AACCATATCGGACAGGCTGTCATATTCCGCGCCGAATTCACTTTGCGTATGGGTCAAGCGCGCCACGCGACCATCCAATCCATCCAGCACCATGGCGATGAATATGGCCACGGCGGAATGTTCAAAGTACCCGTTCATCGCCTGCACGATGGCGTAAAAACCGGCAAACAGTGCACCGGTAGTGAACAGATTGGGCAACAGATATATTCCGCGCTTGCGCAGATTCATCGGTTTGCGTGTATTGAATTGGTCCATTTGTCTAGACTAACCTTTTTGGGAGAACAATGCCAAGATAGTCTTTGCCGGCCGATCCGACATCATTAATTGTCGAGTGGACTGTGATCGCCCGGACTGCATGTGCGATGAATGACAAAAAAAGGGAAGGATACGGGCCAAACATGAGCCTTCACCTTCCCCACATCCCACTGCACTTAGTTCTTGGACTGGTCTACCAGCTTGTTTTTGCTGATCCATGGCATCATGGAACGCAACTGGCCTCCGACTTGCTCTATCGGGTGTGAAGCATTCAACCGCCTGCGAGCGGTCATTTCAGGGTAATTGGTACGTCCTTCCAGAATGAATTGTTTGGCATAAGAGCCGTTCTGGATATTTTGCAGGCACTCCTTCATCGCGGCACGCGCCTGGTCACCGATCACACGGTGGCCAGTCACGTACTCGCCGTATTCCGCATTGTTGGAAATCGAATAATTCATATTGGCGATGCCGCCTTCGTACATCAGGTCGACGATCAGTTTCAGTTCGTGCAGACATTCGAAGTAGGCCATTTCCGGAGCGTAGCCTGCCTCTGTCAGTGTTTCAAACCCTGCTTTGACCAGTTCCACCGCGCCACCGCACAATACCGCCTGCTCACCGAACAGGTCTGTTTCAGTCTCTTCCCGGAAATTGGTCTCGATCACGCCACCCTTGGTACCGCCGATAGCCGCCGCATAGGACAGCGCAATGTCCTTCGCCTTGCCGGACTTATCCTGGTATACCGCGATCAAGCTTGGCACCCCGCCGCCCTTGAGGAATTCGGAACGCACGGTATGTCCCGGCCCTTTCGGCGCAATCATGATCACATCGATCTGGTCACTTGGAACGATCTGGTTGTAATGTATGTTGAAGCCGTGTGCGAAGGCCAGCGCCGCACCCTTCTTCAGATTCGGTGCAACCGATTTGTAATAGACATCCAGCTGCTGTTCATCCGGCAACAGGATCATCACCACGTCAGCGCTCTTCACTGAATCGGCGATTTCCATCACTTGGTGGCCGGCGCTTACCGCCTTGTTCCACGAGATGCCATCTTTGCGCAAGCCAACTGTCACACTGACTCCCGACTCCTTCAAGTTCTGCGCATGCGCATGACCTTGCGAACCATAGCCCACGATGGTAATTTTCTTCCCCTTGATCAGTGACAGGTCTGCATCTTTGTCGTAATAAACTTTCATGTTGCCCTCTTAAGTATAAAAATTAAAGTTTCAAAATCCGTTCGCCGCGCCCGATACCTGAAGCGCCGGTCCGCACCGTCTCCAGAATCGGGGCACGGCCAATCGCAAGCAAATAGTCATCCAGCCTGGCGCAGGTATCGGTCAACTCGATGGTGCAAGTGTGTTCCGACTCATCTATGACCCGCCCCTGAAACTCAGCGGTGATACGCCTGAACTCTTCACGCTGCGCATCTGCTGCACGCACTTTCACCAGCATCAACTCGCGTTCCAGATGCCCACCTTCGCTCAAGTCCATCACCGCCGCCACATCGATCAGCTTGTTGAGCTGCTTGTTGATCTGCTCGATGACCGCATCCGAACCGCTGGTGACGATGGTCATTCGGGATAATGTCGGATCCTCGGTCGGTGCAACCGCCAGCGACTCGATGTTATAGCCGCGCGCAGAGAACAATCCGGCCACACGCGACAAAGCACCCGCCTCGTTTTCCATCAACAGGGAAATGATATGCCGCATCACAGGTCCTCCGACAGGATCACTTCGGACAAGCCCTTGCCGCCGGGCACCATGGGAAATACGTTTTCAGTCGGGTCGGTCTGAAAATCCATGAATACCAGATCGCTTTTGCGCGCAAAAGCCTCCTGCAAAGCTGGTTCAACATCGGAAGGTTTGTCGATGCGCATACCGATGTGTCCGTAAGCTTCGGCCAATTTCACAAAGTCCGGCAAAGCATCCATATAGGACTCGGCATAGCGGTTGCCATGAAAGAACTCCTGCCATTGCCTTACCATGCCCAGATAACGGTTATTGAGCGAAATCACTTTGATCGGCAGATGAAACTGCTTGCAAGTCGACAGCTCCTGAATATTCATCTGGATGCTGCCTTCCCCGGTGACGCAGGCCACGGTCGCACCGGGATTGATCAACTGCACCCCCATCGCGGCGGGCAATCCGAATCCCATCGTGCCCAAACCGCCGGAATTGATCCAGCGACGCGGCTTGTTGAACTTGTAATACTGCGCAGCCCACATCTGGTGCTGACCAACGTCCGAGGTGATGAAGGCATCACCCCCGGTAATCTCATACAACTTCTCGATGACGAATTGAGGCTTGATGATCTCGGTGGAATTTTTGTAGCGCAATCCGCCACCCTTGACGCGCCACTCGTCCACCTGTTTCCACCAAGCGGCCAAGTCTGAAGCAACCGGTTTCTGCTTGCCGCCACGGAATTCGACCAACAATTGTTCCAAAACCAGCTTCAGATCGCCAACAATCGGCACATCGACTTTGACACGCTTGGCGATAGAGGAAGGATCGATATCGATATGAATGATTTTTCGCGGTATCTGGGCAAAATGTTCGACGTTGCCAATCACGCGGTCGTCAAAGCGAGCGCCAACGGCCAGCAACACATCGCAATGTTGCATCGCCATGCACGCTTCATAGGTTCCATGCATCCCCGGCATACCGACAAATAGTTTGTCGTTGGCAGGGTAGGCGCCCAAACCCATCAGCGTATTGGTGCACGGCACGCCAAGCAGGCGTACCAGTTCAGTCAATTGCGCCGAGGCGCCTGACAGCACCACCCCGCCCCCGCTGTAAACCATCGGTCGTTTGGCTTCCAGCAATAATTGCACCGCACGCTTGATCTGTGCGTTGTCGCCTTTTCCTATTGGATTGTAGGAGCGAATACTGACGCTTTCCGGATAATCGAATTCGGCTTTTTGATTGGAAATGTCTTTGGGTATATCCACCAGTACCGGCCCGGGACGTCCGGACTTGGCGAGGTAGAAAGCTTTTTTGATGGTCGGCGCAATGTCTTTGACATCCTTGATCAAAAAGTTGTGTTTCACGCAGGGGCGGGTGATGCCAACCGCATCGACTTCCTGAAATGCATCCTCACCGATCGCAAAGCTGGGCACCTGTCCACTGATCACCACCATCGGGATCGAATCCATATAGGCCGTGGCAATTCCGGTCACCGCATTGGTGATACCGGGCCCAGATGTGACCAAAGCCACCCCGACTTTCTCCGAAGATCGTGAATATCCATCTGCCGCGTGTATCGCCGCTTGTTCGTGGCGCACCAGTATGTGCTTGACCTTATCTTGTTGAAACAAAGCATCATAAATATGCAGCACAGCCCCGCCCGGGTAGCCGAATATGTACTCGACCCCTTCCTCCTGCAAACAGCGGATAGCAATTTCCGCACCGGTCAACTCCATCACAAACACCTTAAAAATAAACAAAATAGAACCGCGTAAGATAATGGTTGGCAGCGTTTTGGTCAACTTTTGCCGTATTTCCATCATGGTTTCGTGCGACATGGGCGGCAATTTGCTACTATGGTCGCTCAAACAAAAGGTGAAAAACTGAGCACTCCCGCCGAATTAAGCCAATTCCTCAGCAGTGTTGAGCGACGCGCATACAAACATGCGGTATTTGCAGTTCATGACACTCACACCGCGTTGGACATCGTTCAGGATGCCATGCTCAAACTGGCAGAAAAATACGGCGGGAAACCTGTTGAAGAACTGCCGATGTTGTTCCAGCGCATTTTACAGAACACCATACGTGATCATTATCGCAGACAAAAGGTTCGATCTTCCTGGATAACACTGTTCTCGAGCTTGCAAACCAGGCACGATGATGAGGAATTTGATCCGCTAGACGTGCTCGTAGACAGCGGGAACCTAACCTCGCCTTTGGCGCCCGACCAATCCCTGCAGCAAAGTCAAACTATCGCGTTTGTCGAACAAGCACTTGCTAAACTCCCGGCACGTCAACGCGAAGCCTTCCTGCTGCGTTACTGGGAGGGACTGGACACAACAGAAACCGCCGCAGCGATGGGCTGCACTGAAGGAAGCGTGAAGACACACTGTTCGCGTGCTGTGCATGCGCTTGCCGCCACACTCGAAGCAAAAGGAATAGTACTGCCATGACCCAACAATTTGATCCCGAAAAAATCACCCGTTTACTCAATCAGAGTACCCGGCAAATGGATGCAGATGCAGTTACGCTGTCCGCATTGGCCGACGCACGCCAGTGCGCTTTGACCATGCAAGCCGCACAATCGCCCGCTTTCTCATTTGCGACAGCTTACCCGCACGGTTTGACGCGCTGGACAGACCGGTTGATACCGCATTCGGCGCAAATGTGGATCGCAGCACTGTTGCTGCTTGCCATATTCGTCACCGGTGCCGGCTATTGGCAAAGCATGCAGGAACAACAGATAGATGAACTTGATGTTGCCATACTGACCGACGATATGCCGATCGAGATCTTCGTCGACTAGCTCTTGAAAGTGTATTATCGAATGAAGAGAATTATGCATGCCCGGATGCGAAATTCAGCGTTGTCGGCATTCTTCCTGCTGTGCTTGACTTGCGCATCTGCCAATGCCCAATCATGGCGCGAGCTCACCCCGGCTCAACGAGAAGCGCTTGCCCCCATGGTGCAACAGTGGGACAACCTCCCCGAATTGCAAAGACAGCGCCTGCTTGATACCGCCAAACACTACGCAAAGCTGACCCCTGTAAAAAAACAGCGTTACCATGACCGCCTGGAGCAATGGAGCAAGCTCAGCCCTGAACAGCGCGAAGCTGCACGCAAGAAATATCGGGCATTCAACAAAATACCGGAAAAACAGCGTGAACAGGTAAAACAGATGGTCCGGGAACAAGAAGCCAGCAAGGCCGCTGCCAACAAATTACCGGCAGACACGCCGGCTAACTGATTGCGCACGCCTGGCTGAACTTAGGGTTTTACGACAGACGCGCCACAATATCCCCCGGGCGCTTAATTGCCGCGCGTTCAGGCAACGATTAGCGTCGCTCGGTACGCCATAACATCAAAATACCCAGCAACAGGAACAAGTAGATCATCGCCGTCGCGCTGAGGAATGGTTGCCAGTCATATAGCGCACCCAGGCTGGCGAACAATCTATTGGCAAAGTGAAACAGCAAACCAAGCACGATACCCATAAAAATCATCGCACCCACGCCACCCGCGCGCCGGTGATAGGACGCAAAAGGAAGCGCCAGCAACATCATCACCAGTAGCGCCAACGGGTACACCAGCTTGTTCCACATGGCGATTTCATAGCGCGCACTTTTTTGACGGTTGTCGCGCAAGTGCTCGGCATATTGGTAGAGTCCCCACGCCGACATCTGTTCCGGGACGACCAACAACACACTGAAGATGCCCGGGTTCAATGCCGAGAGCCATTCCTGGTGCGGCTGAATATTGATGCTGGTGCCGCCTGTGCCGAAGCTGGTCTCCACAACCCCCACAAGCTGCCAATGTCCATCCTCGACAAAATTGGCGCGCTTGGCATTGATAATCGATCGAAGGTGATAGGTTTCATCAAAACGGTATATGTCGATATTTGACAAACTGGTATCGGGCATCACGTTCTTGACATTGATAAAGCTACGCTCATCCTTGACCCACACGCCAGAACGAAACTCCTTCAGCGAAACCTGTGCGTTTTGCGCTTTCATGCGCAATTGCTGGGCCATACGCTCACTGGGCGGTGCAATCAGCTCGCCACATATAAAACTCAACGCCACCAGCGGCAAGGCAATTTTGGTCAGCGCGCCCGCCATCTGCCAAAGAGATGCACCGGAACAGCGAAAAACCGTCAATTCCGAACTGGCCGCCATCTGCACCAATGCGATGATAGCGCCGATCAGCACTGCCACCGGGAACAACTCATAGATATGGCCTGGAATAGTCAGTATAACGAACAACAATACATAGCCCAGATGATACTGGCCCTGCCCCATCGCATTCAGTTCATGGATCAGATCCAGGAACGAGAACAACATGATCAGTGCCAGAAAGACCAACCCGATACTGAAGTAGATTTCACGGCCCAGATAGCGTGTCAACAGATTCATCCCGTCACCTCAATCCTGCTCCGGAGGCAGGGTGGCAACAGCGCCCTTCCCTGAAGCTGAATGACCGGATGGGTGTCTTGTTGAGACCATCCTGTGCAACGAAAACAATGTCATGCGCCGATAAAACATCAGTACAGTGACAATCAACATCGCGGTATGGATACCCCACAGCCCTGCCCCAGGCGACAACTTACCTTGTCCGACCCAGGTATTGGTGACGCTGATCATGTTGCTGTATAGCATGTACAGTACGAGTGCCAGGATCAGGTTGAGCGAACGACCGGCGCGGGGATTGACGTAGCTCAAGGGGATCGCCATCAGCGCCAGTAGCGTCGCGCTGATCGGCAAGCCGATCCGCCATTCCAATTCGGAAAAGTTCCAGGTGCTCGGCGTACGCCATAGTTGCATCGTCGTCATGGTGCGAATTTTCAGTTCTGCCTGCTTGACAGGTGCGGCATCGATGCGTATCGCATAACGTTTGAATTCCACAATGCGATAATCACGCTGGCCCGGTGTGCCCTCATAACGCGTGCCATTCAGCAACACCAGGAAGTGGTCTCCGTTCGGCAGTGTTTCCTGCAAACCCTGTTTGGCCACCATCGTGCCCAGTTTGCCGTTTTGCACGGATTGCACAAAGATATTGCCGACACGATTGGATCCGACATCGACGTTATCAATGAAATATACCCGGTCGGATTGTTTGGACTCGCGGAATATGCCCGGTGTCGCCGCAGTGACATCATCGCGGCTTTCCAGTTCGACCTTGAACTCTTCGGCCTTGCGCATCGCCCACGGCGACAGCACCAGGCTCAGCGTGGCAATCAAGCACACCACCGGCACAGCATACCAGAGGACCGGACGTATCCAGCGGGTCAAACCGATGCCGGAGCAAAACCACACCACCATCTCGCTGTCGCGGTAGCAACGTGACATGGTCAGCAATATGGAGATGAACAAACTGATCGAGAGTAATACCGGTAGATAATTCATGGCGCTGAAACCCAGCAGTGCCATCACCCCGTCCACGGCAATCAGACCCCCGACCGCGTCACTCAGCAATCGTATCAATTGGCTGACTACCACGATGCCCAGCAACACGCCAAAAACCAGCAAGCCATTGCTGACAAATTCGCCCACCATGGTACGATGAAAAATTCCGGTACGTAATGGCTTTGACTTTACACGGTAAGTTTGCGGATAATCAGACATCGGGGCAAAGGTTTTCCTATAGGGAGCAACGCGTGGAATTTAGCATAAAACAAAGCAGTCCGGACAAACAGCGCAGTGGTTGCGTAGTGGTCGGCGTGTATGAAGGCGGCAAACTATCGGCTGCGGCACAATTACTGGACAAAGCTGCCGGACACCATCTAAGCGACCTTATTGCGCGTGGCGATATGAATGGGAAAGTCGGCACCACCCTGTTACTGCATCACGTCGGCGGCATCGCCGCAGAACGCGTGATTATGGTGGGTTTGGGCAAAGCCAATGAATTCGCAACCAAACAGATGCTCGACGCGGTACGCGCCAGTTTAAATACCCTGCACAAGACAGCCTGCAAGGATGCCGCGCTGTATTTCAACGACCTGCCCGTCAAAGGACGCGATGACGCCTGGAAGATCATGCAGACCGTGCTGATCGCTGTCGAATCCGGGTATCGATGCGACCAGCTCAAGAGCAAACCCGCCGCTGCACCAAACCTCCGCAAGATCCTGCTGGGTTGCGCAGGCAAGCCCGGCGCTGCGGCGCAAACCGCATTAGCCCAAGCCACTGCGATCGCACATGGTATGTCCTTGGCCAAGGATCTGGGCAATTTGCCCGGCAACATCTGCACGCCGACTTACCTTGCCGATCAGGCCAGATCGCTTGCCAAAACACACAAGTTCAAGGTCACCATCCTGGAAGAAAAGGACATGCGCAAGCTGGGCATGCATTCTTTGCTTTCCGTCACGCACGGCAGTCGGCAACCCGCCAAACTGATCACGCTGGAATACCAGGGCGGCAACAAAAAGCAAAAGCCGGTCGTCCTGGTCGGCAAAGGGGTGACTTTCGACAGCGGCGGCATTTCGCTCAAGCCCGGTGCGGACATGGACGAGATGAAATACGACATGTGCGGCGCTGCCAGCGTGCTTGGCACATTGCGGGCAATCGCCGAAATGGACCTGAAACTGAATGTGGTCGGCATCATCCCCAGTTGTGAAAACATGCCTGACGGCGCCGCGAGCAAACCGGGCGACATCGTGAAAAGCATGTCCGGCCAGACCATTGAAATACTCAATACCGATGCGGAAGGGCGATTG
>JBBRDZ010000109.1:0-8567 GCA_038203435.1 Burkholderiales bacterium
CTGCTGTTGAACACATCGAGCTGGTTGAAGTTGTCGATATGCACCGCGTCGCGAACCTGTCCTGAGCCTGTCGAAGGGCCCAGGTCGAGCATCAGCGATCCGAGCCGCAGGACGATCTGGATGGACTCGATACCCGCGCCGAACCTCAAGGTGTTGCCGCTGGTGGCTTCCTGGATATGGTCGACGCCGTCGCCGAGGTTGTAGATATAGATGTCGCTGCCCGCGCCGCCCCACAGGGTATCGCTGCCTGCACCGCCCAGGATGATGTCGTTGCCGTCTTCCCCATCCAGTTGATCGTTGCCGCCTTCGCCGAAGACGACGTCGTTGCCGTCGCCGGCCCAGACACGGTCATTGCCGTTGCCGGCGTAGATCACGTCCGCGCCGCCGGCGGTGGTCGACAGGGTCAGCGCCGGGCCGAGCTGTTCCACGCGAATTAAAGGGGTCAGCTTCGATTTATTTTTCACCGTTTTCCAAATCATGTCCCTGCCTCCAGTTTTCCTTCCGTCTGCAAATAATAGGGGACAGACCACGGTTTCCATTAACTATCCCAGCAGTTTACCTTGGTTCGCATCCACTCTTGGTTCCTTACTTGGTCGGCCAGACTGACCTTTGCTCGCTCGCCGCCCCAGTGTCGCTTCGATCTGCTTCTGGAACCGCTCGCTGCCCAACGCATAATTGCCATTGGTGGCACTGCGTATCTGCCCTACCACTTCCTCATCCAGATGCGCCTTGAACAAGGCTCGATATGCTACACGTCGCGCGGCATCATCACGCCCCAGCCGCAGGTACTGCTCATGCGGCACGATGAAACGGCTGGGCTTGCCCAGCGCATTGGCATGAAAGCTGGGCCAGCGATAATCCTGGGGAAGCATCACCATGCCGGCACGCACCGGATTCAACTCGATGTAGCGGTAGCACGCCAGCACATAATCCTCGGTCTGTGTCACAGAATTAAAGGGGTCAGAATTAAAGGGGTCAGGTTCGATTTATTTTTCACCGTTTTCCAAATCATGTCCCTGCCTCCAGTTTTCCTTCCGTCTGTGATCGGGCAACGTGGGTTTCACCCACCGCACTCAACGACCCCTGCCCTATCCTCACGATCTCGTCCACCAGCAAGTTCTTGGGCGTGGCATGGGTGATGAACATCATCGTCACCTTGCCCTTGAGCTGGTTGATGGTGGCGGCGAAACACCCAAGGGTAGGCGAATCCACTACGATTTCCAAATGCAAAGACGAAATCGTGTGGAGTTCGCACTGTTCGGCGGTGGCGCTATCCAGGCTGCTGGTGGCTTCGTCGAAGATCAGTATCTTGGGTTGCTTGATCAGCGCGCGTGCGATCGCGATGCGCTGCTTCTGTCCGCCCAATCCCTCATTGACTTCAGTAACATATTTGTTATGATGGTTGCCATGAGTTATTCGATCCACTATTACAGTGTGTCTGTCCAGAATGTCCTTTTGGGTTTGCCCGCTACACTGCAAGCTCGCTACATCGGGTTGACTGATCGAATGCGAGTCGTCGGCGCAAACCTGGGTGAGCCGCATACCAAGGCGATGGGCGACGGGTTGTTTGAATTGCGCTTGATGGGTGCCGAAGGGATTGCGCGCGTGATGTATTGCACGCTGTCCGGCCGGCGGATTGTGATGTTGCACGGGTTCATCAAAAAGACCCAAAAAACGCCGCGAGCGGAATTGGAAATCGCGATACGGCGCATGAAGGAGGTTAAACATGCTGACGCACGATAAATTGAAAGCCAAGATGTTGAAGAATCCCGCCGTGCGCAAGGAATACGAGCGGCTGGAAAAAGAGGAGTTCGCTTTGCTGGATCTGTTGCTGGAGGCGCGGCGCGAAGCCGGGCTCACGCAAGCCCAGGTGGCCGAACGCATGGGTACACAAGCGCCCGCAGTGGCGCGGCTGGAACGCGCGCTTGCATCGGGCAAGCATTCGCCTTCGGTCGCGACGATCCGGCGGTATCTTGCGGCCTGTGACAAGCAGTTGGTGGTGGACACAACCCCGGCGTAGTTATTTATTTGGATAGTTGTGTATTGCATTTTGCTGGGTTCGATTGTCGCGTTAGACATACGCCCCTCCCTCGGCTTCTTTTTCGGTTTCAACCTGCGCACCGCCCACCGCGCTTAATGACCTCTGCCCTATCCTCACGATCTCGTCCACCAGCAGATTCTTGGGTGTGGCGTGGGAAATAAATAGCATCGTCACCTTGCACTTAAGCTGATTTATCGTGGCCGCGAAGCACCCAAGGGTAGGCGAATCCACTACGATTTCCAAATGCAAAGACGAAATCGTGTGGAGTTCGCACTGTTCGGCGGTGGTTTGGTCCAGGCTGCTGGTGGTTTCGTCGAAGATCAGTATCTTGGGTTGCTTGATCAGTGCGCGTGCGATGGCGATGCGCTGTTTCTGCCCGCCAGATAAGCCCACGCCGCGTTCGCCGATCTCGGTCTGGTTGCGCGCGCCGAGCAAACCACTATGCATGGCGAAAAATGGAAAATGAAAGGCTGCGATTTCCGGCAAGCTTCCCCCGCAGTGTTATAACTTGTTTTGGCGGATTGTAGCCGAATGGGTTTTGATAGGGACAATTCCCGTAAATAATACGAGCTCTGAATGTCCGACCCCGAAATATTCGTCCCCAAACTGCCTGGCAACCGGCTTCCGCAAAAAGATTTGCCAAATCAGGCATAAGTCTCTAGAATGCGCGCCTTTCCGTTGTACCGAATTTTCAAGGAGTAGTCATGGCAAATAGCGCACAAGCTCGGAAACGTGCCCGTCAAGCAACCAAACAGAACGCACACAACAGCGGTCAGCGCTCGGAATTGCGCACTGCGGTCAAGAAAGTCATCAAGGCGATCGCTGCCGGCGACAAGGCGGCCGCCCAAGCCGTATACAAGGATTCCGTCAGCACGGTGGACAGCATCGCCGACAAGAAGATCATCCACAAGAACAAGGCCGCTCGCCACAAGAGCCGTCTTTCTGCGGCCATCAAGGCTATGGCTTAAGCGCCTTAATTTACAAGGCTTAGCCCCTTTGATGTACCGCACAAGCCGACAGCGATGTCGGCTTGTTTGTTTTTTAACACCGATGTTTTTGTTGCACGCGCAGTGCTGTTTGGCTCAATATACGCCCTTGATTGATAACTGAACGGCGGCTGGTCCGCCGTCATTATTTTTATGTCACATGTAATGAATACTTATGCACGCCTCCCCGTCGCTTTCGTGCGCGGTGAAGGCGCTTGGCTGTGGGACGCCGAAGGCAATCGCTATCTGGACGGCCTGGCCGGCATCGCCGTAAACACGCTGGGTCACGCGCATCCGCGCTTTACTGCGGCACTTGGCGAGCAGATCGGCAAGCTTATCCACTGCTCCAACGTCTACCAGGTGAACGGACAGGAACTGCTCGCCGACAAACTGTGCAGCCTGAGCAAGATGCAGGAGGTGTTCTTCTGCAATTCCGGCTGTGAGGCGAACGAAGCCGCGATCAAGCTGGCACGCCTGTACGGCCACAAGCTGGGCATCGAAGATCCCGCCATCATCGTGATGGAAAAGGCTTTCCACGGGCGCACGCTGGCCACCCTCTCCGCCACCGGCAACCGCAAGGTGCAGGCCGGTTTCGAACCGCTGGTGAAGGGCTTCGTACGGATACCCTATAACGACCTTGAAGCGATCCGCCAGGTCGCGCAAAATAATCGCAGCGTGGTTGCGGTGTTCGTCGAACCGATTCAGGGCGAAGGCGGCATACGCACGCTGGATATCGCCTACCTGCAGCAACTCAGGAAGATCTGCGACGAGCAGAACTGGCTGTTGATGCTGGACGAAGTGCAATGCGGCATCGGGCGCACCGGCAAGTGGTTCGCCTATCAGCATAGCGGCATCCTGCCGGATGTGATGACGCTCGCCAAGGGGCTGGGCTCGGGTGTGCCGGTCGGTGCCTGTATCGCCGCCGGAAAAGCTGCGGGGACATTCCAGCCTGGTAATCACGGCTCCACGTTCGGCGGCAATCCGCTGGCCTGCACGGCCGGGCTGACCACGCTGAATATCCTGGAACAGGATAAATTGCTGGCGCACGCCGAGAATCTCGGAAAATATATCCATCAGGGATTCACCGTCGCCCTGCAGGGCGTGAACGGCGTTCTGGAAATACGCGGACAGGGGCTGATGATCGGTGTCGAACTCGACCGGCCGTGTGGCGAGCTGGTCAAACTGGCGCTTGCCAAGGGGCTGTTGATCAACGTCACCGCCGACAGCGTGATCCGTCTGTTGCCGCCGCTGATCATGTCCGAGAGCGAAGCCCAACAGTTGCTGGATATCCTGTGCCCGCTGATCAAGGCATTCCTTAAGCCCGGATCGGAATAGCGCCATGTCAGCAAATCAGCCGGCGACGATAAAACATTTCCTGCAATTCAAGGATTTCACCCGCGAGGAGTTCGAGTACCTGTTTGCGCGCACCCGCATCATCAAGCAGAAATTCAAGTCCTATCAACAGCACTGGCCGCTGACCGACCGCACCCTGGTGATGATCTTTGAAAAGGCCAGCACGCGCACGCGTTTGTCGTTCGAGGCCGGAATGCAACAACTGGGCGGCTCGGCGATCTACCTGAACACACGCGATTCGCAACTGGGCCGCGGCGAGCCGGTGGAAGATGCCGGACAGGTCATCTCGCGCATGTCCGATCTGGTGATGATCCGCACCTTCGAGCAATCCATCATCGAGCGCTTTGCCGCGAATTCGCGCGTGCCGGTGATCAACGGCCTGACCAACGAATATCATCCCTGCCAGATCCTTGCGGACATCTATACCTATATCGAGCAACGCGGTTCGATCAAGGGCAAGACCGTAGCGTGGATCGGCGATTCCAACAATATGTGCAACACCTGGCTGCAGGCCGCCGAGATACTGGACTTCAACGTGCATGTCTCGACCCCGCCCGGCTATGAAGTCGAACCGGAACGCGCCGGACTGTTCGGCGAGGATCATTACGAAGAATTCGCCGACCCGATGGAAGCGGCGCGCGGCGCTGATCTGGTGACCACCGATGTGTGGACCTCGATGGGCTTCGAGGCGGAAAACGAAGAACGCATGAAAGATTTTGCCGACTGGCAGGTGGATGAGGACATGATGCAAGTCGCAGCCAAAGATGCATTGTTCATGCATTGCCTGCCCGCGCATCGCGGCGAGGAAGTTTCCGCCGGCGTGATGGACGGTCCGCAAAGCGTGGTGTGGGACGAAGCGGAGAACCGCTTGCACGCGCAGAAAGCGCTGATGGAGTACCTGTTATTGGGGAAGGCGAACAAGTAATGTCTCCTCCCTCTTGCCGAGGGAGGGCTGGGGAGGTGGGTAGAATTGTTCGGCATCAACTTAACATTCTCGCCCCCATCCTGGCCCTCCCCCTCAAAGGGGAAGGAATCAATTTGCAGGTGCTTAAATAGAGAAAACAAAATGAGCGAAATCAAAAAAGTCGTACTCGCCTACTCCGGCGGCCTGGATACCTCGGTGATCCTGAAGTGGTTGCAGGACACCTACCATTGCGAAGTGGTCACCTTCACCGCCGATATCGGCCAAGGCGAGGAACTGGAACCGGCGCGCGCCAAGGCGCTGAAGTTCGGCATCAAGCCGGAAAACATCTTCATCGACGACATGCGCGAGGAATTCGTGCGCGATTTCGTGTTCCCGATGTTCCGCGCCAACACCGTATACGAGGGCGAGTATCTGCTCGGTACCTCGATCGCGCGCCCACTGATCGCCAAGCGCCTGATCGAGATCGCCGCCAGGACCGGCGCGCAGGCCATCTCGCACGGTGCGACCGGCAAGGGCAACGACCAGGTGCGTTTCGAACTGGGTGCCTATGCGCTGAACCCCAACATCAAGATCATCGCGCCGTGGCGCGAATGGGATCTGCTGTCGCGCGAGAAGCTGATGGCCTATGCCGAAAAGGCCGGCATTGCGATCGACATGAAACACAAGCAGGGTGGCTCGCCGTATTCGATGGACGCCAACCTGCTGCACATCTCGTTCGAAGGCCGCCACCTCGAAGATCCTGCTGCGGAAGCGGAAGAATCGATGTGGCGCTGGACCGTATCACCGGAGAACGCACCGGATGCCGCCGAATACCTCGATATCGAATTCAAGCAGGGCGACATCGCGGCTTTGAACGGCGCAAAGATGTCGCCGGCACAAGTGCTTGCAAAATTAAACGCGTTGGGCGGAAAACACGGCATCGGCCGCCTCGACCTGGTGGAGAACCGCTATGTCGGCATGAAATCGCGCGGCTGTTACGAGACGCCCGGCGGTACCATCATGCTCAAGGCGCATCGCGCCATCGAATCGATCACGCTGGACCGCGAAGTCGCGCACCTTAAAGACGACCTGATGCCACGCTATGCCTCGATGATCTACAACGGTTACTGGTGGTCACCTGAACGGCGCGTGTTGCAGACCCTGATCGATGATACCCAGCACACCGTCAACGGCTGGGTGCGCGTCAAGCTGTACAAGGGCAATGTGATCGTCGTCGGCCGCGACTCCAAAACCGACTCGCTGTTCGATCCGACCATCGCCACCTTCGAGGACGACAAGGGTGCGTACGACCAGAAGGACGCGGCAGGCTTCATAAAATTGAATGCGCTGCGTCTGCGTATCGCGGCGAATCTGCACAAAAAGAAGTAAACCTTCATGATCCACGAACTGAGCGGAGACATCTTATTCAGCGGCGCGAAAGCCATCGCGCAGGGTGTCGCGCCCAACGATGACTTCCATCACGGCCTGGCCCTGCAACTGCGCGAGCGCATGCCGGCAATGTACAAGGACTTCCGCCATTATTGCCAGACCCGGCATCCCAAGTCCGGCGGCATATGGTCATGGATGAGCGCCGACGGCCGTTACATCGCCAATCTGTTCACCCAGGACGCCGCATACGACCTGGGCAGCAAACCCGGCATGGCCAAGCTCAATCATGTGCATCATGCATTGCACGCGTTGCGCGGTTTCGTGCAGAAGGAAAACATCGGCAGTGTCGCGCTGCCGCGCTTGGCATGCGGTATGACCGGGCTGGACTGGAATGAGGTAAAACCCCTGATAGACAAGCAGCTCGGCGATCTGGGCATCCCGGTGTACCTGTATGCCACCTACCAAAAAGGCATCAAGGCCAGTGAACCACCAAAATAATCAAGCCACAAAAAAGGAAACAGCATGTCGCAATTCAATAATGTCAGCATCGTTAAACAGGGAAATGTTTTTTTCGACGGCAAGTGCGTATCGCACTCGGTGTTGTTTGCGGACGGCACGCGCAAGACCGTCGGCGTGATCCTGCCCGGCACCCTGACCTTCAACGTCAGCACCCCGGAATTGATGGAGATCACTTCCGGCAACTGCCGCGTGAAGGTCGGTGACGAACCCGAGTTCAAAACCTATACGGCCGGCAGCCAGTTCTCCGTTGCCGCTGGTAGCCGTTTCGTGATCGAGGCCAAAGAGATCGTAAATTATGTTTGTTCATTCGGCTAACAGACCGCGCTTGGCTATTTGATTAACATCAGGAGAAACCCGTGCCCACATTCGACATCGTTTCAGAAGTAGACAAGACCGAAGTCAAGAACGCGATCGAGCAGACCAACAAGGAAGTCAGCACCCGCTTCGACTTCAAGGGCTCCGATGCGCGCGTGGAACAAGCCGAACTCAAGCTGACGGTGTGGGCCGACAACGAATTCCAGCTTGACCAGGTGCAGGACATCCTGAATGCCAAACTGACCAAGCGCGGTGTGGACATCAAGTGTCTGGAGATCAGCGACAAGGTCGAGAAAGTCAGCGGCAACAAGGTCAAGCGCGGCTGCGAGGTGAAGGTTGGCGTGGAGATCGAGTTGGCCAAGAAGATCGTCAAACACCTCAAGGACAGCAAGCTCAAGGTACAGGCCAGCATCCAGGGCGATACCGTGCGGGTCACCGGCAAGAACCGCGACGATCTGCAGGACGCGATCGCGTTCGTCAAAAAGACCATCGCCGACTTCCCGTTGCAATACCAGAATTTTCGCGACTGAATCAGGGACCGGTTCGCGCTGACGATTGCGTTGCAAGGCGCGCGGCGGCTTTCAGTCCGGCTTGCAAGCGTAATACAATTGCGTCATCACCCCACCCTGGGAGACCGTCATGAAAACCGCCTTGATCCTGTTCGCCGATGGCAGTGAAGAACTGGAAGCCATCTCCATCGTCAACATACTGCGTCGTGCCGGAGTCGCAGTCACCTTCGCCGGTCTTGCGGCTGGCGCGTTGCGCGGCAGCCGCGGCGTGCTGCTGACACCCGACTGCACGCTGGACGAGGCCCTGCATCACGACTACGACATGGTCGTCCTGCCCGGCGGTCAGCCCGGCACCGATAATCTGAAAGCCGACCCGCGCGTGCTGTCACTGCTGCAGCGTATGGCAAAACAACAAAAATATGTGAGCGCCATATGCGCCGCGCCCTCGGTACTTGCCTGCGCGGGCTTGCTCGAAGGCATCAATGCAACCTGCTTTCCGGGCGCGCTGGCGGCGTTCAAGAATGTAAAACAACAGCAAGCGGCCATCGTCG
>JBBRDZ010000110.1:0-8531 GCA_038203435.1 Burkholderiales bacterium
CCGCCTGCAGTGCTTCCGGGTCACCGCTGCCGTATTTCGCGCTGAGCAGGAAGATCGGTATCTCCAGCAACGCGGACATCTTCTCGACATCGACGCTGATGCCGAATTTCTTCGCCTCGTCGGCCATGTTGAGCATCACCACCAGGTTGATGTCGAGCTGCTTGAGCTGCAACAGCAGACTCATCTGCCGTTCGATCTGGGTGGTGTTGAGGATCACCAGCGCGAGGTCGGGAACATTGTCGTGCAGGAAGTGGCGCACCACCTGTTCGTCGTCGGAAAAACCGTGCAGGTCGTAGATGCCCGGCAGGTCGATGATCTCGACCATGTCGTCGCCCAGCAATATTTTACCGCTGAGCAACTCGACAGTGATGCCAGGCCAGTTGCCGACCCGCGCCGCGCCGCCGGTCATGCGGTTGAACAGCGTGGACTTGCCGGTGTTGGGCATGCCGAGCAGCGCGATACGCTTCATGTCAATTGCACCTTGATCTTCTCCGCCTCGATACGGCGCAACAGGATATCCGTGGTGCCGATGCGCACCTGCAGGGGTCCGGAGAAGCTGGCTTTGCGGATCATCTCGATCTGCTTGCCGGTGCGGAAACCGAGCGCGAGCAGACGCAGATGCAGTGCTTCTTCGGCATGTATCGAGGCGATGGTGGCGATTTCGCCGGGACGCAGCGCTGCAAGGGTTGTTGCGGACATTATTGTTACTGGGTTCAAAAGTGGCTGCATTATTTCACTTCATGCGACTTTTGTCGCGCAGCCCGTTGGGGGCAGGGTATTAATTACGGTAGAATGCCACCTTTATTTTTTCGGCCAATGCCGGGAAATCAACGAGGGAAAAATGATCAAAGGCAGCATAGTTGCGATCGTCACTCCGATGCAGGAGGACGGCAGTCTCGACCTGGCGGCATTCCGCGCGCTGATCGATTTCCACATCGAGCAGGGTACCGACGGCATCGTGGTGGTCGGCACGACCGGCGAATCGCCGACCGTGAATGTGGAAGAACACGAGTTGCTGATCGCCGAGGCGGTCAAGCATGCCGCGAAACGGATCCCCGTCATCGCCGGGACCGGCGCGAACTCTACCACCGAGGCGATCGAGCTGGCGGCGTTCTCGAACAAGGCCGGCGCGGATGCGTCGCTGTCGGTGGTGCCGTATTACAACAAGCCGACCCAGGAAGGTTTGTATCTGCATTTCAAGGCCATCGCCGAAGCGGTCGACATGCCTCACATCCTGTACAACGTGCCGGGCCGCACCGTGGCCGACATGAGCAACGACACGGCGCTGCGCCTGGCGCAGATACCCAACATCGTCGGCATCAAGGACGCGACCGGCAACATCGAACGCGGCAGCGACCTGTTGCAGCGCGCGGCTTTATTGAAGCGTGCAAACGGAGATTTTGCCGTGTACAGCGGCGATGATGCCAGCACGCTGGCGCTGTTGTTGCTCGGTGCGCACGGCTCGATTTCGGTGACCGCGAACGTGGCACCCGGACTGATGCACGAGATGTATCTGGCCGCGCTGAACGGCGAGGTCGCCAGGGCGCGCGAGATCAATTTCCGTCTGCTGGGCCTGCACCGCAAGTTGTTCGTCGAAGCCAACCCGATCCCGGTGAAGTGGGCGGTGGCACGCATGGGCCGGATGAAGAACGCGTTGCGCCTGCCGCTCACGCCGCTCACGCCCACCCTGCATCCGGTGCTCGAGGCGGCGATGCGCCAGGCCGGAGTGATCGATTGAACAAGTCATATAGCCGGAGAGAAAAAATGAAAGTTTTGCAGATCGGGATGTCCGGCGTGATGCTGGTTTCGTTGGTGAGTTGCAGCACACTGGCCTCCGATGGCAAGCGCATCGATTATGGTGCGGCAGCGCTGAAAGTACCCGCGCTGGAAGTGCCGCCCGACTTGACTGCGCCCAGCGGCAATGACCGCTACAAAGTGCCGCAGGGCGGCGGCGAGAACGCCACCACCTATTCCGATTTCAGCAAAGGCGGTGCGGGCCGTCCTGCCAGTGCGGTATTGCCGGAAGTGCAGGCTGTGCATATGGAGCGCAACGGCAGCCAGCGATGGCTGGTGATCAACGACAAAGCGGACAACGTCTGGCCGGTGGCCAAGGCTTTCTGGCAGGAACTCGGATTGACGCTGGCCAGCGAAGACCAGGCAGCCGGCGTGATGGAAACCGCATGGGCGCAAAATCGCGCGGTGACGGCGCCGAATGTGCCCGTCGATGAACAACCATTCAATCAGGCCTATACCGCCGGCCAGCGCGACCAATACATCACGCGCCTGGAACGCGGCAAGGACGGCATGACTACCGAGCTGCATGTCACGCATCGCGGTATCAAGGAAGTGGTCGGCAAAGGCAGCGCCCACTGGGTCGCGCGTCCCGACGATGCGGAGCTGGAAGCGATCATATTACAGCGCCTGATGGTTCGTTTCGGCGTCGACAAGAACAAGGCGGCCGCTGCCATGGCGGTAGCCAGCCCGGTGGCGGTCAGCGCGGTGGCTGCGGTCACTCCGGTGAATGTGGTCGAACCGGCGGGTATGGCGAGCCTGCGCGAAACCGCCGCCGGGAATTCGGTCATCGTGGTGAATGATCCGTTCGACCGCTCGTGGCGCAAGGTGGGATTGGCGATCGAAGCCGCGAACCTGGGGGTTGAAGACAAAAACCGCGACAAGGGCATCTACTACCTGCGTCCGGTCAAGCTCGAAAGCAGTTGGCTGGACAAGCTGAAATTCTGGAAGAGCAACGAGGATACCACTCGTCACTATCAGGTCAACGTCAAGGACAACACCACATCCTGCGAAGTGACCATCGTCGATCAGGACGGCGCAAGCAACAAGGTGAGCAAACAGATGCTCGAGGCCATCTACAAAAATATCAACCAGCCGCAGTGACGGGTAGCTGATGTCCATGCGTTTTTCGTCCTTGGGCAGCGGTAGCGAAGGCAATGCATTGCTGGTTGGCGTCGGCAGCACGCTGGTGATGATGGACTGCGGTTTCGGATTGCAGGACACCGTCGCGCGGCTGGCCCGCGCCGGTGTGTCCCCCGAACAACTGGGCGGTATCGTCGTCACCCACGAACACGGCGATCACATCGGCGGCGTGGCGCGGCTGGCGCGCAAATTCGGCTTGCCGGTGTGGCTCACCCACGGCACCCTGAACAGCCAGCGCAAAGCGTTTTCCGGTATCGCCGATATCCGCGAGATCGATCCACAACTGGCTTTCGTGATCGGCGACATCCACATCACACCCTATTCCGTCCCGCACGATGCCGCCGAGCCGGTGCAGTTCGTGTTCAGCGACGGGGTGCGCCGCCTCGGCGTATTGACCGACACCGGATGCAGCACGGCGCATATCGAGCAGACGCTGAGCGGCTGTGATGCGCTGGTGCTGGAATGCAATCACGATGCCGACCTGCTGATGAACGGGGATTATCCGTACAGCCTGAAACAACGCGTGGGCGGTCGATACGGACACCTGAACAACCAGGAAGCTGCCGGGATACTGGCCAGTCTGGATGTGAGCCGTTTGCAACACCTGATCGCCGCGCATCTCAGCCGCAAGAACAACACGCCGGCACTCGCGGTACAGGCATTGAGTGCGGCGGCCGGGTGCGAAGCAAGTTGGGTGGGTGTGGCAACCCAGGAAGAAGGATTTGCCTGGCGCGAGATCTGCTGAGGACTGAACGGAGGATGTGATTAAAAGACCAGCATTGCACCGAGCTGTTACGGAGGGTGTTGGATTTTTCGATGGTATTCCGAAGTTGTATTTAAGGCGGGCGAAATGCGAAGCTGTTCCCTATGGTGTGATACTAACTGATGAAATCTCGGAATACCCGTCCAAATTACATCTTCCTGTCACATAAACCCGTAACCGAAGCTCAGATTTTACTGACTCAAGTATGGTTCTAAACATTTTGTCTGCGCCATCTGAGTCGTAATCCTGATAGAACCAAGTCTTGTTCTCGCATCCACTCGGATTTTCCTTTACCGGGAGCCTGATCGTATAGTAATGGCGGGTAGATGTAATGAATTCGGCCACAGCTTCGGAATTTGTCCAGCCTGATTCAGCATGTGCACAAAGAGACGTGAATAGCGCACAGACACCGATAACTGTTGAAATATTTTTATTCATATATCCCCTTAAATTACATATCGAATGTCTGCAATTGGGTTTGGTTTCAACCGGTCGATGCAACAGATTGGTTAAATCGTTCAGCCGGTGCTTCATAGTTTAGCGTCTTTCTTGGGTTCGGATTCAATTTACGCATCAACAATCGCATCATTTTCGTGCGTTAACGCACAGTGCCAAAGCATACTCAAGCCCATCATTTGCCATTTATGTTTACTGGGAGAAGTTGATGAAGCCTATTTACGATTATGTGATTGTGGGCGGGGGGCTGACTGGCGCATCGGCAGTGGAGGGCATTCGCGAACTTGATTCGGCGGGCAGCATACTGCTTGTGGGCGAGGAAAATCATTTGCCTTATGACCGCCCACCGCTGTCCAAAAAGCTCTGGTCCGGCGAAGTTAAAATGGAGGATATCTTCCTCCATGACCAGGAATTCTACGATACGCATGGAGCCACATTGGCATTGGGAACAAAAACGTTGCGGCTCGATCCCGGCAAGAAAACCATAACCACCAGCCATGACCAGACATTCAGTTATGGGAAATTGCTGCTTGCAACAGGTTGCAAACCACGAATGCTACCGGTCCCCGGCGGTGATCTGGATGACATATTTTACTTCCGCAATCTGGATGATTATCGGCGCACCAGGAAAGTCGCTGCAGTGGGCAAGTCTGCAGTAGTGGTCGGTGGGGGTTTCATCGGCTCGGAGTTGGCCGCCGCGCTCAACATCAACAAGCTGAACGTCACGATGATTTTCCCTGGCGCACTTCTCTGCGACCGCGTGCTTCCTGATTATCTGGGCCGGGCTGTGCAGCGCCGCTATCTTGAGAAGGGTGTCAAGATGCTGGCGTTGGACAAACCCGTTTCTTTCAGCAGGAACGGCGCTGCATTCATAACCCGCACCGAGAAGGGTGAAACAATTGAATCGGACCTGGTGATCGTCGGAGTTGGCGTGGTTCCGGAAATGGAGCTGGCTAAAAGTGGCGGACTGAAAGTGGGTAATGGGATCGTGGTGAACGATTACCTCGAGACCTCTCATCCGGATATTTATGCCGCAGGCGACAATGCATTTTTTCCTTGTCAGGTGCTGGGACAGTCGATGCGTATGGAGCATTGGGACAACGCTCTCCACCAGGGGAAATGGGCAGGGCGAAATATGGCTGGCGCGCATGAATCATTTACCTACCTGCCGTATTTTTTCTCGGATCTGTTCGAGTTCGGTTACGAGGCGATCGGTGAAGTTGATTCGCGGATGGAGACCGTTGCCGACTGGCAGAAAGAGAATGAGACCGGGGTCATCTACTACCTGAGTGCCGGTAAAGTGAGAGGCGTGATGATGTGCAATGTCTGGGACAAGGTCGAGATTGCGCGCGAACTCATCAAAAAATCGAACAAGATGACGCCGGAGAAATTGCGCGGCCTGATGGTATGACCAATGCTGCCTGCTGGCACATCTTGCACCCGCACCGGGTTCGGTGCTGATGCAACACCGCATTATTCAAGCCGATCATTGCAACAATATTCAAGTGTCCGTATTGGCTAAGTTGGATCGAATCCGGAATGGGCCTTGTGGCTGGTGCGATGTCGATGGCAGCAGGCGAGTATGTTTCGGTGAGTCCACAGGCCGATACCGAGAATGCGGATCTGGATCGAGAACGTAAGGAGCTGGTGGCTGATCCCAAACACGAGCATGAGGAATTGGCGTCTATCTATATCAAACGCGGACTAGGTGCATCGCTCGCCGCCGAGGTCTCCAGGCAATTGATGAAACACGACGCGCTTGGTGCACACGCGCATGACGAGCTGGGGGATACCAGAAACATTGACTGCCCGGCCGGTGCAAGCCGCTCTGGCGTCGGTCGTCACTTTTTCCGTCGGAGCCATGCTGCCTCTGCTGGTTGTCGTTTGGGTGCCGGTATCTGCACTGATGTGGGTTGTTTCAGTCAGTTCGCTGTTGTTTCTCGCCCTGCTGGGCTTGCTGGCTGCCCGTACCGGCGGCGCTCCCGTACTAACATCCGCAATACGAGTGACCTTCTGGGGGGCGCTGGCCATGGCGCTGACAGCCGGGATCGGGGTTTTGTTCGGTGAAGTTGTGTGAGAGAACTCCTCTGCGGTTCAAATTTGTCCGATTCTAGGATTGCTTCGACCATTACCCGACTCAAGAAAATCGAATACAGCGCATTCTGGCAGGCTGATATTTTTCGGCATCCATTTTTGTCGAGTTTTCACACAGTCTTCTGCCATTGCTGAACAATGGATCCACATTTTCTAACTTTTGCTTTGCGCAGGGCAGCGGTCGTACCCTACAGCCTGCTAACTGCTACTGTTTTCAGGAAGCGGACATTACAATCTTTCAAAATAGCCATTCAATGTCAATCTAATGGGCTGTCACACTTTTGCAGCAATCCGGCTTAAGGTGCAGGGCTAATCGATCGCTGGCGGTTCATGGCTCGGGAGTACCCGTATCCATAAGTCCGCTCCCCAGCTGGGCCCTTGCTAGCGTAGCGAGTTCCCGATACTTTGAGCGGAATTCATCAAGACTCTCTTGCTCGAGCTCTTCCAGATCAAGCAGGGCGTTGTGCGCGCCCTTGGTAGCGCGTATGAGTTCGTCGAGCTTTATCTGGATAGCCTGTGTGTCCCGATTCTGGGTGTTCTGGATCAGGAAAACCATCAGGAATGTGATGATCGTAGTCCCCGTATTGATCACCAGTTGCCACGTGTCGCTGTATCCGAAGATCGGGCCGGATACAAGCCAAACGGCAATCACAGCCACGGCAACGGAGAACGTCTTTGGCCTGCCGCTGATATGCGCTACGGCCTTCGCGAATCGGGAATACCAGACAACGTTTCGCATGCTGGCCTTGGCTGTGTTGATGGTTGTTTGAGCGTTTAATTAGCTTTGATGGTAAGTGCCTTCGTATCCACGCTCTTCACGCCTTTGACTTTGGCAGCGATGTCCTGCACATGATCAATGGCATCCTGATTGGCCAGTGTGCCCTTCAGTATCACCACGCCGTGTTTCGTCTTTACGCTCACCTTGAAACCTTTGCTGGCGCTGTCAGCGAGGATCTCCGATTTCACCTTGGTGGTGATCCAGCTATCGGATACAGCACGTTCCGCCTTCGCGACGTTCTTGTTGTCCCCGGGCACTTTCAGATTGTTATCAACGCTCTTGACCCCTTCGATCGACTTGGCCAAACGCTTTGCCTCAGACTTCGCCTTTGCGGAATTTGCCGTGCCATCAAGTGTGACGACTCCGTTGGTGGTCATCACACTGATGTCGGATTTCTTGAGACGGCGATCCCCCATCAGCTTGGCCTTCACTTTGGAGGTGATAGCAGTATCGGTGATCGTTGCGCCTACACCGTCACTGTGCGGCAGCGGCTGGGATACATCATCGACAACTGCAACAGCCGTGCCAACACCCAGAAAGAAAGCCAGGCCAAAGGCAATCAGTGAACCGGGTAATGTGTTTTTGTTTGATATTTTCTTATTCATGCGCTTGCTCCTGTTTTGTCGTATGCACGACATGCTTTGCGATAATTCGCGAAATGAGTTTGTCCCTCTCAACTCCCACGTCAGGGGCTATTACTGACAACCTCCGAAGCGCAACGTTTTAGAGTTTGTCAGTGGCGTGCTTGATGTCTTCTTTCAGGTTGCCGATATGCTGCTGCACTTTGCCTTTGGCTTGGTTCTTCAAGCCCTGAACTTGTTGATCTGTACTGCCAACCAATTTACCCACTTCTTCCTGAAGTTTACCGACGATGTCTTTTGTTGCGCCTTTTACTTGGTCTTTGTTCATTTTTGTACTCCTTGCTTGTCGGTTTATATAGCCAAAGTCGGAACCAGATTCGGCCCGAATCACACAAACGATTTATTGTGTCGACTTGCAAAGATTAATAACAATCGGAAAGTACTTCTGTGCGCTAACCAACAAACAATGATCCACGTCACTTATGGGCAAGACCCGCTTGCCGGGAGTGAGACACACAGGCAGATTAATTCATTGAGTCGGTTCAGGCGCATAACCAGCACTTTTGTTCTGAGCCTAAGCTTCCCCAAAATATAGTTGATACTTCCCACTAGCCATACGGAGGTATTACTTAGCAAGGCTAACCTAAGTGGTGCCAATTTCCTGTTCGGATGTCGCCAAACCCCATGTTCGAATTGTGTTAGGTACCGTACAGACCGTTTTCTCGATGACATTCAATATCTATATAGCATGGGTAAAAAATACGTCGATTTACTCGTCATAAACTATCACTAGTGTCCGGTTAAAAACGACTCCATGACTCTGGAATCCTTATCTGATGCCGCATTTGGAGATTTTTATAGTGTCTCCGACTTGAACGGCGAACAGCACTTCGTGCAGTCTGGCAGCTTTCCTGCTGCTGGAGAT
>JBBRDZ010000111.1:0-8507 GCA_038203435.1 Burkholderiales bacterium
AATATCGTTGACGCATTGGCAGGCTTGGCACGCAGCACAATTTCATCACCGCGACGAAATATCTCCACCTGTTCCGCTTCAAAGCGAAACTTCTTGGGCAACCGAACAGCCTGACTATTCCCTGATTTGAATACGCGCGCAATAGACATCACAAGCCTCCTTTATATATACGTTGAGTATACACATATCAGAACATGGAAACCAGATTCAAGGGGAAAGGTACAAGGGGGGGAAATCAGGTACAAGAGGAAAGGTACAAGGTACAAGCAAAGACCAAGGGTACGACGAAAGAGGCAAATCAACGCGATCAGGGGAACAGGTCGGCTTCGGCGAGGGTTTTGCCTTGTGCGTCTTTGGCAGAAACGATGGGGTCTTCTTTTAGCTTCCAGTCGATCGCCATGGCCGGATCGTTCCAACGTATGCAGCGTTCGTGTTCGGCATACCAGTAGTCGGTGGTCTTGTACAGGAATTCGGCGGTCTCGGTCAGGACGCTGAAGCCGTGCGCGAAGCCTTCCGGTATCCACAGCATGAGTTTGTTCTCGGCGGACAATTCCAGCGCGACGTGCTTACCGAAGGTCGGCGAGCTTTTGCGGATGTCCACCGCGACGTCGAGCACCGCGCCCTGCACCACGCGCACCAGCTTTCCTTGCGGTTGCTTGATCTGATAATGCAATCCGCGCAGTACATTTTGAGCGGACAGCGAGTGGTTGTCCTGCACGAAATCCACATCGAGACCGGTCAGTTCGGCAAACTTGCGGCGGTTGAAGCTTTCGAAAAAGTATCCCCGGTCATCACTGAATACTCTGGGCTCGACGATCAGCAGGTCCCGGATGGCGGTGTGGATGATCCTCATCTGGGCAGGTCCTTGTCTTTGAGCACGCTCATCAGATAGGCGCCATAGCCGCTCTTGAGCAATGGCGCAGCGAGCTTTTCCAATTGTGCGGCATCGATGAATCCCATGTGATAGGCGATCTCTTCCGGGCAGGCGATCTTCAGTCCCTGACGGTTCTCGATGGTCTGGATGAACTGGCTGGCTTCGAGCAGCGATTCGTGCGTGCCGGTATCCAGCCAGGCATAACCTCGGCCCATCATCTCGACGGACAAAGCACTGCGTTCCAGATAGATACGGTTGACGTCGGTGATCTCCAGTTCGCCGCGCTTGGAAGGCTTGAGGTTGGCGGCGATATCGACGACGCTGTTGTCGTAAAAGTACAGCCCGGTGACGGCGTAATTGGACTTGGGCTTCACCGGCTTTTCTTCCAGCGAGATGGCGTGGCCTTTGTCGTCGAACTCCACCACGCCGTAACGCTCAGGATCGCGCACATGGTAGGCGAACACGGTCGCGCCGCTGCTGCGCTGCGATGCGCTGGCAAGTTGATCCTGGAAAGAATGCCCATAGAAGATGTTGTCGCCCAGCACCAGCGCGGAGGGATGCTTGCCGATGAATTCGCGACCGATGATGAATGCCTGCGCCAATCCATCCGGCGAGGGTTGCACCGCATATTGCAGATTCAGTCCCCACGCGCTGCCGTCGCCCAGCAATTGCTGGAAGCGCGGCGTATCCTGCGGCGTGGAGATGATCAGGATGTCGCGTATCCCCGCCAGCATCAGCGTGGACAGCGGGTAGTAGATCATCGGCTTGTCGTAGATCGGCAACAGCTGTTTGGATACCGCCAGCGTCACCGGATGCAACCGTGTTCCGGAACCTCCGGCAAGGATAATGCCTTTTCTGGCCAGTTGGCTCATTCGGGTGTTCCTTTAATAAATTTCATCTGAAACAATAAGGTGATGAAAAAAGCTTTGCCGTAGGAGCGCAACTTGTTGCGCGATGATTCTGATTCGCCCGACAAGTCGGGCTCCTACAAAAAACCAGATTCCGGATTCGCCCGACAAGTCGGTATCCTGCAAAAACCGCGCACTAGCGGATCATTCGGATTCATGATTTTGTCTCGGAAAATAATTGGTAAGTCAGCCCAATCCCTTCCTTCAAGCCGGTCTTTGCCTTCCACCCAAGGCTGTGAATCTTCGATACATCCATCACCTTGCGCATGGTGCCGTCCGGTTTGGAAGTGTCCTGTACGAAGCGCCCCGTATAGCCGACCACGGCGGCCACTGTTTCAGCCAGTTCACGGATGGTCAGGTCGGTGCCGGTACCAACATTTATCAATGGGCATTGCGATGGTGCGACCAGTGGGTCATAGCGCTCGCTGTCCAGCGTGGCAAGGTATACCAGCGCGTGTGCCAGATCTTCCACGTACAGGAATTCGCGCTTCGGTTTGCCGCTACCCCACAGCACCACTTCGGCAGCGCCGGATACTTTCGCTTCATGCATCTTGCGCATTAGCGCGGGCAACACATGGGAACTGTTCAAATCGTAGTTGTCGCCGGGACCGTACAGATTGGTCGGCATCGCGGCCAGCCACTTGGTGCCGTGCTGGCGATTGTATGCCCAGCACATCTCGATACCGGCGATCTTGGCCAGCGCGTAGGGCCGGTTGGTCGCCTCGAGCGGGCCGGTGAGCAGGTATTCTTCTTTTATTGGTTGCGGGCAATCGCGCGGGTAGATGCAGGAGCTGCCGAGAAAGATCAGGCGCCCGACTTGCGTACGATGCGCCGCGCGGCAGATGTTGGCTTCGATGAGCAGATTACTCATCAGGAAATCCACCGGGTAGCTGTTGTTTGCCAGGATGCCGCCAACCTTGGCCGCGGCCAGGAATACGATCTCCGGTTTTTCCCGGTCGAAAAACTTTTGCGTGGCCGTCGCGTCTTCCAGATCCAGCTCGGCATGGGTGCGCGTCACAAGATTCTTATAGCCCAGCCGCTGCAACTCGCGCACGATCGCGCTGCCCGCCAAACCGCGATGACCGGCGACGAAGATCTTGGATTCAAGAGGAAAATCATTAACTGGCAGACTCATAGGTGTAAATTAAATTTTAGTGTAAACATGCTTTTTGTAGGAGCGGGCCATGCCCGCGACCCTTCGACAAGCTGATGGAACTACTAGCCATTCGACTAGGCTGTCAAAAAACTCCAGCCAAGTCGCTGGTTATCAGGGCGAACGGGAGATTTTTGTCGCGGGCATGGCCCGGTGACAACTCTGCATCTGCTTTGGCAGATAGCAGATTGCCTACTTTTAGTGCTCCTACACGATACAACTTTATGGTCATTCGTGATAATCGTATGCGGTGAAGCCGTGTTGCTTGACCAGCTCGTCGCGCTCGGCGGACTTGAGGTCTTCGCGCACCATCTCGGATACCAGTTCATGGAATGTGATCTTCGGTGTCCAGCCCAGTTTCTGTTTGGCTTTGCTCGGGTCGCCCAGCAGGGTCTCGACTTCGGTGGGTCGGAAGTAGCGCGTATCGACTTGCACGATGCACTTGCCGGCTGCATCGTAACCCTTTTCGTCGACGCCTTTGCCTTTCCATGTGACGACGATGCCCAGTTCCTTGGCGGCGATGTTGACGAAATCGCGCACGCTGTATTGCACGCCGGTGGCGATGACAAAGTCCTCCGGCTGATCCTGTTGCAGCATCAGCCATTGCATCTCGACATAATCCTTGGCATGTCCCCAATCACGCAGCGCATCCAGGTTGCCCAGGTACAGGCAATCCTGCAGGCCGAGCTTGATGCGCGCCAGCGCGCGGGTGATCTTGCGCGTGACGAAGGTTTCGCCGCGTACCGGGCTCTCATGGTTGAACAGGATGCCGTTGCAGGCGTACATACCGTAGGCCTCGCGATAATTCACCGTGATCCAGTAACCGTAGAGCTTGGCGACCGCGTAGGGGCTGCGCGGATAGAACGGTGTCGTCTCCTTTTGCGGGGTCTCTTGCACCAGCCCGAACAGTTCTGAAGTGGAGGCCTGATAGAAGCGGGTCTTTTTCCCCAGACCGAGGATGCGCATCGCCTCGAGGATGCGCAGTGTGCCGATGCCGTCGGCATTGGCCGTGTATTCGGGTGTCTCGAACGACACCGCGACATGACTCATCGCGGCGAGGTTGTAGATCTCGTCGGGCTGCACCTGCTGGATGATGCGGATCAGGTTGGTGGAATCGGTGAGATCGCCGTAGTGCAGGATGAAGCTGGCCTTCTTGACATGCGGATCCTGGTAAAGATGATCGATGCGGTCGGTGTTGAACAGCGAAGCGCGGCGCTTCACGCCGTGCACGATGTAACCCTTCTTGAGCAGGAACTCGGCGAGATAAGCACCGTCCTGGCCGGTGATGCCGGTGATCAACGCAACCTTGGGTCGCTGGGAACTGGTGTTCTCGGAACTGGGGGCTGCGGATTTGCTCATGTATTTTCGCTTTGCTCTAAAGGTAAAAGGTAAAAGGTAAAAGAGGAAAGGTTCAATAGGAAAGGAAAAGCCGGGGCGCTTCTGCCTTTAACTTTCCTCTTTCCTCTTTTACCTTGAATCTAGTGTAACGCCTGATTGACTTTGCCCAGGTCCGTTTCACCCAGCGTGCCGACCGCTTGTTGCAGGCGCAGTTCGCTGAGCAGATAATTGTATTGCGCCTGATACAGGTCGCGACGTGTCGAATAAAGTTGTTGTTGCGCGTTCAGCACGTCTAGGTTGGTACGTACGCCGACTTCATGGCCGAGCTTGCTGGCATCCAGCACGCTGACACTGGAAGCGAGTGCCTGTTGCAGCGCCTCGACCTGGGCGATGCCGCTGACCACACCGAGATAGGATTGACGGGCCTGCTGTGCCACATTGCGGCGGGTATTTTCCAGTTCCTGTCTGGCGCGCTCGCGATTGGCTTCAGCTTCGCGCCACCTGGAATTGACCACCCCGCCCTGGAACAATGGCATGTTGAACTGCACGCCGATGCTTCTGCTGGTGCTTTCGTTCGCGCCGAAACTGCCGCCATTGGTGTTGTTCCTGTTGTAGTTGGCCACCAGGTCCAGGGTCGGATAATGTCCGCCGCGATTGCGCATGACTTCCTTGTCGGCGATCTCGGCGCCCGCTTGTGCGATCGCAACCTGCAAACTTTCCGTCTGCGCCTGATCCACCCACTTGCCCATATCGGCGGGCTGCGGCGCTGCCAGTTTGAAATCCGTGCCGAGATGCGCGAGGTCGCCCGGTGTGGTGTTGATCAGCTGTTGCAGGGCGCTGCGCTTGATCTCCAGATCGTTCTGCGCGGCGATCTCCTGCGCCCCGGTCAGGTCGTAGCGCGCTTGCGCTTCCAGGGTGTCGGTGATGGTGGCGCTGCCTACTTGGAAATTGCGCTTGGCCTGTTCGAGCGACTCTGAGATCGCGGTCTTTTGCGCATTCACCAGCCCCACGCTGTCCTGCGCGATCAGCACGCCGAAATAGGCTTGCGCGACGCGCACGATCAGATCCTGTTCGGCGATCTTGAGCTGCATCGCGGCTTGTTCCGCCTGCAATTGCGACTCGCTGTATGCCTGCCAGTTCTGCTGGCGGAACAGCGGTTGCACCAGGTTCACGCCATAGCCGTTGCTGTTGTAACGGTACTCGCCGCTGGCCCCGACCAGCGGTCCGCTCTGATACTGGGTCGTTTGATTGTTGAAGGTGCTGTTCGCACTGAGCGTAACCGAAGGCATCAGCAAGGAACGGCCCTGTGACAATTTTTCCTGGCCGGCTTGTTGCGTGGCGCGTGCGGCGGCAAACACCGGATCATTCGCCTGCGCGGCACGATAGGTCTCGAGCAGGTCGGCCGCCTGCGTCCAACCGCTGGTGGCCAGACATGCTGCAAGAATAACGGGTTTCAATTTCATCGGTTTTGGCACGACCTGAATATTAGAAGCTACTAATGTATCGTTTATCTCCGGCCGGCGCAATCCCGGGCCGGCTCAGAACACGAAACGTTCCGGCTGCAGTGCATTCTGCAACGGTGCGATGCTGGTTTCCATGATGTTCAGATATTCATAGGTATCCTGCGTGACGCGGGTGACCAGTCTGGCTTCCATCACCGGCGCATCGCCGACGATCGCGAACAACCGTCCGCCGACCTTCAGGCTGTTCTGGAAAGTCGCCGGCAACACCGGTGTCGACCCGGTCAGCACGATGACATCATAACTGGCACCGCCACCCCAACCGAGCGCGGCGTCACCGACCTCGAGGCTGATGTTGTCGCGATGATAAGTATGCAGATGCTGCCTGGCCATGGCGCTCAATTCCGGCACGAGCTCGACCGAGGTCACGTGTCCCGCCAGCATCGACAGCAATGCGGTCAGGTAGCCGCTTCCGGTACCCACCTCCAGCACCTTGTCGGTGCGGCCCAGGTGCAATTCCTGTACGGTACGCGCTTCCAGCTTGGGTTGCCACATGGACGCGCCGTGGCCCAGCGGGATCTCCATGTCCATGAAAGCCAGTTCTCGCATGCCTGCCGGCACGAAATTCTCGCGGCGGACCAGCTTGAGCAGATCCAGTATGCGACCCTCCAGCACTTCGCACGGACGTATCTGCTGCTCGATCATATTGAAGCGCGCTTGTTCCATATCCAGCATTCCCCTCTCCCGATTCATCCGTCATCACCCTGCATTGAGCGTGGCAGTATAGCAAGCCAACCCCTGTGGCTCAATGATGCCGTGTTGAGCTTGCATTTCACCGACCTTTACTTTACCTTGCAGGCTTCGCTAGGGGTCTTCGCAGCATGCAGCCATGCACGAAGTGAGATACACCCTTTGAACCTGTACGGGTAATGCCGTCGTAGGGAAGCATCTCCCTGATGCTTTCCGAATAATTAGGAGCATCGCATGAACGCCAATCCCAAATTCCTGGCCGCAGCCGCACACGTCGATGCGGCTGCGGTCAAATCCTTGCCGAATTCGCGCAAGGTCTATGTGCAGGGCAGCCGCCCCGATCTGCAGGTACCGATGCGCGAGATATCCCAGTCCGAAACGCCCGCCAGCATGGGTGCCGAGGTCAATCCGCCGATATATGTGTATGACTGTTCCGGTCCGTATACCGACCCGGCGGTGAAGATCGACATCCGCTCCGGCCTGGCCGCACTGCGCGAGGGCTGGATCAGCGAACGCGACGACACCGGGCAGTTGGACCAGCTCACCTCCGATTACGGGCAACAACGTCTGGCCGATCCCGAACTGGCTGAGATGCGCTTCAATCTGAAGCGTGCGCCGCGCCGCGCCAAGCCGGGCAGGAATGTCACGCAGATGCACTATGCCCGCGCCGGCATCGTCACGCCGGAGATGGAATACATCGCGATACGCGAGAACCAGCGCCGCGAGGGGCTTTCCGAGATGATGTTGAAACAGCATCCCGGCGAAAGCTTCGGCGCCAATCTGCCCAAGCAGATCACGCCGGAATTCGTGCGCAGCGAAGTGGCCTGTGGTCGCGCCATCATCCCGCTGAACATCAATCATCCCGAAGTCGAGCCGATGATCATCGGCCGTAATTTTCTGGTGAAGATCAACGCCAACATCGGCAACTCGGCGCTCGGCTCCAGCATCCAGGAAGAAGTGGAGAAGATGACCTGGGCGATACGCTGGGGCGGCGACACGGTGATGGATCTGTCCACCGGCAAGAACATCCACGAGACGCGCGAATGGATCATTCGCAATTCGCCGGTACCGATCGGCACCGTGCCGATCTATCAGGCGCTGGAAAAAGTGAACGGCAAGGCCGAAGACCTGACCTGGGAGATCTTCAGGGATACGCTGATCGAGCAGGCCGAGCAGGGCGTGGACTATTTCACGATCCATGCCGGCGTGCTGTTGCGTTATGTGCCGATGACCGCGAAACGCATGACCGGCATCGTGTCGCGCGGCGGCTCGATCATGGCGAAGTGGTGTCTGGCGCATCACAAGGAGAACTTCCTGTACACCCACTTCGAGGACATCTGCGAGATCATGAAGGCCTACGACGTGAGCTTCTCGCTCGGCGATGGTCTGCGCCCCGGCTCGATTTACGATGCCAATGACGAAGCGCAACTCGGCGAACTCAAGACGCTGGGCGAACTCACCCAGGTCGCGTGGCAGCATGATGTGCAAGTGATGATCGAAGGCCCCGGCCATGTGCCGATGCACCTGATCAAGGAGAACATGGACCTGCAACTCAAGTGGTGCCATGAAGCGCCGTTCTACACGCTCGGGCCGCTGACCATGGACATCGCGCCCGGCTACGACCACATCACCTCGGCGATCGGCGCGGCGATGATCGGCTGGTTCGGCACCGCGATGCTGTGCTATGTGACGCCCAAGGAACATCTCGGCCTGCCCGACAAGGACGATGTCAAGGAAGGCATCATCACTTACAAGATCGCCGCGCATGCCGCCGATCTGGCCAAGGGACATCCCGGCGCGCAGATCCGCGACAACGCGCTTTCCAAGGCGCGTTTCGAATTCCGCTGGGACGACCAGTTCAACCTCGGCCTCGATCCGGACAAGGCGCGCGAATTCCACGACGAGACGCTGCCCAAGGAATCCGCCAAGGTCGCGCATTTCTGTTCGATGTGCGGCCCGCATTTCTGCTCGATGAAGATCTCGCAGGACGTGCGCGAATTTGCGGCCAGGGAAAACCTCTCCGA
>JBBRDZ010000112.1:0-8359 GCA_038203435.1 Burkholderiales bacterium
TGCCGAAGGCAGGTCGATCTTGTTCAGTACCGGCACCACTTCAACGCCCAGGTCCAGCGCGGTATAGCAATTCGCCACCGTCTGCGCTTCCACGCCCTGTGATGCGTCCACTACCAGCAGCGCACCCTCGCAGGCCGACAGCGAGCGCGATACTTCGTAGGAGAAATCCACGTGCCCCGGCGTGTCGATCAGATTAAGGTTGTAGACCTGGCCATCGCGGGCTTTGTAGCTCAGTGCCGCAGTTTGCGCCTTGATGGTGATGCCGCGCTCGCGTTCCAGATCCATCGAGTCGAGCACCTGCGCCTCCATCTCGCGGTCGGACAAGCCGCCGCAAAACTGGATGATACGGTCTGCCAGGGTGGATTTGCCGTGGTCGATGTGTGCGATGATGGAAAAATTACGGATATGCTGCATAGAGTCCAAAATGAGGGTCCCACCTAGATCGGCGCTTCAGGGAATCGCCCGATATTGCAAAGGGATGGATTCTAGCCGATTTAGGCGGGACCCGCCGGACTGTGATTACTTTTCGTCCAGCTTGATCGCGATATAGGTGGCGCTGTCGCCCCTGCGCACCAGTAAAGCGACATTACGACCGTTGGGAACCTGCTTGAGCAGATCGTTCAGCTGCGCCGCCGACGTCAGCGGCACATTGCCGATCGTCAACAACACATCACCCTGTTGCAGGCCGGCAGCCCGAGCTGCGGAGCCCTTGACATCTTCCACCAGCAATCCGTTGCTGACTTCCAGTTCGTGCCGCTGGTCGGCAGTCAGCTCGCTAAGGGCAACGCCCAGACGCGGGATCATTTCCCCGGCATCGCCCGGAGCTTTCTGGTCGGTGCGGGCGACCGTCTTGTCATCGGGCATCGCGGCGATCTCGACAGTGACTTGCCTGGACTTACCCTTGCGCCACAACTCGACCGCCACCCGGGAGCCGGGTTTGACGATCGCCACCATGCGCGGCAGGTCACTGGAACTGTTGACCGGTTTGCCGTCGAATTTCAGGATCACATCGCTGACCTGGATGCCGGCCTTGTCGGCCGGGGCGTTCTTTTCCACATTGCTGACCAGCGCCCCGTCCGGTTTGTTCAAGCCGAATGATTCAGCCAGTTCGCGGGTCATTTCCTGTATTGTCACGCCGATACGCCCACGCGTCACTTTGCCAGTGGTGCGCAACTGTTCGGCCACTTGCGTCGCCACATCGATCGGTATCGCGAAAGAAAGGCCCATTGAGCCGCCGGAGCGGGTATATATCTGCGAGTTGATACCGACCACTTCTTCGTTCATGTTGAATAGTGGCCCGCCGGAATTGCCGGGATTGATCGCCACATCGGTCTGGATGAACGGCACGAAGTTATCCTGTGGCAAAGAACGACCCTTGGCGCTGACGATACCGGCGGTGACGCTGTTGTCAAAGCCGAACGGTGAACCGATCGCGACCACCCATTCGCCCACTTTGAGCTTGTCCGGGTTCCCGACGGTGATCTTCGGCAATCCGGTCGCGTCGATTTTCAGCAGCGCGACATCGGTACGTTTATCCGCACCGATGACCTTGGCGCGGAATTCGCGCTTGTCGATCAGTCGCACGGTGATCTTGTCGGCATGGTCCACCACATGTGCGTTGGTCAGGATGTAACCGTCCTGGCTGATGATGAACCCCGAGCCGAGCGATTGCGATTCATGTTCCTGCGGCATTTTCGGTGCAAAACGGCGGAAGAAATCGTAGAACGGGTCGTCCTCGGGAATATCCGGCAACCCGCGCATGCCCTGGATGATCTGTGTCGTGCTGATGTTGACGACAGCCGCCCCCTGCTTTTCGACCAGATCGGTGAAGTCGGGCAGGTCTCTGGCCAAGGCTGTTGTATTACACCCTATCCCGAACAGCAGAACCAGCAGGCCCGCGAGTTTTCTCAGCATGTAATCCCCCTATAACAAATCAATCGATCGCCCGGCACAGCAGCGCAATCATGCGTTTAAATATTGTGCGGATTTTGTGCGTATATCCGGCAGTCAATCGTCGCGCCAGGGACGTGCAACATAGGGTTGGAAACGACTTTTATCGTGGCGCAACGCAATCCATCTGGCAACAGCGAATCCGGCAACCAGTCCTGACAATGCCCCGACTGCGGCATAGCCATCGCGCAGTTCGGCTTGTCCTGCCCAGGCACTGCCGAGCATCGCACCCATCACCAACAGCAGCAAGGGTAGCAGATAGACCAGGCCTATGCCGCGCAGTATCGCACCTTCTGCGACCGAGATTACCACGTCGTCTCCGACGCCGGCATTGATCGCGTTTTCTACACGGAATTGGCGCGGTTTGCTGCAAAACAACCGGGACAATTTTCCCGCGCCGCAACCCTTGCCCCTGCATTGTGCGCAGCCATTGGTCTGGCTGGCCTGCACCAGTGCATATTGCCCGCTTACCTGCATGATCTTGGCGCGTGTCTCAAGCATCATCACTTGCCGTTGTAGCGCACCGAATCGAGCACCTGCATCACCGTGCGCGGCGGCACTTCGCCGACCACCGTGATCAGATTCTGGTCCATTACCTTGTGATACAGATTGACCGCACCGCGACTGGACAGACCATCCACGTCATCCTCGTCGCTGTCATTCGGTTCGATGAAGATGGAGATCGCGCTTAATCCGTCGGAATACACCATCTGCGTCACCGGTGCATGTTTGCCACGCATCTTGCGTTGCACCTCCATGGTCTTTGTGAATCCCGAGGGCAGTGTATCGGCCACCCAGCCGCTGTTGATCGGGGTGATGTCATAGTTCGTGCCGGCCGATTTGGTCTTGCCGTGTCCCGAGGAATCGCATTTCCCGACCCAGGACCGGTCGATCTTGCCGCCGATCTGCAACTGGGTGAAGGCATATTGCTCCGCCACCTTGTTCTTGTCTCCCAACACAGCGGCCTTTAACAGCAAACCCGAATCGGTATGCACCCAGATTTTGTGGGTATAGCGCAGCTTGTCCTTGGGAAGGAACAAGATGACCTGCGCGTTGTAACCGGCGACCCGCTCCATACCCAGCAGCGTGGGCTGATAATTTGTGTTCAATGCGGTCAGCTGTTCAGGCAACAACGAGGGGAAATTGCTGCGGCCTTGCTGGCTCTCCACTTGCACCAGTTTGTGGTTGTCGTAGTTCCATACCTCCCCGCCATGGCGAATGATCTCGCGCTTCGGTCCGTCCAGGCTTTCCAGCTTCTCGTATTCGCCATTCGCTCCGGTCACGTGGATGATGTTCGATGTTTCGACGCGGTTATCGTACTGATAGACGAACACACCGCTATAGTCGGTCTGGTGTCCGGCAAAGGCGGCGATCTCCAGCCAATCAAGGCTGACCGGACGCTGTTCGACTTGGGCGCTGGCCGCTGAAACCAGCAGCAGCCCGAAAATCGTTACGAGTCGCCTCATCGCCGTCCTTTTTCTGGATTATTTTTCACGGCGCTTGATAACGGCCGTAAGAAACCGCGCGCAAGAAGGAAGTGCCGCCGCTTAAATCCGTACTGGGCGAAAACTCCTGGTGCGCGATCAGGTAATCATTCGAGTCGGGCTTGATCTGCATGCTGACCGGGCGCAATGCGGTCTGCTGCATCGCCAGCCCCGGCGCAACTTCAGGGCTGATCTGCAACGACATCCACGCCACCACACCCACCGCCACCAGCGATGCGGCCGCTGACAATGCCATGGTGCGTATCTTCTGTGTTACCGCGCGTCCGCGCGGAGCCAGCACAACCGGCTCGTCCTGCATACGCTCACGCACCTTGTCGCTCATGCCGCAATGTATGTACTCGGGTTGGCGCAGCACATCCCCGATCAAATGATAAATCTCCCAATCGTTGTGTACGTCCGAACCGCGTTTGATATGGTCTAGCAAACTGTCCGCTTCATCCTCGAACAATTCGCCGTCCATCAATACAGAAATTTCCTGTTTCATCATTACCACCTCTTGCCTTTGCTGGTTTCTAACAACGGGCGCAGATTCTCTGCTACCGCTTCGCGCGCCCTGAATATTCTTGATCGTACCGTGCCGATCGGGCAATCCATCACTACCGCAATCTCCTCGTAACTCAATCCTTCGATCTCGCGCAACGTCAGCGCGCTGCGCAAATCTTCCGGTAATTGCTGCAAAGATGCCTGCACCACACCGACAACCTGCTTGCTCATAAGTTCATTTTCCGGGGTGTTTACTTCCCGCAGCAGGCTGGCTTCTTCAAAGGATTCCGACTCCTCCGCATCAAACGGCGTGCTGGTCGGCGCGCGTCGTTTGCTCGCCAACAGGTGGTTTTTCGCGGTATTGATGCCAATCCGGTATAGCCAGGTGTAAAACGCGCTCTCGCCGCGAAACCCGGGTAGCGCCCTGTAAGCCTTGATAAATGCGTCCTGGGTGACATCCTCGGCCTCGGCCGCATCCCGCACAAAACGGGAAATGAGGCGTCCCAGCTTGCGCTGGTACTTGGTCACCAGCAAATCGAAGGCGTGCTTGTCTCCACGCTGTACGCGCTCTACCAGCTGCTGATCGACATCACGGTCTGTCATCCCTGACTATTCCAATTATTATTTTAGTTGCGCGACTTTCTCTATACCGCAAGTATAACCGCTCCGCACCATTCACGTCAGCTATCAGCGGCGGTCAGGCCATGCGCATGACCTGCGCCTTGCCGGTCTGCTATAGTCCCGTTCCCTACCCCTGCACCGGGAACCGAATTGCTCAAATTTGACACACTGATTATCGGTAGCGGCCTGGCCGGCCTGACCTTGGCCATCAAACTGGCCGAGCACCAAAAAGTCGGCTTGATCACCAAAAAGTCCCTGCTTGACGGGGCCAGCGGCTGGGCGCAAGGCGGCATCGCCGCAGTCATGTCATCAGACGATACGCTGGATGCGCATATCCAGGACACTTTGACCGCCGGAGCAGGGCTGTGCGACGAAGTCGCCACCCGCTACGTGGTCGAACATGGCAAAGCCGCCATCGATTGGCTGATCGCGCAGGGTGTGCCCTTCACCCGGGACATGTCCAACGACATGGGATATCACCTTACGCGTGAAGGCGGACATAGTCGCAGGCGCATCATCCACGCGGCCGATGCGACCGGCATGGCGGTACAGGAAACTCTCGCCACGCGGGTATTGCGGCATCCGAACATCACCGTCCTGGAACATTACATGTCGGTCGATCTGATCACCGGCAAGAAACTCGGGTTGCCGGATAACCGGTGTTACGGTGCCTATGCGCTCAACAGTCTCAGTGATGAAGTCGTCACGATCTGCGCGCAAAATACCATTCTGGCAACGGGTGGTAGCGGCAAGGTCTATCTCTACACCACCAATCCGGATACCGCGACGGGAGACGGCATTGCCATGGCCTGGCGCGCCGGTTGCCGCATCGCCAACATGGAGTTCATCCAGTTCCACCCGACTTGCTTGTACCATCCGCATGCGAAATCCTTTTTGATCAGCGAGGCGGTGCGCGGCGAAGGCGGCATCCTGAAATTGCCGGATGGAACGCGTTTCATGCCCGGCCATGATGAGCGTGCCGAACTGGCACCGCGTGATGTAGTGGCGAGAGCGATCGACTTCGAGATGAAAAAGCACGGGTTGGATTGTGTATATCTGGATATCTCGCATCAGTCTGTCGAATTTCTCCAGGAACATTTTCCGAACATCTTTGCGCGCTGCCTGTCGCTGGGTATTAACATCAGCAAGGAAGCCATCCCTGTCGTTCCGGCAGCACACTACACCTGCGGCGGAGTCGTTACCGACCTGCACGCCCGAACCGATGTGGGAAATCTGTATGCGGTGGGAGAAACCGCATACAGCGGATTGCACGGGGCTAACCGGCTGGCCAGCAATTCTCTGCTGGAATGCCTGGTATTCGCGGATGCTGCAGTTCGCGACATCCTGAACAAGCCGCGCATGCCATCTCCTTCCCTGCCCGCCTGGGATGAAAGCCGCGTGACAGATGCTGACGAACAGATCGTCATTTCACACAACTGGGCGGAATTACGGCATTTCATGTGGGACTACGTCGGCATCGTACGCACCAACAAGCGCCTGCAAAGAGCCCAACACCGCATCCAATTGCTACAGAGTGAGATCAGTGAGTATTACGCCAATTTCAATATCAGTTCCGATTTACTGGAGCTGCGCAATCTGGTGCTGAACGCCGAGCTGATCGTGAAAAGCGCCTTGGCTCGCCACGAAAGTCGCGGACTTCATTACAGCAAGGATTACCCCGGTTTACAGGATCATCCGCAACCGACCGTGCTGTCGCCGAACACACAACCCGGTGTCGTGCCTTAAGCGGCACGACAGCGATTTTGTTCATCGGGATATTGGCGAAGAGAATCTCAGACGCACGCACAACTCGCGAAATATCTCCGCTCCAAGCGCATCCGGAAAGATCGCCCTCGCAAGTGTGGTGTGTCGTCCTTCCGGCTTGACGCGTATCAGGACGAAATACGGACTGACCACGGTATCGTTCTCGACCTGACCCGGCTAACGCTGCCCATCGCTTGCAACTATCGACACGCCCCCGGAATCAAGCTCGATCCCGCACCAGGAATCGTCCAGCAGCAACAGCACGTCCCTCGCCATATGATAAGCCAAGCTCAGTGATATCAGCATCAGGATCGCCAGCCGGGCTGGCCAGGGCATGGCTGTCACCGCAAGCAATGCCGCTGCCGCAAGGTGCGACAACAACAGCACCGCGGCAAGCCGCAACGACGGCTGCAACGCTTGATGCATCATCACTGTACTTGCCATGATCTGGATCTGCGCCCGGAGGCTAGATGATACTTTTGAAAGCGACAAACAAGATGATGCCCAATAACATCACCAGCACGATGACAACCGCCAGCAAATTCCCGCCTCGGGATTGAACTGCGGGATCGGACTTGCTGTCGGGACTGCGCGCTTGTGCAGGCGATACTGAAGCGACCGTCATGGCAACCTGCCCAGCCTGCCTGATCGACTCGGAGCTCGGCCTGCTCATGTTGAAAGTCTTGGACAATTCGTCCACGTCTTGACTGGTGGCAGTCAGGGCCGCCAGTCTCATGGTCGCGATCGCCGAGTCAAACGCCTTGGACAGCCTCGCGCTCGAAGCAGATTTGATATCTTCCTCACCGCTATCCAGTCGCCCGGTGATATCGGTGGCATCCAGCTTTTTCTTGTCGACGTCCGCCGATTGCTTTGACAAGTCTGCCAGTTTGTCAGAACGCGGCAGTCCGTCCCGACAGGTGAGCAAGTCAACAGCAAAATCTCTGGCATTCTGATACCGGTCTTCCACGCCCTTTGCCAATGCCTTGGCCACGATGAAATTCACCATTTCCGGCACCACCGAATTCAACGTATTGGGTTGGGGCGGCACGGCATTCAAGGTTTGATACATGATGGCATTGACGTTTTCGCCATCGAATGGAGCTTGCCCGGTCAACATCTCGTACAACATCACACCCAACGCAAAAATGTCGGATCGCTGATCGATTGATTTGCCCATGACCTGTTCGGGCGACATGTATTTTGGCGAACCGAGCACCATACCGGTCTGGGTGCGCACGGAGGCGGATGCCATACGCGCGATGCCGAAGTCGGTGATCTTTACATTGCCATCGCGTATCACCATGATGTTCGAGGGCTTGACATCGCGATGCACGATGTCGTGCTCATGGGCATACGCCAAACCCTGCGCGACCTGCGCGACGATTTTCAATACCTGGTCCACGGGCAACAATGAAGTTTCGTTCATGACGTCGCGCAATTCGCGGCCTTCGAGGAACTCCATGGCGATGTAAGCGACGTCACCGCTCTTGCCGACATCATAGATGGTCACGATATTCGGATGATTGAGCCGTCCGGCCGCCTTGGCTTCCTGATAGAAACGCCCCTCGTATTCCTCTTTCTCATCCATGGCCAGGCTGAGATTGATGGTCTTGATCGCGACCACGCGATCAATCAACGGGTCCCTGGCCTTGTAGACGACGCCCATCGCGCCTTGCCCAAGCTCGCCAAGAACTTCATAGCGCCCCAACTGGCTAATCATGCCGTTCATCCGAGTGCGTCATTTTTGCCTGGTTCATATGTATAAACTCGCTAGTTGTGCAAATTTCACTAATTGCATAGGCTGGGCTTGATATGCACTGCCTTGCCCGCACTCAGTTCAACACTCTGCGTAAATATACCTCGACTGGCAAGACTCACGATCACCGTATGTTTACCCGGGGAGACCGCTACCTTTAACGGGGAGGTCCCGATCCTGCCTTTGCGCATACCGTCCACGAATACCTCGGTGCCCTCGACACAACTCACGGCGATATAGGCTTTGGTGTTGTCGCTCGCGGTCTCAGTGACCGGGTTGT
>JBBRDZ010000113.1:0-8353 GCA_038203435.1 Burkholderiales bacterium
CCATCGCCGTTCAGTACCAGCGTGCGGGTCAACTCGGCGGCGATCCTTTGGCAGGACTTTTTGTTGTGTTCGATCAGCTTGACGTCGTAGTCTCGCTCCAGCGCCTTGGCCAAACGGCAGCCGATATTGCCGCCACCGACGATCATTACCCGCTTGCAGGGTTTGTCCTTGCGGCGCATTTCACTGAGTACGCGGCGGATGTTGTCGGTTGCGGAGATGAAGAATATCTCGTCACCCACTTCGACCACAGTGCTCCCTTCCGGGATGATAGGCCGGTCCTGGCGAAAAATCGCTGCGACGCGGGTCTCGACCAGCGGCGTATGGGCACGTAATTCACTCAGCGATTTGCCCACCGACGGTCCGCCTTCGTAAGTACGCAATGCCACCAGCGACGCCTTACCATCGGCGAATTCCAGCACCTGCAACGCCTCGGGATACTCGATCAGCTTGACGATGTATTCGGTGAGGATCTGTTCCGGGCAAATGGAGAAGCTCACACAGAAATTATCTGCATTGAACACTTTCTTGCGGTCAAGATAATCAGCCGCGCGGATCCGTGCGATACGGGTCGGCGTATTGTAGAGACTGGCAGCCAATTTGCAGGCTACCAGATTGACTTCGTCGCTTTGCGTGACCGCCAACAACATGTCGGTGTCGACGATGCCGGCCTGTTCGAGCACCGACGGGTGCGCGGCATTCCCGACCAGGGTGCGCAAATCAAGCCGGTCCTGTAACTGGCGCAGCTTCTCGACATCGGTATCCACCACCGTGATGTCATTGGCTTCACCGACCAGGCTTTCTGCAACCGTGGAACCCACCTGCCCCGCACCAAGTATCAATATTTTCACCAGGCCCCCTTGTTGGTTACTGCTGCGCCCGTATCCAATCCTTCCATTCTTCGAACAGCTTGCCATCCCGCGCAGCTATCACCGAACGCTGCCAGATGTCGCCCTGATCGAAATCATCCGATTCGATACAACAGGCATGGCCGCCCGACTCCTGAAAAATCAGTGCGCCGGCGGCATAATCCCAGAGCTTTTGCCCGCCATGCAAATACATGTCATAACGGCCTATCGCGCTGTAACACCAGTCCAGCGCACTCGCGCCAAAATTGCGTTGCGAACAGTATGGGGGATGAGCCGCCAGCTGCGTGACCAATTTCTTTTTGAGCCGTTTCAGATCGACACTGGCCAGTGCTTGAGGCATAGACACCATGGATTCCCTGCCAAGCAGCTTCTCACCATTCAGAAATGCGCCGCGCTTGTGCTCGGCGGCGAACATCTCGTTCGCCACCGGGTCATACACCACACCCAGCATTCTTTTTCCTTCGCGCAACAGCGCGACCGATACCGCAAAGTACGGCAGCCCGCGCACAAAATTGGAAGTGCCGTCGATCGGGTCGATACACCACAGTCCATCATGACCCGCCATCCACAGCGCACGCTGCTCTGAAACGGTCATTTCTTCACCCAGCACCGGCACATTGAGGATCGCCTGAAGTTTTTTGCTGAGTGCCGTCTGGGCGGCGATATCGGCCTCGGTACAAAGACTGCCGTCACTTTTGTGCTGGTGTGCAACCTTGAGATAACGTGGCATGATTTCTTCCGCCGTCACCAGTTTGACAGCCGCGATCGCGGCCTTGAGCAACGCACTCATGCCAGCCGGAACGGCAGTTCCGTTTTGGCTAGCGTGAGTCATGCCGCCTTCCACTTGATCGAACAACCCATGCTGGCGATCTGTTCGCGTGGCCCCTGGCCGGTCTGCGCCACTTGCAGCATCGCGTTGTACAGCTCTCGCGGCGCATCGGGGATCGCCTCCTTGCGCGACGCATCCAGACGGCCGCGGTATTGCAATTCGATCCGGGCATTGAAGCCGAAGAAATCCGGCGTGCAGACTGCGCCGTAATCTTTGGCTACTTGCTGGCTCTCATCCCACACGTAGTGGAAGGGATAGTTATACTGCTGCGCGACCATCTTCATATTTTCAAAACTGTCCTCTGCATAATCAGCGGGATCATTGGACATGATCGCGATGCTATTGATGCCATGCTGATGCAGCTCGCGCGCGTCGCGGATGATACGCTCGCGTATCGACTTCACGTAGGGACAGTGATTGCAGATGAACATCACCAGCAGGCCGTTCTTACCACGCGCATTGGCCAACGTATAGCGTTTTCCGTCCACGCCGAGCAGATCAAAATCGACGGCTTTCCTGCCGAAGTCACACAAAGGCGGCTGCAGACTGACCATATTCATATTCCTGACAATTATCGTGAAGCCGATATATTATCACGGCGACACCCTCATCCATTTGCACTCTGACCATGCCGCGTTTCTACTTTCCCCCTCCGCTGCCGCCGGGCGACAGTTTCGATCTGCCGCCGGATGCGGCACACCACGCTACGCGCGTATTGCGTCTAAGAGTGGGAGATGCGGTGGAATTGTTCGATGGCGTCGGCAATGAATGCAGCGGGCACATTGCCGAGTTGACCGGCAAGCGCGTCCGCGTCGCCGAGATCCGCGCCAGCCACACCCGGTGCGAATCGCCTTTGCATGTCGTGCTGGCACAGGCGCTTTCCAGCAGCGAAAAAATGGACTGGGTCATCCAGAAATCGACGGAACTGGGGGTGACGGAAATCCAGCCGCTTGCCACCGAGCGCAGCGTCGCGCGGCTTACTGCCGAACGCGCTGTCAATCGTCTTGAACACTGGCAGCAAGTCGCCATCTCCGCCTGCGAGCAATGCGGGCGTAATGTGCTGCCGAAGCTGCATGCGCCGCTGGACATCATGCAGTGGCTGCCGCAAAGTAAATCAATGTCGGAAGCAAAATTCATCCTGTTGCCGGGAGGGTCGGCCACGCTGCATGATCAAGCGCGGCCCACTGGGAGAGTTATGTTGCTGGTCGGCGCAGAAGGGGGATTCGCACCGGACGAAATCAGCGCCGCGCTGCAGTGCGGGTATATCCCGATACAACTGGGTGCGCGCGTGATGCGCACCGAGACTGCCGCCATTGCGGGACTTGCCGTACTGCAAACCCTATGGGGAGACTTTTAACGGGTTATAGGTGCTACAAAAAACATCGCGCATCATGCCAACCAGTTTCAATGTGCGCAGATCGCCGATTCGGTAATAAACCCGGTTCGCGTCCTTACGGGTCGCCAGCACGCCCTTGTCGCGCAATATTGACAGATGCTGCGATATGTTGCTTTGCGACGTACCGACCTGCTCCACAATGTCCTGCACACTGACTTCCTGGTCACCGAGCACGCATAAGATCTTCAAACGCAACGGATGTGCAATCGCCTTGACAGCCAGCGCGGCCTGTCTAATGTCTTCATCACGGTCTATCAGTTTGTTCGCCATTTTGTTTCCCCGTTACGCCGATTGCCCAACCGGTCATGCGCCAAGCAGGACAAATTTCGTCTAAAATGCACCTTACCAAAAATCACCATCCGCTTATATTCTACATCAATGAACGTCACTCCTGTTTTACTGATTATCCTGGACGGTTTCGGCTACCGCGAGGACACCGATCACAACGCGATACTGGCCGCCAACAAACCCAATTGGGACAGACTTTGGCGCGAATACCCGCACACGCTGATCAACGCCTCCGAAAAATTCGTCGGCCTGCCTTCCCGGCAGATGGGCAATTCAGAAGTGGGTCATCTGAATATCGGCGCCGGGCGCGTGGTATACCAGGATCTGAGCCGGGTCGACGTGGATATAGAGGATGGCAGCTTCAACCGCAATCCCGCCTTGAGTACGGCCGTCGCATTGGCCAAACAGAACGGCACTGCGTTGCATATCATGGGTCTGCTCTCCCCTGGTGGCGTGCACAGCCACGAGAACCACATCCTGGCGATGCTGGAAATGGCCGCCCGCAACGGTTTGAAAAAAATCTATCTGCATGCCTTTCTCGACGGTCGCGATACCCCGCCCAAAAGTGCCGCGCGATCTTTACAGCTGGTGCAGGACAAATGCCTGCAATTGGGCGTCGGACGGATCGCCAGCATCGTTGGGCGCTTTTACGCGATGGACCGGGATAATCGCTGGGAGCGCGTGCAACCGGCCTATGAACTGCTCACCCGTGGTCACGGCGAATACAGCGCACCTGATGCGTTGGCCGGATTGGAATTGGCCTACGCCCGCGGTGAATCGGATGAGTTCGTGCAAACCACTTCCATCGTCCCTGCAGGCGGTCAACCGGCGACCATGCAAGACGGCGACGTGGTGATATTCATGAACTTCCGCGCCGATCGTGCCCGCGAAATCACCCGCGCGCTGACCGACAAGTCATTCGACGGATTTCACCGTGAACACATGCCCAAACTTGCCAGCTTCGTCACGCTGAGCCGTTACGGGGATGACTTTCAGTTGCCCTGTGCGTATACCCAGGAACCGATACATAACGGCTTGGGCGAATATCTTTCGAATCTGGGACTGAAGCAGTTACGTATCGCCGAAACGGAAAAATACGCCCATGTCACCTATTTCTTCAACGGTGGAAGGGAACAGCCCTATCCTGGGGAAGACCGTATTCTGGTGCCTTCGCCCAGGGTTGCCACCTATGATCTGAAGCCGGAAATGAGCGCTTTTGAAGTAACGGATAAACTCGTTGCCGCGATCCTGAGTCGGCAGTACCAGGCCATCATCTGCAATTTTGCCAACGGCGACATGGTGGGGCACAGCGGCAACATGGCAGCGGCAACTCAAGCCATCGAAGCGCTGGATATCTGCATCGGGCGCGTGGTCGAGGCGATGCTCGCCACTGGCGGCGAAGCCATCATCACTGCCGACCACGGCAATGCGGAACAGATGATCGATCGCGACACTCACCAGGCACACACCGCGCACACCCTCAACCCCGTGCCTTTCCTGTACATCGGACGCAAGGCCAAGCTGAACGACGATGGCGCATTGCGCGATCTCGCACCCAGTCTGCTGACCATGATGGGCCTGCCACAACCTGCAGAAATGACGGGGCACAGCCTGATACAGCTACGGTGACATTACTCACGCGCCTATGCTTGCTGGGATTATGTTGTTCGGCGCTGGTCAACACCGCCCACGCCAGTCAGCAGGAAGAACTGGAGAATCTGCGCAAGCGCATCACCGCAGTACAACGCGAGATGGACAAGACCAGCGAGTCGAAATCCGAGGTGTCAGACGCATTGCGTGAATCCGAGCGCGCCATCAGCAACAGCAAACGCAAACTTGCCGAGCTTGCCGCGCTGCAGCGAACTGCGGATCAAAAACTCGGCAAGCTGCAACATCAGTATGAAAAGCTGAACGCCGACATGGCGGGGCAGCAAGCCCTGCTCGGCAAACTGCTTTATCAGCAATACCTCGGCGGCAAGCAGGAGTATCTCAAACTGCTGTTGAACCACCAGCATCCCGACCAGGTCGCGCGCGACCTCAGGTATTACCAATACATAGCCCGCAGCCGCGCAAGCTGGCTGGCCACACTGCGCGAAAATCTCTCCGGTATTGATGTAGTCACCGCTTCCACTCGCGAGCAGCGCAACGAACTGGCCTCATTGCGCACGGAACAGTCCAGGCAAAAAAGCGCCCTTGAACGCGAGCGACTTGCGCGCAAACGCATGCTGGTCAAGATCTCCCAGCAATTGCATCGGCAGCGCCGCGAGATCACCCGATTGCAGCGCGACGAAACCCGCCTAGCCCAGCTGGTCGAGAAACTGACCAGGATGCTGGCCGAACCGAAATCAAAATCTTTATTCAGCAACGATAACCTTCCGGACGACCGCTTTGACGGCGACCCGTTTGAGCGACTGAGAGGCAAACTTGCGTTGCCGGTCAAAGGGATCGTCACCAATCATTTCGGCACCCCCCGACCGGACAGCACAGTTCGCTGGAAAGGTCTGTTCCTGAGAGCTTCCGACGGGCAAGCTGTCAAAGCGATCGCATCCGGCCGGGTGGTGTTTGCCGACTGGCTGCGCGGCTTCGGCAACCTGCTCATCATCGACCATGGCAATGGCTATATGAGTTTGTACGGAAACAACGAGACGCTCTACAAACAGGTCGGAGATGTACTGCACGGCGGAGACACGGTCGCCACAGTTGGCAATACCGGCGGTAATGAGGAATTCGGTTTATACTTTGAGCTGCGCCATCAGAGCAAGCCGCTCGATCCAATGACTTGGATGGCAACAAAATAACTTTGAGGAAATTATGCGTCTTTTGGAAAAAGCGGGATTGATCGGTTTGGGTTTGGTTGCGGGCGTTTCGGTCAGCCTGCATTTCGCCGCGGTAGCGGACAAGGATACATTGCCCACGCCGTTGCCCATTGAAGAGTTGCACGCGTTCACGGAAGTATTCGGCCGTATCAAGAGCGACTATGTCGAGCCGGTCACCGACAAAAAACTGATCACGGATGCCATCGCCGGCATGTTGAACGGGCTGGACCCGCATTCCGCATATCTGGATGCGGATGCTTTCAAGGAACTGCAAGTCGGCACACACGGTGAATTCGGCGGACTTGGTATCGAGGTCGGCATGGAGGATGGACTGGTCAAGGTCATTTCACCGATCGAAGACACGCCGGCTTATCAAGCAGGCATCAAGAGCGGTGACTTGATCATCAAGCTCGATGACACGCTGGTCAAAGGCATGTCGCTGAGCGATGCTGTCAAACATATGCGTGGTAAACCGGGCAGCAAGATCGTACTGACCATCATCCGCAAGGATGAACCCAAGCCCCTGGTGATCGCCGTGATTCGTGCGGTCATCAAAGTGCAAAGCGTCAAATCCAAACTGCTCGAACCCGGCTACGGGTTTGTGCGTATCACCCAGTTTCAGGAAATGACCGGCCAGAATCTCGCCACTGCACTGGAAAACCTGATCAAACAGAACAAAGCTCCGCTCCAGGGGCTGGTGCTTGACTTGCGTAACGACCCGGGCGGTCTGTTGACTGGCGCGGTCGCGGTTTCTGCCGCTTTCCTGGCCAAAGATGCGCTGGTGGTTTATACCGAGGGCCGCACTGAGGACGCCAAGATGCACCTGACCGCCAACCCGGAGAACTATCTGCGCAACAATGGCGAGAGCGATTACCTGAAAGCACTGCCCGAGTCCATCAAGACCGTGCCGTTGATCGTGCTGGTGAACGGCGGGTCGGCTTCCGCCTCCGAAATTGTTGCCGGCGCACTGCAAGACCACAAGCGTGCCGTCATCATGGGTGTGCAGACTTTCGGCAAAGCTTCCGTGCAAACCGTACTGCCCTTGGGTAATGGTACCGGCATCAAGCTCACCACAGCACGCTACTACACACCGGGGGGACGTTCCATACAAGCCAAAGGTATCGTGCCTGACATTCTGGTCGACGATCCCTCCACAGCAGGACGTGACAACGGTATTTTCCGTTTGCGTGAAGCCGATCTGGACAAGCACCTGGTGAATGAAACACCGTCCGATGAAACGCCCAGCACTGCCAGCAAGAACCCACCGGCCTCGGATAACATTCCGGATACGGCGAAATTCACACCAACCGAATTCGGCTCCAAGAACGACTATCAGCTTAACCAGGCGCTGAATCTGCTCAAAGGGATGGAAATACTGCGAGCCAAATAATCTTGTGACACGGGATCATCATGAGTGATCAAGTTGAACTGAACAAGCAGCGTGAAATTGTATTCAGCGCGGATCCACCGGGCCAGACTGCCCGCGCCTACCAGCTCTTGTCCGGCCTGCCCGACTGCAAAGTTGAGCATGGCGCCGCGCCGAACACGCTACGCGTCACTTACAATCTGCATCACTACACGCTCAATGGTCTGGAAACAGGCCTGACTGAAGAGGGATTCCTGCTGGATCACAGTCCATTGCACAGCATAGGTCGTCAGGTGATCTACTATTGCGAGGACACTGCCTGCCACAATCTGGATATCCCCGTGCAAACGACCAAAATGATGCAGCGCGAAATTTTCGTCAAGGCTTATGAGCAACAACCGCATGGCGACCACGATGACATTCCCCCGGAGTTGCGCGAATACACATAACTCATGCTTGCCCGTAACAGACAACGCCCCGCCAGAACTGGCGGGGCGTTGTTGCTTGGGATGGCCGATTTTGCAGCTCGGCAGCACGAAGCCTATGTTCAATGACCTACTTTGGCAACCCCATAACTTGCTGCGCAAATTAGTGTGCGCCGCAACAAGCGCCTAAGGCGCGTGTTGTCAGAGCCTCAAGCCGGCCATTTGCATTCACCCAAACAAAAAGCCCAACACAGGGTTGGGCTTTTTGCTTTATGGGAGTCTGACGATGACCTACTTTCACATGGGTAATCCACACTATCATCGGCGCGGAGTCGTTTCACTGTCCTGTTCGGGATGGGAAGGAGTG
>JBBRDZ010000114.1:0-8352 GCA_038203435.1 Burkholderiales bacterium
GCGGTTTCAATGTCGAGGTCGATGAGTTTCTGACCGTCAACAATGGCGACACGGAGTTCTTCCGGTTGTGTCGCATTAAATAACATGCGTTTCATTTTATTGTCTCCCGCGCTCTGACACGGGCGAGACCAGGCTACACGCGATTAGGCGTTAGAGAGGAGCAATCGTGCAAACAGTCTTGTAAAGTGCAATCGGTTGGTCAAAACAGTTCTCTAAGGTTAGCCAGTCTAAAAAAAATCGTACTTCGGTTCTGCTGCTTCGGTGGCTGCGGTTGCATCGCTGCATACGCTACGCCGACTGCTGCAACAGTTCCTCAGGGGGTGCTGTAGCACCGAATCAATAATTGTCGGGGCTGCAGCACGTAAAATCCACAGGTGCTTTGAGCGCGTAAATCTATTACTATCACTGCTGGTTCCGGTGAGCGATATTAACCGGGCTGCGGCTGGAAGGGTGGCGGTACAGTGCACCGTCGCTTGTGCCCAAATATTCTTGGGGGGGAATTTCAACCCAAACTTACCCAATCCAAAACGCGCGAGCGGCGAAGTATATGCAAAATGAATGGTTTATGCAAAGATTCTGTCACTTTTCTGACAATGGACGAAAGTGGCGAGGCGCAGCGCATCGACAACTTCCTGTTCAAGCACCTGAAGGGCGTGCCGAAGAGCCATGTATACCGCATCCTGCGCGGCGAAGTGCGGGTCAACAAGAAGCGCATCGACCAGACCTACCGGCTCAAACTGGGTGACCTGCTGCGCATTCCGCCGATACGCGTGGCGGAAAAACACGAGATCGAGCAGACCCACATCCCGGCGGTGGAATTCCCGATCATTTACGAGGACGACGCGCTGGTGGTGGTGAACAAGCCGTCCGGCGTCGCGGTGCACGGCGGCAGCGGGGTCAGCTTCGGCGTCATCGAGCAGATGCGCCGAGCCCGCCCGCAGGCCAAGTTCCTTGAGTTGGTGCACCGGCTGGACCGCGAGACATCCGGGGTGTTGTTGCTGGCGAAGAAGCGCTCGGCACTGACCGCGATGCACGAGATCATGCGCGAGGGCAACAGTGACAAACGCTATTTCGCGCTGGTGCTGGGGCAATGGAAGAACGTCAAACAACACGTCAAGCTGCCGCTGCACAAGTTTGATACCGCGCAGGGCGAGAAGCGCGTGATGGTCAGGGAAGGCGGGCAGGCCTCGCATACCATCTTTGCGCTGCAAAAGAGCTGGCCGGACTACACCCTGCTGGAAGCACAGCTCAAGACCGGACGCACCCACCAGATCCGTGTGCATCTCTCGCATCTGGGATTCCCGATCGCCGGCGACGACAAGTACGGCGATTTCGCGCGCAACAAGGTGCTGATGAAGCAGGGTCTGAAGCGCATGTTCCTGCACGCCTACAGCATCGCGTTCGCGCATCCCCTGACCGGCGAGGCGATACGGCTGGTCGCACCTTTGCCCAGGGAGCTGGATGGCTTTATCGCGCGGTTGGACGCCGACTCAAATCCTGCAGGCTGAATCTGGATTGTCGAATCCCCCGGTCCGGCGCTCTCATTTGTAAGATAAATGGGGGTTGTAATTACCAATTACAGCAATTTTCGTTTACTCACACACACCGTTGTGAAGTGCCGCAAGCCAATATATACGTTGCTTGCCGCTGAATTTTTGTGCAATGGCATGCAATATGCTGGACTTCAATCAAGGCTGCAACTCTGTTGGATAGCGACAGCCGAAATGCTGAGTAAACCGGAGGAAAAGCAACATGGAGTCAACGATGAACATGGACAACTGCGGGTTCGAGTCGGATGTGACAGCGATCGAGTATGACGACGAGATCATGAACGCGGGATGGAATCCCGTCATCGAACTGGTTTGCGAGATGTTGCGGGTGCCTGATGTTAAGCACCCGGCCGAACTTGCGCATATGGAAAGCGTGGCCGATGTTTCTGCGGGCATCTCGGATGTGTTTCTGAAGAAGATATACTCCTACCAGCGTTAAGCCCCCGAATGCGCTAAGCGGGTTTGCTTGCGTGACTGCCGCGCGCGCCGTACACGGCGCCGGTCGTGACCGCGGCCAAACCCGCCAGGGTGTACAGGGAGATCGGCTCACCGAGCAAGGGCACGGCGGACAAGGCGGCCAGGCCGGGGACGATGGCCATCAGCAACACCACAGTCTGGGCGCCCAGACTGCGCACCGCATAGGTGTACAACAACATCGCGACGAACACCACCAGCACACCCTGATAGATCGCCTGCATCGCGATCTCGGCAGGGGGTGCCCGGCTCATCGTGCTGGGCAGGAACAACCACCACACCGGCAGATACAGGATCGCACTGCCCAAAGTGGTGCTGACCGCAGCCGTCAGTGGTGACATCGGATAGCGGCGCAACAGCAGCGTGAACACCGCCCATAGCGAAGAACCGCACAGGAACAGCAGGTCGCCCAGCATTTGCGAGCCGGTCAGGTGTGCGCCGTGGGAAAAGGTGTCGGCAGCAGTCAACGCGATGCCGGAAAATACCAGTATCAGCGCGATGCGTTGCGTCGCTGACGGTGTTTGTCGCAGCCAAATCCAGGCGATCATGGCGGTGGTGAAAGGCAGCGCGCCGGGCAGCAGCACAGCTGCATGGGCGGCCGGCGCCATGCGGAACCCGATATACACGGCGACTGCATAACCCACGCCGCCGAATGCCGAGAACAGCAGGATCACTCTATACGGCGGCAAGCTCACGCGCGGCAGAAAGAACAGCGCGATCAGCGCGCCCACGCCGAAACGCAACGCGGTCACGTCCCAGCCGGTCAATACGCCTTTGCCGCCATGGCGGCTGACCAGGATGAAGCCGGTCCAGATGCAAATCGCGAAGAAGGCCGCGATCAGGCCGGCACGGGCCGAGTGTGTTTCATTCATGTGGATGTCAGATTTCAGGTTGGTTCAGGCTGGGCCGCGCCCCGTGCGGCCAAGGCGCTATACTTTTGTGGCCGGGTCTGGTTATCGATCCAGTGGTGCTTCTTCATTGCTTTGCAACGCATACGCGGTTGCGACCGGTTTCCTTGGCCTGGTACAGCGCCTTGTCCGCATAACTTAGCAGCACATCAAGATTGTCATCTTTGGAAACCAGCGAAGTCACGCCGATCGAAACGGTAAAGTGCAGCGGTAAGCCGCTTTCCATCGGCACCTTTGCGTTTTCAATGGATTCTCTCAAGCGTTCGGCCACTTCAGTCGCTTTTACCAGGTCCGTTTCCGGCAGTAGTATCACAAACTCTTCACCGCCGACACGGCCGATGATATCCACCTCGCGCAGGGTTTGTCTGCAGATCTCCGCCAGTTTGACCAGCACCAGGTCGCCCACCTTGTGACCATGGCTATCATTGACCTTCTTGAAGAAGTCGATGTCCAGCATATAAAGCGAGAGCGGATTGTTGTAACGTATGGCACGGCTGAGTTCCAGTTCGGCCTGATTCATGAAGTAACCGCGATTGCTTACGCCGGTCAGGTAGTCGATATGTGCCTGGCGCTTTAGCTCAATTTCAAATTGCTTGCGCTCGGTGATATCGCGCAGCGCCGTCAGCCGCATCGGGATGCCGCCCTGCACGATGGTCTGCCCGTGGGATTCGACCGTGACGCGAGATCCATCTTTGTGCAGCATCTCAAGCTCGATGGTGCTTTCGGATCCACTCTTGATATTGGCCATCACCCTGTCCCGATCTTCGGGCGCTATGAAATTTGCAATGAGCTGTCCGATCATTTCGTCATGTTCGTATCCGAGCATACGTGTCAGTTGGCCGTTAACGTCTATAAATTTGCTTTGTGAGGTTATGGCAATACCTTCGAACGCCCCCGATGCCAAAGTTCTGAACCGCTTCTCGCTTTCGAGCAGACTCTTCCTGGCGATATTGATCGAGCGCACGTGAATCAGGCCGCCAAACGCAAACAGGATCAACATGCTGCCCAGAGCGGATGAAAACAGGAAGAAAATCATCCGCTCGCTCTTGAGTTCGTATATCACCGGAATGGCTTCTTCGGCATACACCGTGAGGCCATACTCAGGAATTTCCCTGGAAGCCATGACTTGTGGGAAGGCTTCGCCCTTGATGCGAAACAGGGTTGGAAATTCGCTGTCTCCCCAAGGTGATATTTCCAGTTCGGGAAAGTCCTCCTTCAGATATATGGCCTTCCTTTCCGCAGCGCTCATTTTTGCGACAGGGGCCCCCGCCAGCGAAAGCAACTCTTTGTCCTTGTCGTGAGCCAGGATGATGACGCCATTCCTGTCTGTCACAAAGGAATCCGTCTGTTTGATCAGGAAGGTCAAGTTCGGGACATCAACTTTGGTGACGACGGCCCCCAAAAACTTGCCCTTGATGATGACCGGGGCAGTGAAGAACAGTCCGCCGACATGGGTGGTCTTGCCTACAGCATACTGCTTCCCAGGTTGCCCATTCCTGTTCATCCGGAAATATTCACGCTCGGCGTAGTTGGTGCCGATGGTGGAACCCGGCGTGTTCCAGTTACTGGCTGCTATGGAATCTCCTGCGGCATTGACAACATGAATCAGGTCTACATGAAAATTGGCGCTGGCAATGGCCAGCGTTTTATTGAGATCATTCAATACCGGGTTTTCAGTCCAGCGCTTTTTCCTTGTTTCGTACGGCAGCTTGGAGGGTATATCGCTAGCCCCAAATTCAGCCAATGCGCTGTTGACACGAACTGCATGGATAAAAAATCCCGGGACGCCGGCAATATAATTCAGGTTCCTTCCGATGCTGTCGGCAAGATCCTGGGTACGGTCCTGCATGAGCTGTGTCTCGTTCCCGATGTGTTCATCAATGCGGGACTGGTAATAACTTCCTGAAACAAGCCATGCTGCCAACCACCAAAACAATATCAGCGAGATCGCAATCAGAAACTTGGTATTCAAACTTCGTATCATCAGGTTCCTCCCGATTGCCTGACAGTCAGCTTATTGTGACATCGTACGGGCCAGCCTACACAAGTTTTGCAGACAGGCAAATTGCAAAAATCAATGGTTTCTGATTTTGCCAGACCGATCCTGGCCATGCTGCCCGCTGCAATTTCAACTTACGTCCTGGTCTTGGTCAAAAATACAGTCACTTCCGCGCGGTCGTGATAGAGCTGCTTCGCCGTCATTCGGTAAGTGATCCCCTCTCCATCCAGTTGTCTGCGGATGTCGCCAAATGCACTGTCGAGTGCGGCGACACGCTGCTTCATCGGCAGCTTCAGATTGATGATAGCATGCTTGCACCAGCCCGCCGCGAACCATGCGCCGATCAACGCGGCGACCTTGCCAGGTTGGTCCACCATGTCGCATACCAGCCAGTCCACCGCTTTGCGCGGCGCGAATTTGAAGCCATCCTGCTTGAGATGCTGCACCAGCGGGTGATCGATCAGCGCGCCCTTCATCGGGCCGTTGTCCACCGCGGTCACGCGGATGCCGCGCTTCACCAGTTGCCAGGTCCAGCCGCCGGGCGCAGCCCCCAGATCGACAGCAGTCATGCCGGGTCGCAACAAACGTGTCTGCTCGCTGCGATCCATGAATACCTCGATCGCCTCGGCCAGTTTCATCGTCGAGCGACTGGGTGCTTCGGCGGGCATAGTTTGCCGGACGATGCCCATCAGCGCGGCAGCGCTGTTGCGCGGGTCGCTGCTGCCGATCAACACCGACGCCAGGTCGGGGAAGAAGATGTGCAAACGGGTCGTGTGCGGATCGTCCTGCAAGCGTCCCTGTTCGCGCAATGCAGTCTCGAGCAGGGGCTGGAAGCGCCGCGTGAAAGTGTTCAACAGCTTGCCAGCGTTGGTGTCCGGCACTTCCAGCCACAGTGTGCCGAACGTGCCGGGCAGCGTGGCGATGGCGGCCAGTATCGGTGTCAATCGGTCGCGTTCCGGCAGTACCGGGATGGTTTGATGCAAGCGGATCAGCTGGCGCGTGAAGATCAGTTCGCGCCAGGACAGCGTTTGTTCGTTGAGTGGGACGACCACATAGCCGCTGTCGGCGACGAGCGCTGGCGGTTCGGTGCCGATGAGGGGCTTTTGCTGTTTGGCCTGGCGCAGTGCTTCCTGCGCGCAATCCTGCTCGAAGCCGGGACGGCAATACATCAGCCATTCGGTTTGGGTGGTTTTTTTCATGTGTGCATTGTGTCACAGCTTGGGGGACAATCCGGAAGGTGGTAATATCCGCGCCTGTTTTTTTGGCCGGGATGCAATGGATAAGCGCTACGATTTGATCGTGTTCGACTGGGACGGTACGGTGATGGATTCTACCGCGGTGATCTCGGGTTCGATACAGGCGGCGTGCCGCGATCTCGGTTTGGCGGTTCCTGATGATGAGACCGCGCGCCATGTGATCGGTCTGGGACTGGATCAGGCATTGCGTTATGCGGTGCCGGCGCTGAGTGAAGCGCAGCGTCCCGAGCTGGTGGAACGATACCGCCATCATTTTCTCGCGCAGGACGGCGCGATACCCTTGTTCGACGGCGCGCGTGAGACAATAGCCGAATTGCACCAGGCCGGTTACCGCTTGGCGGTGGCGACCGGCAAGAGCCGTGCCGGATTGAACCGGGCGCTGGAATCGTCCGGCATGAAGGAATATTTCCATGCGACGCGCACCGCCGACCAGTGCTTGTCCAAGCCGGATCCGGCGATGCTGCTGGAATTGATGGACGAACTGGGTGCCAGCGCGGAACGCACGCTGATGGTGGGCGATACTTCGCACGATGTGCAGATGGCGCAAAATGCCATGGTGGACGTGGTGGCGGTGGGGCATGGCGCGCATCCGGCGGAACAATTGCAGGCATTGAATCCGCTGGCGCTGCTGGGAGATTTTGCGGAACTGCGTGCGTGGTTCAAAGTCCACGCTTGACGAATCGATCTAAGGAACCGTTATGACTGAACAAAACAACAACTGGGAACGCGGCGTGCTGGAAAAACTGGCCATGTCGGCTCTGCAGGAACAACGTCGCGCGCGGCACTGGGGCATCTTCTTCAAGGTGTTGACACTGGGTTACCTGTTTCTCCTGCTGTTCATCTTCATGGGCTGGCTGGGCAAGAGCGAGGCGGTGCTGAGCGCCGGCAAACATACCGCGCTGGTGGATATGCAGGGTGTGATCTCGGCGAACAGCATGGCCGGCGCCGACAATCTGATCCCCAGCCTGCAGGACGCGTTCCAGGACAAGGATACGCAGGGCGTGATCCTGCGCATCAACAGCCCCGGCGGAAGTCCGGTGCAGGCGGGGCAGATCAACGACGAGATCGCGCGCTTGCGCGCGAAATATCCGAAGATACCGTTGTACGTGGTGGTCGATGATATCTGCGCATCCGGCGGCTATTACGTGGCGGCGGCTGCAGACAAGATATTTGTCGACAAGGCCAGCCTGATCGGTTCGATCGGTGTGCTGATGGACGGCTTCGGCTTCACTGGAACCATGGCGAAACTGGGCGTCGAGCGCCGCCTGATCACGGCCGGTGCCAACAAGGGATTCCTCGACCCGTTCTCCCCGCTCAACTCCAGCCAGCAGCAATATGCCAAACAGATGGTCGAAGAGATCCACCAGCAATTCATCGACGTGGTCAGGAAGGGCCGCGGCAAGCGCCTCAAGGAAACACCGGACACCTTCAGCGGCCTGATCTGGAACGGGCAACGCGGCGTGGAGATGGGGCTGGCGGATGGTTACGGCACCGTGGAATCGGTGGCGCGCGATATCATCAAGGCCGAGGATATCGTCGACTACACCGTCAAGGAGAATTTCGCCGACCGCCTGGCCAAACGCTTCGGCATGGGTGCGATGAGTGCGCTGGGGTTCTCGATGCAGAACGGGATGTCGCTACACTAGCGCAGACATCAGCTCGTCCAGCTTGCTGATCGGCGGCAGGCATTGCGTGCCGTGGCACAACCATGCGGTGGTTTTTATCCCGTGCGGTTTGTCCAGTACCTTGGGCAGGCCGGCCGCATCGTCGGTCAGCACTATCGTCATCACATCGGGCAGGTAGCGTGTACACAACGCGGCCTGCCAACTTTTTGTCTCATCGGCTGTTCCGCGCAACACCAGCACAGATGCCGGCTTGAGATATTCCGCGAGCGCGCTGCACAGGCTGCTGTGATAGGCGGCGGCCTGCTGTAATGCCGGGAAGAACAGTTTCAGACAGCGCTGCGCGGCTTCGGCATATTTCGTCTCTCCGGTCAATTCAGTCAAGCGCAACAAAGTCTGTGCAGCGATGCCGTTGCCCGCTGGCGTGGCGTTGTCTTGCCCGACTTTGTTGCGCTGGATCAGCACTTCGTGGTCGTGGCTGGTGTAGAAGTATCCGCCGTTTTGCTTGTCCTCAAAGCGCGTCAGCAGCGCATCGGCGAGCTG
>JBBRDZ010000115.1:0-8174 GCA_038203435.1 Burkholderiales bacterium
GGGCGCGGTGGGCGGTTATCAATACGACACGCTGGCGCGCCCGCTGCGCCCCGAGCAGGGCTTGTTGCGCATTCGCAGGGGTCTGGGCTTGTTTGCCAACTTGCGTCCCGCGCTGGTGTATCCGGAACTGGTGAATGCGTCCAGCCTGAAGGCGGAGCTGGTGTCGGGGCTGGATATCATGATCCTGCGCGAGTTGACCGGCGATATCTATTTTGGCCAGCCGCGCGGTATCCGCACGCTGGACAACGGCGAACGCCAGGGTTTCGACACCATGCATTACAGCGAATCGGAGATACGCCGCGTGGCGCATGTCGGCTTCAAGAGTGCGATGAAGCGCAGCAAAAAGCTTTGCTCGGTGGACAAGGCCAATGTACTGGACACCAGCATGTTCTGGCGCGAGATCGTCACCGAGGTGGCAAAGGAATACCCTGCAGTGGAATTGACGCACATGTATGTGGACAATGCAGCGATGCAACTGGTACGCGCGCCCAAGCAGTTCGACGTGATTTTGACCGGCAATATCTTCGGCGATATCCTGTCCGACGAAGCGTCGATGCTGACCGGCTCGATCGGCATGTTGCCTTCGGCTTCGCTGGATGCGGACAACAAGGGCTTGTACGAACCATGCCACGGATCGGCACCGGATATCGCCGGCAAGGACATCGCCAATCCGCTCGCAACCATCCTGTCGGTGGCAATGATGATGCGCTATACCTTTGCCCGCGAGGACATCGCGTTGCGCATCGAAACTGCGGTACGCAAGACGCTGCAGCAGGGATTGCGTACCGCGGATATCGCCGCACCGGGCAATCGCAAGATCGGCACGGCGGCGATGGGCGAAGCAGTAGTCGCCGCACTATGAAAACCAATTTGGAGAGAGCAAGCTGATGAGCAAGCAATATGACGTTTGTATATTAGGCGCGACCGGCGCGGTGGGTGAAGTGATGCTTTCCATACTGGAGCAGCGCAACTTCCCGGTGCGGAATCTATATCCATTGGCTTCGAGCCGCTCGGCCGGTTCCACGGTGAGTTTCAGGGGAGAAGCGCTCACCGTGATCGATGTGGATGATTTCGATTTTTCCAAGGCACAGATAGGATTGTTCTCGGCTGGTGGCAGCGTGTCGGAAAAATATGCCCCGATCGCCGCCGCGGCGGGTTGCGTGGTGATCGACAACACCGCGCACTTCCGTTACGACCGCGATATTCCGCTGGTGGTGACTGAGGTGAATCCGCACGCCATCGCGCAATACAAGAACCGCGGCATCATCGCCAATCCGAATTGCTCGACCATGCAGATGCTGGTGGCGCTCAAGCCGATACACGACGCGGTGGGCATCGCACGGATCAATGTGGCGACCTACCAGGCCGTGTCCGGCACCGGCAAGGAGGCGATCGATGAGCTGGGCGAGCAGACCCGCGCGCTGTTCAATCACAAGGATGTCGCAGTCGAGGTTTATCCCAAGCAGATCGCCTTTAACGTGCTGCCGCAGATCGATGTGTTCATGGACAACGGTTACACCAAGGAAGAGATGAAGATGGTCTGGGAGACCCGCAAGATCATGGAAGACGATTCCATCGAGGTCAATCCGACCGCGGTGCGCGTACCGGTGTTCTACGGACATTCCGAAGCGGTACACATCGAGACCCGCAACAAGATCACCGCGGCGCAGGCGCGTGCCCTGCTGGAAAAGGCACCAGGCGTTATCGTGATGGACAGGCGCGAGCCAGGAGGATACCCGACTCCGGTCGAAGCGGCCGGTACCGACGCGACCTATGTCGGCCGCATCCGCGAGGATATCTCTCACCCGATGGGATTGAATCTGTGGGTGGTCAGTGACAATCTGCGCAAAGGCGCGGCCTTGAATAGCATACAGATTGCGGAAATTTTGATTGCGAAATACTTTAGTTGAGACATAATGCGAAGAATATTATTAGCTTGTGCTGATAACTCTATGATGTTATTTTATATTCTCTAATAAATAAGGTGAGGGTGATCGCGTGCGAAAATCACTACTGAAACGACTGGCCATTCGACTCGGCGGCCAAAATAAAAAGACGACAACCCAGTCGCCAATCATGGCAAAGCTACTCAGCATTGTTGTCGCGCTGATGCTGTCTACAACGGTTTCCGCGGTGGGTATGGGCGGGATCAATGTGACTTCCGCGCTGGGGCAGTCGCTCAAGGCAGACATCGAGTTGGTGGCCATCAGCAAGACCGAGAAAGACAGTCTGGTAGCCCGCCTTGCAGCACCCGATGCATACAAGAATGCCGGTCTGGAATACCCTTACGGAAACAAGTATAAATTCGAGATCCTGAACCGCGCCAACGGACAGCCCTATATCAGCGCAACCAGCGCAGAAGCAGTCAATGACCCTTTCGTCAGCCTGTTGGTTGAATTGACCTGGTCTGCTGGCAAGCTGTCCCGCGAATACACTTTTTTGCTCGATCCTCCCGGTTACGTGGCGCAGCAGCCTGCTGCCGTGCCGGTGAAAACTGTCGCACCGCAGATGCAGGCACCATTGCCGGCATCGGCTACACCGCCCACTTCCGAAGCAACCACAACGGTCCCTGAACAGGTCGCACCGGTCATGGCGGTGACACCGGCAGAGCAGCCTGCAGCGGAAGCCGCGCCTGCTGCTGCAGCCGCAGAGCAGCCCGCACCGGAGGAAGCGGCCAATGCTATGCAGCAGCCGGTGCCGGTGGAAATCGAAGCCGAGACGCCGGCTGCTCCGGAAGTCGCTGCGCCCAAAGAATGGCTTGAGGTGCATCGCGGTGACACGATGTACGTGCTGGCGCAACGCTACAAACTGAGCGACATGAATCTGGAACGGATGCTGGTTGCACTCTACCGCACCAACGCCGCACAGTTCGACGGCCGCAACATGAACCGCATCCGCGCCGGCAGGATCCTGCACCTGCCCACCCAGGAGGAGTACGACCAGGTGTCGCAGGCTGAAGCAGTCAGGGAAATCCATGCCCAGGCCGCGGACTGGAATGCCTACCGTCAAAAACTGGCCGGTGCCGCCGTGGTCAATAACGAGGCGCAGGCCACACAGCAAGTCGCCACCGGCAAGATCAGCAGCTCGATCGCCGATATGGCCCCGGTTGCCAAAGAATCCGCCAAAGAGGTGCTGAAACTGTCGAAAGGCGAAGCGCCCGGCGATCAGGTGGGTGCCGGCGGCAAGGTCGTGTCCGAGCAGGAAAAGAAAAACGCTGCCCAGGAAGAAGCGATCTCCAAGGACAAGTCGCTGAAAGAAGAGCAGATGCGCGCCGCACTGCTGGAAAAGAACATGAAGGATATGCAGCGCCTCGCAGAGTTGAAAGCCGAGACTGCTGCATCGGCTCAAGCACCGGCTCCTGCGCAAGGCAAACCCGCCGTTACTGTGGCCACCACCAATCCGCTTGCCGTGCCGCCAGTCAAGCCGGCAGTACAGCCGCCTGAGGCCAAACCTGCTGCTGCAAAACAGGCCCCGGTCAAAGCCGAACCCGCATTGCTGGATCAGTTGCTGGAAGAACCGCTGTATATGGCGGGCGCTGCACTCGTCTTGCTGGTGTTGGGCGGACTGGGTTACAAGCTCTACCAGAGAAAAAAAAATTCCGCTGATGGGGATGACGGCGAAATAGTCCAGGATATCGGTGATATCACCGGCCGTATGTCCGCGCCGGTCGCCCCGTCTCCCGATACCGGCGATTTCACCGTGATGGCCAATGAGTCATCGGCAACTTCTGCCCAATCCGACACGGTCGATCCGATCAGCGAGGCGGATCTGTTCCTGAATTTCGGACGTGATGTGCAGGCGGAAGAAATCCTCAAAGAAGCGCTGCAGAGCACGCCGAACAACCATCTGATCCACCTCAAGTTGCTGGGTATCTATGCCAATCGCAAGGATGCAACCGCCTTCGCGACGATCGCCCGGCAATTGCAGGGTGCCGGCGATGATGAGGCCTGGCAACAGGCGGCCACACTGGGTCGCAAGCTGGACCCGGGCAATCCGATGTATGGTGGCGGTTTCAAGTCCATGGAAGATACCGGCAGTGCGACCGTCCAGACACCGGCTTTCAAGCGGCCTGAACCACCCAAGCCGCAACCGTCCGCGCTCGATTTCGATTTTGATGCGAATGCATCAGCCGCACCGGAAACTTCCGCGGCGGAACGTGATTTTCTTGGCGAAGAAGCGCAACGCACTTCGATCATGACTGCGGATGGCAATCTGGCCGCGCAGGCCGAGGAGATGGACTTTGATATCACCTCTTCCAATCCATCGGTGTCCGGACAGGGTGATGCGACGATGATAACGCCGTCATTTGCAGATGACATGGTCTTCGATGTGCCGGACAGTCAGCCGTCAAAAGCGGTGGTTGCCAGAAAAACCGAGCCGGTTGAAGACCTCGGGATGGCGTTCACGCTGGATTTCCCGGTCGAAAAGCCCGCCGCCGCGCCTGCCCCGCAGGCTGATGTCGGCCTGGCAGGAATCAACTTGAATTTTGACGAGCCCCCGCTTGCCAGCGCAGCTTCAGGTGAAAACAAAGACGAGCAGTGGCAGGATGTCGCCACCAAACTCGACCTGGCCAAGGCTTATCACGAGATGGGCGATGCCAGCGGCGCGCGTGAGATCCTCGAGGAAGTGCTGCGCGAAGGTGATGCCGAACAACGCGAAGCGGCGCAAAGCCTTTCCGAACAACTCGGTTGATCATTGCCCGGAATTGGCGGCGGCCCAATATCGGGCTGCCGTTTCTTTTTTGATGAGGCCTTAGTGTGAGATTCCATCCGGCCGCGCAGATACTGACCTGGTGTTTGCTGATTGCAAGCTTGCAATGCCTGACACGGGTACCCCTGCTGTTTGCGGCCGGATCAGTCCTGTTGTCGGCAATGTGGTTGTCGCACCGCAAACTTGCGCAACTGCTGCGCCGTACCCGCTGGATCATGCTGTCACTGTTGCTGGTCTATGCATACACCACACCCGGCGAACCGCTGCTGGCAATGCTCGGCATGTTCAGCCCGATACGCGAAGGCCTGAGCGACGGCCTGTTGCAACTCACACGTCTGTTGGCGGTGCTGGCCGGTTTGGCGATATTGCTGGACAGACTGCACCGGCAACAGCTGATCGCCGGACTGTATACCCTGTTGGCACCATTGCAGTTGATCGGCGTGTCCCGTCAACGCATCGCGGTGCGCATGGCATTGACACTGCAATATGCGGAGATCGCTATGCTGCGCGAGACACACAGCTGGCAAGCCAGCCTGCGCAGCTTGTTCGACACCCATGACGACAATGCCCGGCACATGGAATTGACGCTGTATCGTTTCGGTGTGCGCGACGGGTTGTTGGTCTGCGCTTCGCTGCTGCTGTTATTCATGGCGCTGCGATGAGGATCGCGCTCGGGGTGGAATATGACGGCACGCCGTTTTGCGGATGGCAGAGCCAACCGGACGGTGTGACGGTGCAAGACACGCTGCAGCATGCATTGAGTGCGATCGCCGGCGAGCAGGCCGCAGAGCCGATCTCAGTGATCGCGGCCGGGCGCACCGACACCGGTGTGCACGCGCTCGAGCAAGTGGTGCACTTTGACACGACGGCCGAACGCCCGTTGACGGCATGGGTGCGCGGTGCGAATGCCCTGTTGCCCGACAGCATCGCGGTACGCTGGGCGCATCCGGTAGGGGATGAATTCCATGCGCGTTTTTCCGCGCATGGCCGCAGCTATCGCTATCTGCTGATCAACCGCGCCGTTCGCCCAGCCATCCTCACCGGCAAGGTCGGCTGGTTCCACGCCCCGCTCGATGTACCCTTGATGCGCGAAGCGGCACGGCTGGTACTTGGCGAACACGATTTCAGCGCGTTCCGCGCGGCGCAATGCCAGGCCAGATCGCCGGTCAAGCGTCTCAATCAGCTGGACATACGCAGTCAGGGCGACATGCTGATATTCGATGTCAGCGCAAACGCGTTCCTGCACCACATGGTGCGCAACCTGGTCGGTTGCCTGGTGTATGTGGGCAAGGGAAAATATCCGCCATCCTGGCTGGCCGACGTGTTGGACGGTCGTGTGCGCAGTCTCGCCGCGCCGACCTTTGCACCGGATGGCTTATACTTGCGGCGTATCCAATATGAAACGAAATGGGGATTGCCGCAAATGGAAAACGATGCTGTGGCGGGAGTGATGTTGTGACCCGGGTGAAGATATGCGGTATCACGCGCAGGGTGGATGCGCTGGCCGCCGCAAGTTGCGGCGCGGACGCGATCGGCCTGGTGTTCTATGAGCACAGCCCCCGCCTGGTCAGCATCGCGCAGGCCGGGCTGCTGGCTGCCGCCTTGCCGCCTTTCGTCTCGGTGGTCGGCTTGTTCGTCGATGCCGACGCGGCATTCGTGCGCGAAGTCCTGGCGAGTGTGCCGCTGGATATGCTGCAATTCCACGGCGACGAGCCGCCGGCGTATTGTGCCCAATTCAACAAGCCTTATCTGAAAGCGATCCGCGTCAAAGCCGGGGTGGATTTGCTACAATGCGCGTCCGACTTTTGCGGTGCGCGGGGATTGTTGCTGGATGCGCATGTGGACGGGATACCGGGCGGGACCGGCACCGCATTCGACTGGGCGCTGATACCCGGCCGGTTACCGTTGCCGGTGATCCTGTCCGGCGGACTGGATGCGGGCAACGTTGCGGCGGCGATCAAGCAAGTCCGCCCCTACGCGGTGGATGTGTCCAGCGGTGTGGAAGCGGGCAAGGCAATCAAGGATGCGGCGAAGATCGCCGCGTTTATCAACGAGGTCAAAAGAACAGATGTACAACTATCCCGATAGCACCGGCCACTTCGGCCCGTACGGCGGCATTTACATGGCCGAGACGCTGATCCCGGCAGTGGAGGAATTGCTGGCGCAGTATCTGCGCTTTCGCGACGACCCCGAATTCAAGGCCGAGTTCGCCTACGAACTGAAGCACTACGTCGGGCGACCCAGCCCCATTTATCACGCCAAACGCCTCTCCGACGAACTTTGCGGCGCGCAGATATACCTGAAGCGCGAAGACCTGAATCACACCGGAGCGCACAAGATCAACAACGCCATCGGTCAGGCCCTGCTGGCCAAACGCATGGGCAAGAAACGCGTCATCGCCGAAACTGGCGCGGGCATGCACGGCGTGGCGACAGCGACGGTGGCGGCACGCTTCGGCATGGAGTGCATCGTCTATATGGGCGCGGAAGATATCCAGCGCCAGGCGCCCAATGTGTTCCGCATGAAATTGCTGGGCGCGACGGTCGTGCCCGTGGAAAGCGGTTCACGCACATTGAAGGATGCCTGCAACGAGGCGATACGCGACTGGGTGACCAACGTCGAGAATACCTTTTACATCTTTGGTACGGCTGCGGGACCGCATCCGTATCCGATGATGGTGCGCGATTTTCAGTGCGTGATCGGCAACGAGGCCAAAGTGCAGATGCCGGAAATGATCGGCCGTCAGCCCGATGCGGTGATCGCCTGCGTCGGCGGCGGGTCGAATGCCATCGGATTGTTCCATCCCTACATCGAAGACAAGAATGTGCAGATCATCGGCGTGGAAGCAGGCGGTCATGGCATCGCCAGCGGTCAGCATGCCGCGCCGCTCACCGGAAACGCGAAAGTCGGCGTGTTGCACGGCAACAAGGTCTACCTGATGCAGGATGAGAACGGCCAGATCATCGAGACGCATTCGATCTCTGCCGGACTGGATTATCCCGGTGTCGGCCCCGAGCATTGCCTGCTGAAAGACCAGGGTCGTGCGCAGTATGTCGCGATCGATGACGATGAAGCGCTGGCTGCGTTCGATGCGCTGTGCCGTTTCGAAGGCATCATCCCTGCGCTGGAATCCAGCCACGCGCTGGCGCACGCGATGAAGATCGCACCGGCGATGGGCAAGGACAAAGTACTGCTGGTGAATCTTTCCGGTCGCGGCGACAAGGATATGAATACCGTCGCCAAACTGAAAGGGATCACATTATGAATGATCGTATCCAGGCGACATTCGACAAGCTCAAACAACAGCAGCGCAAGGCGCTGATCCCGTTCATCACCGCAGGCGATCCGTCACCGCAACTCACTGTCTCGCTGATGCATGGTCTGGTTGATGCGGGTGCCGACGTGATCGAGCTGGGTGTTCCTTTCTCCGATCCGATGGCGGACGGTCCGGTGATCCAGCGCGC
>JBBRDZ010000116.1:0-8076 GCA_038203435.1 Burkholderiales bacterium
GCCGGTTACCCGCGCGATGCCGAGGCGATATTGTTGTGCGAGCTGGATGGCACGCAAGCCGAGGTGTCCGAATACATCCTCGCGGTGCGCAAGATATTGACCGACAGCGGCGCGACCGAAGTGCGCACCGCAGCCGACGAAGCCGAACGGCAACTGTTCTGGAAGGGGCGCAAATCGGCCTTTCCCGCCGTGGGTCGCATCTGTCCGGATTATTACTGCATGGACGGCACGATACCGCGCCGCCAGTTGCCGCACGTGCTGCGTCGCATCAGCGAGATGTCGGTGGAATACGGTTTGGCGGTCGCCAATGTGTTCCATGCCGGGGACGGCAATCTGCATCCGCTGATCCTGTTCGATGGCAACAAGGAAGGCGAGCTCCATCGCACCGAGGAATTCGGCCAGCGCATCCTGCAACTCTGTGTGGAGGTCGGCGGCACTATCACCGGCGAGCACGGCGTTGGTATCGAGAAGATCGACACCATGTGCATCCAGTTCCAGCGCGCAGAACTGACCCAGTTCCATGCCGTCAAAGCGGCATTCGATCCTGCCGGCCTGCTCAATCCCGGCAAGGCCGTACCGACGCTGCATCGCTGCGCCGAATTCGGCGCGATGCATGTGCATCACGGGCAACTTGCACATCCAGAATTGGAACGATTCTGATGGGCGAACACGACATCAGCTTGGCTCTGCAGCAACAGGTGCTGGATGCGTTGCGGGATGCGACGTCATTGAATATCAGCGGCAGCGGCAGCAAAAGTTTTCTGGGGCGGGCAATTCATGGACAGGCAGTCGGTGTCACCCAACATCGCGGCATCGTCGAATACGATCCGCGCGAACTGGTGTTGACGGCACGCAGCGGCACCACGCTGGTCGACATTGAAGCGGCCTTGGCCGAAGCCGGACAGATGCTGCCGTTCGAACCGCCGCACTTCGGTGCCGGCGCCACGCTGGGCGGCACCATCGCCTGCGGACTGTCCGGGCCGCGCCGGCCTTACAACGGTTCGGCGCGCGATTTGGTACTGGGTTGCAAATTGTTGAACGGCCGCGGCGAGATATTGCGCTTCGGCGGACAGGTGATGAAGAACGTCGCGGGTTACGATGTGTCGCGTCTGATGGCCGGCGCCTTCGGTACGCTGGGTATATTGCTGGAGATCAGCCTGAAGGTGCTGCCACGTGCGCCGGCCAGCATCACGGTTGCAAGTGAATGCAGTCCGGGCGAGGCGATCGACAGCATGAGCGCGCTACTGGGCAAGCCCTTACCGGTGGACGGCGCGTGCTATTTCGGCGGTCGTTGTTACCTGCGCATCTCCGGTAGCGCGCAGGCGGTCAGGGAAGCGCGCATGAAGATCCCCGGTGAAGTGGTCGCTGATGCGGATGCATTCTGGCATGCGCTGCGCGAACATCAACTGGCGTTCTTCAAACATGGCGGCACGCTGTACCGCATCATGGTCAAGCCCGCCACACCGCCGCTTGCTATCGACGGTTCCTGGCTGCTGGACTGGGGCGGTGCGCAACGCTGGCTGTACAGCAGCGAAGAGGTCGCAACGATACGCCGCCATGTCGCGCTGGCAGGTGGCCATGTCACGATATTCCGCAGCGATCATGATCACGGGGATGATATCTTCCAGCCTCTGCCTGCGGCGATGCTGACGATACACCGCCGCCTGAAAAACAGTTTCGACCCGCACAACATCTTTAACCGTGGCCGCATGTACGCGGATCTATAACATGCAAACTGCCATCCCCGCCGAACTGCTGAACAATCCCGATATCGCCGAAGCGGATACCATCCTGCGCGCCTGCGTGCATTGCGGATTCTGCACCGCGACCTGCCCGACCTATCAGTTGCTCGGCTCGGAACTGGATGGTCCGCGCGGACGCATCTATTTGATAAAAGAAATGCTCGAGGCTAATCAAGCCAGCAGCAAGACCCGTTTGCATCTGGATCGCTGCCTGACCTGCCGCTCCTGCGAGACCACCTGCCCGTCAGGCGTGCGCTATGGACGGCTGATCGATATTGGCCGCGAGTTCGTCGAACAAAAAGCGCCTCGATCACTCGCTGAAAAACTGTTGCGCAAGACCATGCTCACGGTCATCCCCTACACATCGAGGATGTCCGTGGCGCTGACCCTGGCGCGCGTATTCCGTCCGCTGTTGCCAAGCCAATTGCAGAAAAAGATTCCGGCCAAACAAATCGCCACCGCGACGCCGACCAGTTCCCACGCCAGACGCATGCTGGTGCTGAAAGGCTGCGTACAACCGCTGGGGACGCCGAACACCAACGCCGCTGCGGCGCGCGTGCTCGACCGACTCGGTATCTCGCTGGTCAGCGCGCAGGGTGCAGGCTGTTGCGGTGCGCTGAACCAGCATCTGTCGGACAGCGAGGGTGCGCGTGCGATGATGCGCCGCAACATCGATGCATGGTGGCCGCATATCGAGGCAGGCGCCGAGGCAGTGGTGATGACGGCCAGCGGCTGCGGACTGATGGTGAAAGATTACGGCCATGCATTGAAGGACGATGCGGCGTATGCGGCAAAGGCCGCACGCATAGCCGCGCTGACCCGCGACCTCAGCGAGATCTTGCGCGACGAGTTTCTCGGCCGCGAAGATATGGATGCCTTTGCACAGATCGGTCAGGGCCGGCGCGTCGCCTACCATTCTTCCTGTACCCTGCAGCACGGGCAGAAGCTGGGCGGAACAGTCGAAGCGATACTGAAACGCTGCGGCTACCAACTCACCCCGGTCGCGGACAGTCACCTGTGCTGCGGCGCGGCAGGCACTTACACGCTGACACAGCCGACCTTGTCCCGGCAACTGCTGGACAACAAACTGGCTGCACTGCAGCAGGGTAAACCCGAGCTGATCGCCTCGGCAAACGTCGGCTGCCAGATGCACCTGGCCGGCGCGAGCGAGGTACCGGTCAGGCACTGGATAGAATTGCTTGAATAAAGTTAGCAACACACATTGTCAATCTTAAAAATAAAGAGGAGATAGCATGGCCATAACAACGTTCCACCCGCCGCAACGAATCCTGATGGGGCCCGGCCCTTCCGATGTCAGCCCGCGCGTACTCGAAGCCCTGTCGCGTCCGACCATCGGCCATCTTGACCCGTTGTTCGTGTCGTTGATGGATGAGATGAAGGTGCTGCTGAAATTCGCGTTCCAGACTGACAATGAACTGACCATGCCGGTTTCCGCACCCGGTTCCGCCGGCATGGAGACCTGCTTCGTCAATCTGGTCGAACCGGGTGACAAGGTCATCATCTGCCAGAACGGCGTGTTCGCCGGACGCATGAAGGAGAACGTCGAGCGCATCGGCGGCATCGCGGTGATGGTTCAGGACGACTGGGGCCGTGCGGTCGATCCGCAAAAACTGGAAGATGCACTGAAGGCCAATCCGGATGCCAGGATCGTCGCTTTCGTGCATGCCGAAACTTCCACCGGCGCGTTATCCGATGCGCATACGCTGGTCGAGATCGCGCACAAACACAATTGCCTGACCATCGTCGACGCGGTCACTTCGCTGGGCGGCGTGCCGCTCAAGGTCGACGAGTGGAAGATCGATGCGATCTACTCGGGCACACAAAAATGCCTGTCCTGCACGCCCGGCCTATCGCCGGTCAGCTTCAGCCCGAATGCGCAGGAAAAGATCAAGAATCGCAAGACCAAGGTGCAGAGCTGGTTCCTCGACCTGAACCTGGTGATGGGTTACTGGGGCGGCGCGGCCAAACGCGCCTACCACCATACCGCGCCGATCAACGCGCTGTACGGTTTGCACGAGGCGCTGGTGATGCTGCAGGAAGAGGGTCTGCATAACGCCTGGACACGCCATCACGACAATCATCTGGCGTTGCGCGCGGGGCTGGAAGCGATGGGGCTGAAATTCGTGGTGCCGGAAGCGGAACGCCTGCCGCAACTGAACGCGATCGCCGTGCCGGAGGGCGTGGACGAAGCCGCAGTGCGTTCACTGCTGTTGTCCGATTACAGCCTGGAGATCGGCGCGGGGCTTGGCGCGATGGCCGGCAAGGTGTGGCGCATCGGCCTGATGGGCCACGCCAGCAACCCGCGCAACGTGCGCTTGTGCCTCAACGCGCTGGACGATGTGCTCAGCCGGATGAAGGCACCGGTCAAGCACGGCGTCGCGGTGGCGGCGGCGAACAGGAAACTGGCTGATTGATACCCTGTCTGGCGCGCCGACAATAACTCGCTCATCATCGTGATGAGCGGGAATTCATACAGACACCCGGAGTTTTACCCTGCCAAAAATTTCGCTTCGAACTCCTCTGCCGGAACCGCTTTGCTGAACAGGAAGCCCTGCATTTCGTCGCAGCCCAGCAAGCGCAGCAATTTCGATTGCGGTTCAGTTTCGACGCCCTCGGCCACCACTTTGAGCTTCAATGCATGCGCCAGATTGATGATTGTAGACACCAGCGCCAGCCCCTCCGGTCCGGCAGTCATGTCGATCACGAACGATCGGTCGATCTTCAGCGTGTCCAACGGCAGTTTGGACAGGTAGCCGAGCGAGGAGAAGCCGGTGCCGAAGTCGTCGATCGCGATGGTGACACCCATCGCGCGGATCGCCTGCAGGCTTTCAGTGCTGTGCTTTACGCCTTCCATGATCATGCCCTCGGTGATCTCCAGCTCCAGTCCTTCCGCCGCATGCGCATCAATCCCGATTTTCTTCCTGATCTCGGCAACGAAGTCCTTGTTGCGCAGTTGCAGCGGCGATACGTTCACCGCGATGCGCACCGCCGGCAACCCGGCTTTCCGCCAGCGCAGACAATCTGTGATGGCCTGACGCAACGCCCAGCGCCCGACCTCATAGATCAATCCGGTCTCTTCCAGAACCGGAATGAACTTGCCCGGCGGCACCAGGCCGCTGCGCGGATCGTTCCAGCGGATCAGCGCCTCGGCACCGCTGACTTTGCCACTCGCGAGATTCACCTTGGGCTGGTAATGCAGCACGAACTCCTCGTTGTCGATCGCCTGGCGCAGCTGGTTTTCCAGGGTGAGCTTGGCGGCCACCTGTTCCGTCATTTGCTTCGTGTGGAACAGGTAGCGGTCACCGCTCTTCTTGGCTATCTTCAGGGCGGCTTCGGCGCTACTGAACAGCATGTCGATGTCGGCACCGTCGTCCGGGTAGATCGCAACTCCCGCCTTGGCGGCGATGCGCAGTTCGTGCACCCCATTCAACTGGAACCGGTGTCCCATGAATGCATCTGATAATTGAACGAACAGTCTGGACAGGTCGCCTTCCTTATTGATCTCCGGCATCACAACGGCAAACTGATCCGCGCCCAGACGCGCCACCAGTTTTTCGTCGCCCAGGTTGCCGGACAGCCACGCGGCGACCTGCTTCAATAGTATGTCGCCGTTTGAACGGCCCAGGCTGTCGTTGATGTTCTTGAACCGCTCCAGGTCAATGATCGACACGGCAAGTTTGTAACCGCCGATTTTCGCGTTGCGCATGTATTGCACAACACGCTCGAAAAACAAAATGCGGTTCGCCAGGCCGGTAAGTTCGTCGTAATAAGCGAGGTAATTGAGCTTCTCCTGTTTTTCGATGTGATTGATCGCAAATGAGATGTCGCCGGCCAATTCCGTCAACAGATTCATCTCCTCATCATGGAAGAAGTCAATCTCGCTGGCGTACAATGCGAACGCTCCGACCGCAACATCCGAGGCGATCATCGGGATAACAGCCTTCGAGCGAACCCCTGCTTCCGCGTATTGCTTGCGGAATAAAACCTTGGGGTCATTTGCCGAATCATTAGATACAACGGCCTGTTTATCCCTGATCGCCCGTGCGGTCATGGTATTGGATGCATTCCCGTCCGACGCAAGGCTGTCTTTGATGTAGCTCAGGAGTTCATCATCCTTCCCTGCGGTTGCCACCGTAACAAGCTTGTTCGTGTGCCGATCCACCATGCATAGCGCGGCCATGCGGAAGCCGCCTTGCTCGACCGCGATCCGGCACGCCTCGCTGAACAGCTCGTCGCGATCATTCGCGTGCACGATCAGCGTATTGATGCCGCTCAACACGGCGTGGACGCGACTGAGGTATCTGATGCGCGCTTCGATTGCCTTGCGTTCAGTGATGTCGCGGATGATCGTGATGGTCCACAGCACGCCGTCCAGCAGATATGGCGCGGCCGAAGTCTCGACGTAGAGGGAGGAGCCGTCCTGGCGCAGCATGGCTGCCTCGGCGAGCGGCACGGTGCTGTGAGTGGCAGTAAATTTCGCGTGGCTCGCACGCAGAAACTCGCGCATGTCAGGATGGATCAACGCATAGAACTGCCGGCCGACGAGTTCCTCGGGACGCTGGTAGCCGAGCATTTTCAACAGGGCATCGTTGATGTATTGGATTTCGCCGTCCCGGTGAAAGCAGATACCGTCGGAAGAGACGGATAGCAGCCCGCGGCTGCGCGCCTCGCTTTGCGCGACGACAGCACTGGCGCGCCGCTGGCCTCTAAGCGCAGCCAGCAGCAGCAGGGTAAAACCGACTATGACAGCGCTGACCAATCCCGCAGCCCATAAAGTCCTGTTCTGCCGTCGATGAAACTCGGCTAACACTTCGACCTTCGGCGTTCCCACGATAGCCATGATCGGATAATCGGGAATAGTCCTGTAACTGAAATACTTCAGCACACCGTCGAGCTGGCCCCGGGCCAAGAGGTCACCGACCGGGTGTTTGGCCTGCTCCGCAAACAGCGGACTCTTGCTGACATCTTGCCCCGAGCTTGATTCCGATTGCACCAGCCTTGCCCGGGTGATGCCATCCAGTCCGACCAGCGATATGGTGTCGTTCGGGCGCAGTATCGCTTCATGCAAGACAGTGGTGAAGCGTGCCGGCGGAACGAATGCAATCGCCACTCCGCCGAATGTGCCGTCAGCCTTATTGATGCGCCGCGAGAACGGGATCAATGCTTTGTCCGAAATACGCTCCGTCACCGGTTTGCCAATGAACAGCTTGCCGCTGTCTTGCTCGAGTTGGGTGCGGAAATATTCACGGTCCGCCACGTTCAACGGTCGCGCGGGTCTGCCAGCCAATGTGCTGGCCATGGCATCGCCGCGCTCGTTTACCAGGGCGACGCCGGCAATTGTATCGCGATTGATAGCGTTGTCCACAACGAATCGGTTGAGGTCCACCTTTCCGCTGCTGCGTTTATATTCGAGGATCAGGGACTCGACGACGACGTCGGCACTTTCGATGGTGCGAACGGCGTATTCCTCAAGCGCAATGACGACGGTGTCATTGCGCTCTATCGCGACGCGGATCGTATTTTCACGATCGATCTGTACCAGGGAGAGCTCCGTACTCCACATGACGCCGATGAGTAGCGCACTGAATAGTACGGTGCCGAGCATGACGCCACGGCTGCTTGAATTGATGGCCCACGAGCCAGGCCAGTCACTCATCGGTTTCGCAGCCAGTCCGAGGAGGCGCAAGGAAGCTAGATTCGAAGATTTCCGCCGACACCGGTTTGCTGAACAGATAGCCCTGCATCTCGTCGCAGCCAAGCAAGCGCAGCAAGTTCGATTGTTCTTCGGATTCGACGCCCTCAGCCACCACCTTGAGCTTCAATGCATGCGCCAGGCTGATGATGGTCGACACCAGCGCCAGTCCCTCCGGCCCGGCAGTTATTTCGATGATGAATGAGCGGTCGATCTTCAGCGTGGTTACCGGCAGTTTGGTCAGGTAACCGAGCGAGGAGAAGCCGGTGCCAAAATCGTCGATGGCGATGGTCACGCCCATCGCGCGGACCGCCTGCAGGATGGTGGAACTGTACTGGAAATTTTCCATGATCATGCCTTCCGTGATCTCCAGCTCCAGTCCTTCCGCCGCATGCGCGTCGATACTGACATTCCGCTCGATCTCGGTAACGAAGTTGTGATCGCGCAGTTGCAGCGGCGACACGTTCACCGCGATGCGCACCGCAGGCAGTCCGGCTTTTCGCCAGCGCAGATGATCTGTGATGGCCTGACGCAGCGCCCAGCGCCCGACCTCATAGATCAATCCGGTCTCTTCCAGAACCGGAATGAACTTGCCCGGCGGCACCAGGCCGCTGCGCGGGT
>JBBRDZ010000117.1:0-7587 GCA_038203435.1 Burkholderiales bacterium
CGTTGTTCGGGTGTAAGGCTGAGCATTTCCTGATGCATCAGTTCGCGTTCCCTGGTGCGCTGCTCCGGCGTCATGGTCTTCATGCGTTCTATGCGTTCGCTGAAAGTAAGCCGGTTTTCAGCGTTGCTGCCGGCGACAGCCCCGGCTGCGGAGCTCGAGGATGAAGAGGCGTCGGCTGCCATGGCACAAGGCGCCAGCGCAGCGATGATGCCTGTAGCAACGAGCATTTTTGAAATAGCGTTCATAAGTTTTTCTCCGTGTCTGGATCACGTCAGGACTGTCATTGAACAGATAACAGGATTGGAACGTAAGCAGCATGTTTTATCCATAGCCCAAGATGTAAATGTTTGTTTCAATCAGCCGGGCTCTCCCTGTCATGGGCAGGTTCTGTGTATCATGACGCAATGAATAATGCACATCGGATTTTGCTGGTAGATGACGACGCAAGGTTACGCGACCTGCTGTTGCGCTATTTGTCCGAGCAGGATTTCGAGGTCAAAGCGGTTGGCGATGGCAAGATGCTGGACAAGGCGCTGGCGCTGAAGCGTTATCATCTGCTGGTGCTGGATCTGATGCTGCCCGATGAAGACGGGCTGGCGATCTTGCGGCGATTGCGCGATGCCGGCGAGACCATACCGGTGATATTGCTCACCGCCAAAGGCGACGAGCTCGACCGCATCGTCGGACTGGAGATGGGAGCGGACGACTACCTGCCGAAACCGTTCAATCCCCGCGAACTGGTGGCGCGCATCAACGCGGTATTGCGACGCAAGGGATTCCAGCCGGTTGGTGCGCCGGAGAGCGAGGTAAGGAATTTCGCTTTCGGCGAGTGCGATCTGAACCTCGCCACGCGCATACTGACCCGATCCGGTGAGCAGATCTCGCTGACGACCGGAGAGTTTGCGCTGCTCAAGGCGCTGGTGACGAATCCGCGCCTGCCGCTTTCGCGCGACAAGTTGATGGAACTGGCACGCGGACGAGACCACGAACCGTTCGATCGCGCCATCGACGTGCAGGTATCGCGACTGCGCAAACTGATCGAACCGGATGCCGCCAAGCCGCGCTTCATCCAGACGGTGTGGGGGCACGGCTATGTGTTTGTGCCGGATGGAGCGACGCCGTGATACAGGTACCAAGCTCGCTGCTGGCCCGCTCCTTTTTGCTGATCGTGGTGTTGATCGTGCTGTCGCTCGCGGCTTCCGTGGCGATGTTCCGCCAGGTGCAACAGGAGCCGCACGCGAAACAGATGGCACAACTGGTGGTGTCGGTTGTGAACCTGACCCGGGCCGCCGTGCTGTCGGCCGCACCAGAATGGCGTTCCGCCCTGTTGGCCGAATTGGCGGCGTCCGAAGGGCTGCGCGTGCAGATGGCCGAAGCGGGGGACGTCCTCCAGCCACTGCCCGAGCATCCCGAGGATTTGCGCATGATGATGGCCAAAGTGCGTGACAGCCTGGGAGAGGACACCCGTTTTGCGTCTGAACACAATGGCGAACAGGCCTTGTGGGTGAGTTTTTTCATCGGCCATGCAGAATTCTGGGTCGCGCTGCCCAAGGAACGGGTGGAGAACTCGGTATACCGCGTATTGTTGCCCTGGAGCATACTGGTCTTCACGCTGGCCTTGCCGGGCGCGTATCTTATCGCGCGCCAGGTTGCACGGCCCCTGAAACAGCTGGCACATGCCGCGCTGCAAGTGGGGCAGGGTATATCTCCGCAACCGTTGCCCGAGAGCGGAGCGAGGGAGATCGCGGCAGTGTCGCGCGCCTTCAACCAGATGTCCGCGGATCTGGCGGCCAACGAACGCGAGCGCGCACTGGTGCTGGCCGGCATCTCGCATGACTTGCGTACCCCGCTGGCGCGGGTGCGCATCGCTGCCGAACTGAGTGCAGATGAATCGCTGCGCGAAGGTCTGGCTGCCGATGTCGCGCAGATGGACGGTGTGATCCAGCAATTTCTCGATTATGCGCGCCTCGATGAAATCGAAGTCGCGCAATCTGCCGATTTGAAGCTGCTGGTGCAGGAGATCGCCCAACAATTTTCCGCGCAGGCACGCTCGTTGTCGCTCGATGTCCAGGATGTGCCGATGCTTCCCGTCCGACCGTTGTTGCTTAAACGGGCACTCAGCAATCTGCTCGACAATGCCGTCAAATATGGCGGTGGCGAAGTCACCATACGCCTCAGGCGCGAGGCAGGCAGGGTTGTGCTGGCGGTAGAGGATCGCGGCAGCGGTATTCCGGCCGCGCAGCTCGACACAGTGAAGCGTCCATTTGTCCGGCTGGAATCCGCGCGCAGTAACTCGACCGGTTCGGGACTGGGTCTGGCGATCGTCGAGCGTGCCGCGCGCTTGCATGATGGCGAGTTTGTCCTGTCCGGGAATCCCGGCGGCGGATTGGTGGCCAAACTGGTGTTGCCGCTGGGTTGAACTGACGATCCAGGCAGGATGTGGCTGCGCGTACGCGATGAACCGGACAGTCGTTCAGTCCGGTACGGACCGGTTCAATCGTGAGTAGTTTTATTTCCCATCATGGCTGTGACGTGAAGATGTCTCATCGCTTCCCAGCGCTTTCTTGAAGTCCTTTACTGCACCACCCAGATCGCCGCCTACATCGCGCAGCTTCCTGGTGCCAAACACCAGCACGATAACCAGCAACACGATCAGCCAATGCCAGATGCTCAATGAACTCATGATGTTCTCCTTGGTGTTAAATCAGTCGGGTTTGCCGCAGTGCATTACAAATTGTTGTGAACGTTCCGGGCAGTATCGACGGATGGACGGGATCCGGTTCAGTCCAGATCGCCGGCCAGGGAGTCGCGCATCCTGCCGGTGATCTTCACTTCTGCATGGTATTCAGGGTGGCTGATACCTGCCTGTATGTGCGCGCCTTGCTTGATCGCGGCGCACATTTCCGGGGAGAATCCGAAGCGCAGGAAATGCACCGCAGAGGTCTTGTCTTCGGTAGTCCGGTCCATGTCTTCGTTGGCGACCGGGAACACCTTGTCATGGCCTTCGGCCTGAACCCAGATGGCTTTCTCGATGCCGATCAGGCGTGCCAGTGCGTTGCGTCGCTCATCCGCATCTTCATACTCGAGCATGAAGGTCGCTTTCCAGTTGTTGCCGTCCGGGATGAGCGGGTTGTAGACATCCAGTTCCTGCTGGATAGCTTCGGGTTCGAATATCCGTTCCAGGCGCAGCATTTCCTGCACCTGGTATTGCATCGTCATCCGGTCCTCGAAATACACGGTGGCGTGGTCGCCTAAAGCCAGTCTGCGAAGTTTCTTGTGTTCCATCACGCTGGCACGGAACGATTGCCGCATCGCGGCATATTTTTCCAGGGAGTACAGATCGTCGCGCGTCAGTTTGCTCATGATGGTGTGCGGGATGCCGGCGTCATTTATGCGCGATCTGTTTGTCGGTGAATAGGTAATCGTGCAATTCCTTGTCGAAGCGCGGATCGTGACGCCGTATCCATTCCAGCACCATCGCCGCATGCTCCTTTTCCTCGTCGCGATTATGGGCGAGTATCGCTTTCAAGTCCGAATCGCTGCAGGCATCGACGCGCTGGTTATACCAGTCCACCGCCTCCAGTTCTTCCATCAGTGAGGTGATGGCACGGTGCATGTCGCGGGTTTCCGCGCTGAGCAGTTCGACGGGTTCGTGGTAGCCTTCATGTGACATTTTATGCTCCTGTTTGATTAGATCGCGTCAGGATTCAAATCCCGTAAGCTTGGCGCAGCAGGGTGATCGGGTGTTCAGGTGCGCGGCCATCCTTGAGACCGTTTTCGATGTGGTGGCCGGCCATCGCACAATCACTGCCGTAATGCTGTGCTTCGGCTTTCCTGACCCGTTCCACCACCGGCATCACGATCTTCATCGCGGATGCATGGAATTCCTGCTTCACCGCGTAGGTGCCATCGTGACCGGAACAGCGCTCGATGATCTCCACTGTGGTGTCCGGCACCAGCGATAAAGTCTCGCGGGTCTTCTGGCCGATGTTCTGCACGCGTTGATGGCAGGCGGCATGATAGGCCACTTTACCCAAAGTCTGTCTGAAATCCGTTCTGAGTTTGCCTTCACGGTGGCGCAGCATCAGATATTCGAAGGGATCGAAGAATGCCTGCTTCACCTTCTGCACTTCAGCATCGTCCGGATACATCAGCGGCAGTTCCTGCTTGAACATCAACACGCAGGAGGGAACCAGCGCGGTCAGGTCCCAGCCCTCGTCGACCAGTTTGGCGAGTACCGGGATGTTGAACTCCCTGGCTTTGGCCACCGCATCGAGATTGCCCAGCTCCAGCTTGGGCATGCCGCAGCAGCGTTCCTGTTCCGCCAGTGTGACGGGGATGCCATTGTGTTCGAACACCGCGACGAAATCTTCGCCAGGCCCCGGCTCGTTGCGGTTCATGTAACAGGTCGCGAACAGCGCGACTTTGCCTTTGGTGGTTCCCGCCGGTTCTGCCTGAACTGAACTGCGATGAACAGTATCGATACGTTTGGAAAGACGCTTGCGCAGCGGGTTGCTGTGAAACTCCGGCAGCCAGGCATCGGCATGGATACCGGCCACGGCCTGCAGACCTTTGCGGGCGATACCGATCTTGTTGACCGCATTGACCACCTGGGCCACCACCGGGATACCGGCCAGGCTGCCGACGGTGTCGGTGCTGGTCAGGATGCGGTCGCGCAATTTCACCTCGCCGTTCTTGAACTTGACCGCCTTGGCTCTGAGCATCAGATGCGGAAAATCCACGTTCCATTCGTGCGGCGGCACATAGGGACATTTGGTCATATAGCACAGGTCGCACAGGTAGCAATGATCGACCACCTTGGCATAGTCCGCCTTGGGGATGCCATCGACTTCCAGCGTGGGGGATGCGTCGACCAGATCGAACAGGGTGGGAAATGACTGGCACAGACTGACGCAACGGCGACAGCCGTGGCAGATGTCGAAGACCCGTTCCAGTTCGTCGAACAACAACGCCTCGTTGTAGAAATCCTCGCTCTTCCAGTCCAGGGGATGGCGGGTAGGGGCTTCCAGATTGCCTTCGCGGGTAGGGTCGGCCATGGGGTATTCCTGTTCGATTGCTAGCTCAAGGAAATGCCGGCCGTGGTGAACACGGCCGGACCGGGGCTACAATTGCGGATTCAGGGCTTGAACTCGGTGAGCGCTTTCTGGTAGCGGTTGGCGTGGGAACGCTCTGCCTTGGCCAGCGTTTCGAACCAGTCGGCTACCTCGTTGAAACCTTCCGCGCGTGCGGTCTTGGCCATGCCGGGGTACATGTCGGTGTACTCGTGGGTCTCTCCCGCTACCGCACTTTTCAGATTGTCCTGTGTGCCGCCGAACGGCAGGCCGGTGGCTGGATCGCCGCATTGCTCCAGGTATTCCAGATGTCCGTGTGCATGCCCGGTCTCGCCTTCGGCGGTGGAACGGAACAGCGCGGATACGTCGTTGTAGCCTTCTATATCGGCTTTGCCCGCGAAATACAGATAACGGCGGTTGGCCATGGACTCGCCGGCGAAGGCGTCTTTCAGGGATTGCTCGGTTTTGCTTCCTTTGAGTTTCATGTTATTCACCTCACAGTAGTTGAATAAATTGACTATCGATCAAGTGACCATAAGTCACGGTTCACAGCATACTATTTTGCCGGTGTTGTAAAAAGTAAATTGTTTCGATTGTTTCTATCGGCAGATTAGATTGAGTTGCAGACAGGTCAAGTAGTTCCCCAGCCTTTTTATTTGATCGCCGTTGTTCCCGGCGGCAAAGAAGAGATGCTCAACGTGCGTCTGGTCAGCGGTGGTGCACCGGACTAGGACTGCGGGAACCGGGATGCCAGACTAGTCGGTCTTGAAGAATTCCACCGCCTCAGCCTCGATGCGGGTGCGCTTCATCGGCGGCAGGCTTTGCCAGATGCGCTTGCCATAGGGTTTGCTGATCAGGCGCGGGTCGCAGATCATCAGCACGCCTCTATCCGTTTCGTCGCGTATCAAACGCCCCGCGCCCTGTTTCAGCGTGATGATGGCGCGCGGCAACTGGTATTCCATGAACGCGTTGCGTCCCTGCTTGTTAAGTTGTGCGATGCGCGCTGCCAGCACCGGATCGTCGGGTGGGGCGAACGGCAGCTTGTCGATGACCACCAGCGACAGTGCATCGCCGCGCACGTCCACGCCTTCCCAGAACGACTGGCTGCCGAGCAGCACCGCATTGCCGAGCGAGCGGAAGCGCGTCAGCAACTCGTTGCGCGAGCCTTCGCCCTGCAGTAGCAGCGGGTAGTTCCAACCGCGCCGGTCGAATTCCGCCTGCAGCATCTCGTGAGCGCGCTGCATCGCGCGCAGACTGGTGAATAGCAGAAAGGCGCGACCCTTGCTGGCTTCGATCAGCGGCAACGCGGCCTGCACCACCGCTTCGGTGTATTCCATGCTGTTCGGGTCGGGCAGGTTCTGCGGCACATACAGCAGCGCCTGTTCAGCGTAGTTGAACGGGCTGTCCCAGCACGCGGTCTTTGCGTCGAGCAAACCCATCTCGCCCTGGTAGTGCGAAAAATCCTGCTTCACCGCGAGCGTCGCGGAAGTGAATATCCACGCGCGCGCGCTGCCGACGATCTGCTTCTCGAAGATCTCCGCGATCGATAACGGCGTGGTGTTGAGTTGCAAAGAATGATGGAACACTTCCAGCCAGCGCACCTGGTCCGGTTCGTCGCCGTTTTGCCAATGCTTGAGCTGTTGCGACAAGGCTTGCGTGCGCTGCCAGCAGTTCTCCAACCCCTCGCTACGCTCCGCCTGTTTTTCCAGCAGGGCGGACAACTGGATGATCTTGTCGCTCAGGGTCTTCAACGCCGGTGCGAACTCTTTGACACTGTCGGTCGCGGCGGCAGGCATGCGGCCTTCCTTCTTGAACACCAGCCGCAGGTCGCGCGCGGCCTTGTCCAGCTCGTCGCAGGCTTTGGGCAGCGGTGCGAAATCCTTGGCCGCGGCCGCCGTCTCGATGCGCGTGTCGCGTGCCAGATCGAGCAGCAGAGAAGTGGACAATGTCTCGCCGAAGAACAGGCTGGCGGTCTCGGGCAACTGGTGCGCCTCGTCGAAGATCACCGTGTTGCAGGCCGGCAGCAGTTCCGCCACGCCCTCGTCGCGCAGCATCACATCGGCGAAAAAAAGATGATGGTTCACCACCACGATGTCCGCCTTCATCGCATCGGTGCGCGCCTTGAGCACGAAACATTCCTTGTGGTTGGGGCATTCCTGTCCGAGGCAATTGTCGCGCGTCGAGGTCACCTGCATCCAGATAGCCGCGTTCTCCGGCACGTCGGCCAGTCCGCTCTTGTCGCCGGAGTCGCTGATCTTGGCGTAGCTCTTGATCTTGCCCAGATGCTTGATGTCCTCCCGCGTCTTGAACATGCCGTCGGATTCGGTGCGCGCCAGATGGTAGTGGCACACATAGTTGGCACGCCCCTTGAGCAAGGCCACCGAGACCGGCGCCTTGAGTGCATCGCGCACCATGGGCAGGTCTTTCTGGAACAACTGGTCCTGCAGGTTCTTGGTGCCGGTCGAGATGATCACCTTGCCGCCGGCGAGCAGCGCGGGTACCAGATAAGCAAAGG
>JBBRDZ010000118.1:0-7469 GCA_038203435.1 Burkholderiales bacterium
AAGCCAAGGTGAAGTCAATCGTTCAGTCATGTTCTCTCTCCCAATTTAGAGGCATATTCGATGCCCAACGTGAAGCTAAGGGGCGCGCCGAAGGCGCGTCCCAGCGACCGGAGGGAGCGAACTTGAGCGCAGGGTTAGGCAGCATTGTCGGTCCCATCGAGCTTGTTTGACCCATATGGATCAAGTGCAAAACCGTGTTGTGAGGACAGAAAGTCGACAACAAGACGTGCATCAGCAATGGTTGCGACCTGTACGGGCCGACACCTCACACATGTGTTAGCTGAAACCCCACCATCGTTTGGATGGAAGTGATGGGCTAGGTCGTCGATTTCCGTAGGCACGTAGTGAAGAGTTTGGATTCCAGGGACATTGATCACCTTAAAGTTCACGCGTGACTCTTTGGCTGACCAAAAAGTAATGTTCTCTCCAATGATTGGACGAACTGGAAAGTCCCGTTTCGTAAAGAGCGTGCAAACGACGGTCTGTACGCCACCGATGATGCACTCCAAGTCTAGCCAAAGATCGTATTGGGGCATGGTGTTCTCTGCGGCCTAACGTAAAAGTAAGGGGCTGCGCGCTTTTGCGCAGTCCCGCTTGACTGCCAGGTTAGGCTTATTTGGCACAACCACCAGAACTCCCGACATATTGATAACTTGTGACCAGCGCTCTGAACAAAGAGATAGCATCCTTATACTGTTGCGAAGTCTTCGCGCTGAGAGTGACGGATACAAATACATCTTTTTCATCTATATACGCAACAACTTCGTGATTGCCATAGCGGTCGCCCGAAAACTCTTTTAGGATCGCCTTTCTCCCATCCGCACTTAATGTGCCACCATCACTAACGCGAAGGTCAGAGTCATGGCCTTTGATTTCCTTAATATCGTCATTAATGAACGCGGCTAAACTTTGGCTAGGTTGACAGCTTTTCACTGCTGTATTTGCGTACATCACAACAGGCGCGTTATCCCATGATTGGCCTGAAGGATAAAATACAACCGGAATGCCATCCCTTTTGCCACTCTCAGTATCCATCTTCCAACCAGTTGGTTCTGCAAGCGCAAAAATAAGACCACGACCAACTACGACGAATCTTTGGGGATCGGCGTATGAAGCTTGTGTCTGAACGCTAAGCACAAGAAGTAAAACTACGGCGAAATGTTTCATAGGCCTAACGTGGAGCTAAGGGGCCGCGCGCTTTCGCGCGGTCCCGCTTGAGCGCTGGGTTAGGGCTAGAAGCATGACTGAACACCCCAAGTTTCAAATTTCATACCGGTCAGCCATAAGCATAAAAGAATAAGTGTAGCAAAGGTTCCTCCTTGTACAACGCGATGAATGGACTTCGACATCAAACCAATCGCGGCACCGCCAAAGACAGCACTGAGAATAAAAGGCAACAGACTATAACTCTCTAGTTGTAATGCCCGCACCGGGTCGCCAAGAGAGCCACCCTTGGCGTCTCCTGCACAACCTGCCTTAAAAAGAATGAAGCAAGTGACGGCCGCCCCCACGGCAAAACATAGCCATAAGCTAGCCAGCAAATATTTTTGAGCTTTGATCATCATGGATGCAAGCCCTAACGTCAAGTTGAGCGGCATGAGGGTGTATTCATGTCCGCTCGAACGTCTGGGTTAGGCCAAGGTATCATCTGACACTCTCCAATCGATTCTAGACCCGTTCTGGCGCATCCTAGTGGCATGCTTTCAGGGCGAACGTGGTGACCGCGCTAGCGGGCGCCGCAGGACGCACTGCCTATCTTGTTAATATGTGTTCGATCTCACGTTTACTTATTATTATTTTTTATTCACCTTTCCCCTGAATTTCCCAGCGTTGGTGCGCGTTATTGCCTGCATCCATTCCAGGCTGATTGCATCACTTCCTGCGATCATTCTCTGCCAGCCATATTGGAGGGTCTGGACTGACGTTTTCAAACTATGCGAAGAGGGCGCTTCATCACTTGTTCGGGCGAGCATGTTTGAGGCAGTCCGGCTACGGGTTCCCTCAATATGGCTGGCGCTTTGTGCCTAACGTAAAGTAGACACCCTAAAAAATGCCAAGAAAGGCACCTTTGAGGTGTATAATCTGGCGTGTGGCTTGCAATGCCACGTATTCATTGAGGGCGAAATTATGGTACACCCTAATTTGTCTGATAAAAGCACCACAGCAAAACCTCCCAAATTGCTTGACCAGGTTCGCGATAAATTGCGTGTGAAACACTACAGCATTCGCACCGAACACACTTACGTGGACTGGATTAAACGCTATATTCTCTTCCACGGCAAGCGCCATCCAAAAGACATGGGCGCGCGATATAGAATCGTTTCTTACACATTTGGCGGTGGCAGGTAAAGTTTCCGCTTCCACTCAAAATCAGGCCAAGTCGGCAATATTGTTTCTCTACCGCGAAGTGCTGGAGATTCAGTTGCCTTGGCTGGACAACGTCACGCAGGCCAAAGCGCCCAAACGATTGCCGGTGGTATTGACAGTGGGCGAGGTGCAGGCAGTGCTGTCGCGACTGTCCGGAACACACGCGCTGATCGCTTCACTTTTGTATGGCGGAGGGATGCGTTTGATGGAGGCGGTGCGCTTGCGGGTGAAGGATGTTGATTTTGCGCGGCACGAGATTTTGGTGCGCGAAGGCAAAGGTTTCAAGGACCGGGTGACGATGTTGCCCGAGTCGGTGACTGCACTGCTCAAGGCGCACCTTGCCAAGGTGAAGGCCCTGCACGATGAAGATGTGGCGCAGGGTTATGGTGATGTTTATCTGCCTTTTGCGCTGGACAAGAAATATCCAAACGCCGGCCTTGAGTGGGGCTGGCAATATATATTCCCTTCGAAGAATCGGTCGGTCGATCCACGCTCTGGCAAGACGCGTCGTCATCATGTGGACGAAAAGGGTGTGCAGCGCGCAGTGAAGCAGGCGGTGCGCGATGCCGGGCTGGTCAAGCCGGCCACGCCGCATACCTTGCGCCATTCGTTTGCCACGCATCTGTTGCAATCCGGCTACGACATCAGGACAGTGCAGGAATTGCTCGGCCATTCGGATGTTTCCACTACGATGATCTATACGCATGTATTGAACAAGGGCGGCAAGGGTGTGGTGAGTCCGCTGGATCGGTAAGAAATTTGTGAGTCTGGATTTGTTCCTGCTGATGTTGGTTTGCTGGAAACCCTGTAGGAGCGGGCCCTGCCCGCGACCAAAATGATAATCGCACGCAGGGCGTGCTCCTACAAGGATATTATGGAGTTTTGGTTTTTTATCTGATCGGGAGCAAGTATGGGTTTGGGGCCGGTGATGCTGGATGTGCTGGGCAAGACGCTGACGCCGGAGGACGAGGCGCGGTTGTGCCATCCGCTGGTCGGTGGGGTGATATTGTTTGCGCGCAATTATGAATCGCCCGGCCAGCTGGCCCAACTCACTGCCGCGATCCACGCGCTGCGCACGCCGCCGCTGCTGATCGCGGTGGATCACGAGGGCGGACGGGTGCAGCGCTTTCGCGAAGGCTTTGCCCGGATCCCGGCAATGCGTGAACTGGGCAGGATCTGGGATGCGCATCCGCAACGCGCGCGCCATTTGGCGCAACAGGCCGGCTATGTGCTGGCGGCGGAGTTGCGCGCCTGCGGCATCGACTTCAGCTTCACGCCGGTGCTGGACGTCGACTATGGTCAGAGCAGCGTGATCGGCGACCGCGCCTTTCACAGCGATCCGCAGGCGATCGGCGAGCTGGCGCACAGCCTGTTGCTGGGATTGAGACAGGGCGGCATGCACTCGGTCGGCAAGCATTTTCCCGGGCATGGGTACGTGCAGGCCGATTCGCACCTGGACATTCCGGTGGACGAGCGCGAGTTCGTCGATATCGAGTTGTGCGATCTGGTGCCGTTCCGGCAGATGGTGAACTACGGCCTGACCGCGGTGATGCCCGCGCATGTGATCTATCCCCGGGTGGACAGCCAGCCGGCCGGATTCTCGCCGGTGTGGCTCAAGCGGATACTGCGTGAACAACTGGGTTTCGAAGGCTGCATCTTCAGCGACGACCTGAGCATGGAAGGTGCGACCGTGGCGGGCGGCATCGTGCAGCGCGCCGAGGCGGCGCTGAATGCGGGTTGCGACATGGTGCTGGTGTGCAACAAACCTGAATTGGCGGACGAGTTGCTGGACGGGCTGGTCTGGGAATTGTCTGCGGTCAGCCGCGCGCGCATCGCCCAGATGCGCGGCAAGACGCATCCGGAATCGCTGGCCAAGTTGCACGAACAACAGCAGTTCCTCAAAGCGCTGGAAGAAGTCGCCGCGATCGGCATGAGCAACTCGGAATTGCCGCTGGCCTAGCCAACGTGGCGTTTGGCCGTTGCTGCGTTCGTCCACGCTGGGCAGGACGGTGAATCTGTCATTTGCCGGTCATTGCCGTGAGATAATCTTTGCCCTGTTGCGAATATTTGTTATGGTTCTGCTATGAGCGAATTACAAAAAGCTTTGCTGGCGATCGGTCTCGGCGTGATCGTCGCGGTGTATGTCTTCGGCTGGTGGCAGCAACGGCGATACCTGCGCAAGTTCGGCACGGCGTTCAAGGCGAGCCATGCGGATGCGCTGTATCAGGGCAGCGACAGCGCACCGGCCGACAGCCTGTTGCCCGAAGCGCACGTCGGCATGGTCGATGCCGATAGCATCGATACCATCATCAACCAGGATGCGGTCGCCGATGCCACGCTCATCGAGCCGCCTGCCAACAACCTGCTCGACGATGCCTGCGCGCTGCTGAATGCACGCAGCGACTTCATCATCGAGTTGCGCCTGGCCGAACCCAGCCATGCTGCCGTGCTGGATGGTTTCTGGCAGCGCAAGTTCGATTTCCGCAAGCCGGTGCAGGTGTGCGGTCTGCCGCTGGGCACACACAAGTGGGAACGCGCCATTGCCGAAAGCCCGGTGCTGTATTCGCGCTTGCGCGTTGCGCTGCAACTGGTGGATCGCAGCGGCGCGATCAGCGAGGCGAAGCTGGCGGACTTCCGCGATCTGGTGCTGGGCATTGCGACCGCCATCAAAGCCGACAGCACCGTTCCCGACATACACGAGACCTACCGTCATGCGGCCGAGCTGGACGGGTTCTGCGCCGAGGTGGACCAGATGGTGGGTGTCAATCTGATTCCGCCTACCGGTCGCTTGTTGCTGGGCGCGCGCATCGCGCAGGTGGCGAACCTGCTGAGCATGACGCTGGAAGCGGATGGCGCGTTCCATTTGAAGGACACCCAGGGGCACAGCCGCTTCAGCCTGAGCAACCAGGATAGCCAACCGTTCCAGCACCTCAACCTGGATACCACCAGCAGCACGGGCATCACTCTGTTGCTCGACGTGCCGCGCGTGGCAGAACCCGGCCCGCAGTTCGACCGGATGATGCAGGTCGCGGGTGTGCTGGCCAAGGAGCTGCAGGTCAAAATGGTGGACGATCATCGCGTGCTGCTCAACGACAGCGGACTGGCGTTGATCCGCGAGCAGATCAACGACGTCGAGCTGAAGATGTGCGCCAAAGGATTGATACCGGGCAGTTCGCAGGCGCGCCGCTTATTTTCCTGATGGTGACCCCGACCAAAGACAGCAACCGCGCTGCCCACCTGCGCATTGAAATTGAACGGCACAATCGTGCCTACTATGAGTTGAACCAGCCGACCCTCCCCGATGCGGAATACGACAAACTGTTCCGCGAACTGCAACAACTCGAAGCACAATACCCCGAATTACTCGAACTGCATGATTCACCAACGCAGCGTGTCGGCGGCCAACCGCTGGATAGTTTTCAGCAGGTGTTTCATGCCGTGCCGATGCTGTCGATCCGCACCGAGACCGACATCAGCGACCAGGGCGCACTGGCTTTCGATACGCGGGTGCGCAAGGAACTGAAGTTGGGCGTGGATGATGCGCCGGTCGAATATGCCTGCGAGCTGAAATTCGACGGCCTCGCGATCAATTTGCGATTCGAGCAGGGCAAGCTTAAGCAGGCAACCACGCGCGGCGACGGGTCGGTCGGCGAAGACGTGACGCAGAACGTGCGCACCATCCGCCAGATTCCGCTGTTGTTAGAAGGCTGCAAAGCAGCGGTGCTGGAAGTGCGCGGCGAGATCTATATGTCGCGTCCCGATTTCGAGCAATACAACGAGCAGCAGCGCGCGCAGGGTTTGCCCACGCTGGTGAATCCGCGCAACGGCGCGGCAGGCGGCATACGCCAGCTTGATCCGGCACTGGCCGCGAAGCGCAGGTTGTCGTTCTTCTCTTATGGACTGGGCGAAGTGAAGGGATGGGAATTGCCGGCAACGCATGGTGAGGTTCTCGATGCGCTGGGCAAGATGGGCCTGCCGGTGAGCAGCGAGCGCACCGTGGTGCAGGGCGCGCAGGGACTGGTGGAATTCCACCGCGCTACCGCCAGCAAGCGGGATGGCTTGCCGTTCGACATCGATGGCGTAGTGTACAAGGTCAACAGCCTGGCCTTGCAGGCGCAGCTCGGTTTCGTTTCGCGCGAACCACGCTGGGCGGTCGCACACAAGTTCCCGGCGGAAGAACAGATTACACGGCTCAACGACATCGAAATTCAGGTAGGGCGCACCGGCAAACTGACGCCTGTCGCGAAACTCGAGCCGGTGTTCGTTGGCGGCACCACCGTTTCCAATGCCACGCTGCACAACGAGGATGAGACGCGGCGCAAGGATGTACGCATCGGCGACACGGTGATCGTGCGCCGCGCCGGCGATGTGATCCCGGAAGTGGTCGCTGTGGTGCTCGAGCGTCGCCCGGCAGATGCCGGGGCACCCTTCGACCTGTTCCGGCAACTGCATGGCAAATGCCCGGTATGCGGCAGCGCCATCGTGCGCGAGCAAGGCGAAGCGGCCTGGCGCTGCAGCGGCGGACTGTTCTGCCCGGCGCAGCGCAAGCAGGCGCTGCTGCATTTTGCCAGTCGGCGCGCGATGAATATCGACGGGCTGGGCGACAAACTGGTCGAACAACTGGTGGATGCGCATATCGTCGGCAGCCCGGCGGATCTGTACAAGCTCGGCCTTGTCGCGATCGTCAATCTGGAACGCATGGGCGAAAAATCCGCGGTCAATCTGCTCGCCGCGATCGAACACAGCAAACACACCACGCTGGCGCGCTTCATTTTTGCACTCGGCATCCGCAATGTCGGCGAGACCACCGCAAAAGATTTGGCGCAACACTTCGGCTCGTTGGATAATCTGCTGGTCGCCGATGCGGATACGCTGCAGCAGGTGCATGACGTCGGCCCGGTGGTGGCGCAGAGCATCGCGGCTTTCCTGGCGGAGGCACACAACCGCGAAGTGATAGAACAATTGCGCGCCTGCGGGGTAAACTGGGCGGAACACCGGATGCAAGTTGCAGCAGTGCAACCGCTGAGCGGCAAGACCTTTGTACTGACCGGCACCTTGCCCACCCTGTCGCGCGAGCAGGCAAAAGAAAAACTGGAAGCGCT
>JBBRDZ010000119.1:0-7440 GCA_038203435.1 Burkholderiales bacterium
CCTGAATGTCACCGCCGGCACGATGGAGGACATGTACGAGCGCGCCGAGTTCGCGAAGTCGCTCGGCAGCGCCATCGTCATGATCGACCTCGTGATCGGCTACACCGCGATCCAGTCGATGGCCAAGTGGGCGCGCAAGAACGACATGATCCTGCACCTGCACCGCGCGGGCAACTCGACCTACTCGCGCCAGAAGAATCACGGCATGAATTTCCGCGTGATCTGCAAGTGGATGCGCATGGCGGGCGTGGATCACATCCATGCCGGTACCGTGGTCGGCAAGCTGGAAGGAGATCCGCTGATGATCCGCGGTTTCTACGACACCCTGCTGGATACCCATACGCCGGTGCAACTTGAAAAGGGCCTGTTCTTCGAGCAGGACTGGGCTTCGCTGAACAAGGTGATGCCGGTGGCTTCCGGTGGTATCCATGCCGGTCAGATGCACCAGTTGCTGACCTATCTGGGTGACGACGTGATACTGCAATTCGGCGGCGGCACGATCGGCCATCCACAAGGCATACAGGCGGGCGCAGTCGCCAACCGTGTTGCGCTGGAATGCATGGTAATGGCGCGCAACGAAGGCAAAGATATCTGGAACGAAGGTCCGCAGATCCTGCAGGATGCAGCCAAGTGGTGCAGTCCGCTCAAGGCCGCACTGGATACGTGGAAGGACATCACCTTCAACTACGATTCCACCGACACGGCCGACTTTGTTCCGTCCACCACCGCAAGCTTCTGATCATTGTTAAAGGAGAAATTATCATGATGACAAATCCGGGCAATCGCGTTACGCAAGGGCAGTTTTCTTATCTGCCCGACCTGACCGACGCGCAAATCGCTGCGCAAATAAAATATGCGCTTAAAAACGGCTGGGCGGTCAGTGTCGAATATACCGACGATCCGCACCCGCGCAACACCTATTGGGAAATGTTCGGCATGCCGATGTTCGACCTCAAGGATCCCGCCGGGATCATGATGGAGATCAACAACTGCCGCAAGACATTCCCCAATCACTACATCCGTGTCACGGCATTCAACTCCAGCCGCGGCGTGGAAAGCCCGACCATGTCCTATCTCGTCAACCGTCCCAAGAAGGAACCGGGATTCGGTTTGGTGCGGCAGGAGGTAGATGGGCGTAGCGTGCGTTACACCGTCCACTCCTACGCCACCGACAAGTCGGAAGGTGAACGGTATTAACACAGTCGTGTAACTTTGATGGCGGGCCATGCAATGGCTCGCCATTCTTGAATCGTACAACGGAGCAGTTCATGAGTGAATCAAAGCAAACCGAGACAAAACTGCCGGACGACACCCCGGTGGATTTACAAGCCGAGCTGGAAGCCTCGAACGTACAAGAGGTACTGGACAAGCTCGATCGTGATTTGATCGGCCTGAAGCCGGTCAAGACACGCATCCGCGAGATTGCGGCACTGCTGCTGGTGGATCGATTGCGCAAAAAATTTGCATTGACATCGGAAACACCCACGCTGCACATGAATTTCACCGGAAATCCCGGCACCGGCAAGACCACCGTCGCACTGCGCATGGCGGAGATATTGCATCGATTAGGCTATGCGCGCGAAGGCCATCTGGTTTCCGTCACCCGCGACGATCTGGTCGGGCAATACATCGGGCACACTGCCCCCAAGACCAAGGAGGTCATCAAAAAGGCGATGGGCGGCGTGCTGTTCATCGACGAAGCCTACTACTTGTACAAACCGGAGAACGAGCGCGACTATGGCGCGGAATCGATCGAGATCCTGTTGCAGGTGATGGAAAACAACCGCGACGATCTGATTGTCATCCTGGCGGGATACAAGGATCGCATGGACAAATTCTTCCACAGCAATCCCGGCATGCGCTCGCGTATCGCCCACCACGTGGATTTTCCCGATTATAGCGCGGACGAATTGCTATCAATCGCCAAGCTGATGCTGGCGCAGCAAAACTACCGGTTCAGTGCGGAAGGCGAGAAGGCGTTTTCGGAATACATCCCGCTGCGCATGAAGCTGGATCATTTTTCCAATGCCCGCTCGATACGCAACGCGCTGGATCGTGCGCGCCTGCGCCAGGCCAACCGGTTGTTTGCCTCCAGCGGAAAAAAGCTGAACAAGACCGATCTGATCACGATAGAGGCCGAGGACATCGTGCTCAGCAGGGTGTTCGGCGAGACGGCTAAAAAATAGCCGGGTCATTACAGGACGTGTTACGTTCGACAATATCCTTTGAGCGGCCATGAATCTACTGCGCGACGTGCTGCCCATCCGCAGCATTCCCTATACGCTGGAGGCCGAACTATATAACCGCGTCAGGCTTGCGCTGCTGCGCATTGGCAACCCGCTGGAACTGGAACTGGAAAAGCTGGCGATCGATCTGGTGTTGGAGAAAACTTGCTGGGTTGGTTACTACAGCCACCAGACATCGTTGCCGCTGATCGCATGGGACGGCTTCGAAACTGGCCGCGACGCGCTTGACACACCCGTCAAATGCATCATGCACCTGTATCACCTTCATTCATGGCTGCAATCGCCGCGGATATTGCAGGCGCTGGACAGGGAATTGCAGTCGCAATTGTCCGGGAAGTAAAGTTGGTGGGACGATGTCTGTGTTCTGTATCTTTGCATACCCGCTGTTCAGAAATTTCTTTCTAAATCTGGTTCATTTGTTTCACCACGAGAATAGTATGCAGATCGTCGAACTGATTGGTGAGGATGGCAAGACCGGCGAAGGGCGCTGGTTGATGCACTACTTGAACTTCAGGCAGACACATTCTGCCGTGCTGCGCGATACGTGACTCAGCGCAGCTGGTTCTCTTCGTTGTTCTGGGCTTGCTGTTCGACGGTGAACAGAACGGCGGCCTTGACCCGGGAGGATAAGTTGAGTTTTGTCAGGATATGACGGACGTGCTGTTTGACCGTGTCATAACTGATCGACAGCGTCTGCGCGATGGCCTTGTTGCTTTCGCCGCGTGACAGCAGCTGCAGGATCTCGCGTTCGCGATCAGTGAGCAGCTTCAGGGAATTCTTCGGCTCATCGCCGGGCTGATCTCCGCGCAGCATCTCGATCATCTTGATGGTCATGGTCGGGGCGACGACCAGTTCGCCTGCCGCTACTCTCCGGATCGCATCGACCACATCTTCCGGTGCCATGTCCTTGAGCAGATAGCCGCGCACCCCCGCGCGTATCGCGTTGGCGAGATCGACTTCCGAATCGCTCATGGTCAGTATGACCGCCGGTGTCGCGCAACCTTCCTTGCGTATCTGTTCGAGCATGGCCAGGCCGTCCAGCGGTTTCATACGCAGGTCCATGACCAGCAGGTCGGGTTCTTCGTTCAGCAGCACGCGCAAGCCCTCGATGCTGCCTGTTGCGCCGAGCACGGAAAAACCGAAGCAATTGGCGAGCAACTCGCTCAACCCGCTGCGGCACAGGTTTTGATCGTCGACCAGGACGACTTTCAACTTCTCATTCATTCACAATTCTCCAGTCTGGCTTGTGGGCTCGGGGAAATACAATTGCACGCGGGTGCCTATGCCCTCGAAGCTCTCAACCTTGATCTCGCCGCCGATACGTTGCGCGCGTTCGCGCATGATCATCATGCCATAGTGTCCTTCAACGGGAGTAAAGGTGCAACCTCCACTGCCGTTATCGTCGATGGTGAACACATAGTAATTGTCGGACAGATCGATCACCAGGCGGGCATGGCTGGCGCCGGAATGGGTGGCGATGTTCGCCAGCGCCTCTTGCACGATATGCGAAACCTGGATCTCGTATTCCAGCGGCAATTCGAGCAGCGCCACGCGGTTGATGTATTCCAGTTCGATGCCATGTTGCCGGCGGAAGCCCTCGGCCAGTTCCTGCAACGCATGCATCAGACCGGACGGATCCACCGAGCAGCGAAATTCGGTGATCAGTTCGCGTACGGTCTTCTGGCTGGTTTCCAGCGCATCGTCGATGTCGTGCGCATATTTTGCGACCATCACCTCGTTCCGGGTGCGTATCGATTCGAGCAGCAGGCTGGTACGCATCCGCGTATACACCAGCGATTGCGCCAGCGAGTCATGGATCTCGTTGCCGATGGCTTGCCGCTCGGCGATCAGTTCGCTGCGTTTGGCCTCGCGGTTCGATTGGCTGTATTCGATCAGGGTGCCAAGCAGGTCGGCGAACGCCAGCACTTTTTTTGAAATGGTTTCGAACGGTTCCTGCGGTTCATTGAAGAACAATGTGATCATACCGATCGCTTGTTTCGACGGATCGTGATGCTGTATAGGTGCGGTGATCAGCGACTGGATATGGCAACCGACATTGCGGCAGGCCTGCCGTTTCTTGCAGTTGCTCAGGTCGGTCGCATAAATCCCGCGGCCCATCGATGCCTTGCAACTGGATTCGCAATTCAGGTCGAGATCGCTACCGAGTTCGAGTAATTCCGGCGCCAGGCCGACCGAGCTGAACAGTTGATGGGTTTGGCCGTGGCTGGGCATGATACGCGCCACGCCGGAGGTGGCCATCACGGTGCTGACCAGGGTCTCGAGTAGTTTCTCCACCACTGGCTTGAAATCGGCTGCATGGAGTGCACCAGGAGAAGTCATCCTGTCAGCAGTACGGGCTCCATCAGACAACGAAGGAGTTAAATGCAAATCCTGAGCCCACGAAAAACCGGTGTTGGCAGGATTCTTCAGGGAATTTGATTTCTTGCTCATAAAATTATCTTCTCGATTCGTTTGCCACTGCCGGGGTGAAAATGACAGGCACGGATCTGGATGGCAATATCGTTAATCAATTATGGCGGAAGTTCGATCCTCGCGCAGTAATATTGGAGTTGGAAGATTCAAATCAATTTACCAGCGTAAAGAGTATACCCCTCATTCGGGTTATATCAACGCTACCCCGTTGTGGGGACCTTAGCGCTGTACGACCAGGAACACATTCGAAAGACCCCGGGTGAACCGACAGTCACAACGAAGTTATTCCGGCAGTTTTTGAATCGTCCTCCTGCGTCGCGCCTTCCTGCGCGAAAGCGCCAGATCTTTTTCGGGCAACCGGTCAAAACCGGATCGCGGCGACACCTGACCAGACTGAAATTGCCTATAATGGAGGCTCAGACCAACTGGAGCAAAACATGCAACACCTGACTCCCAAACAAGCCTTCGACTTTTTGCAGGCCAATCCCGAAGCGGTATTCATCGACGTGCGCAGCGAGATGGAGCACATGTTCGTCGGCCATCCCAAAGGCTCCATCCTGATCCCCTGGGTGGATGGGCCGGATTGGGACATCAACCCGCAGTTCGTGTCGCACGTCAAAAAAGCCGCCAGCGCGAATCGCCCGGTGGTACTGATCTGCCGCTCGGGTCGTCGTTCGATCGATGCCGGGATGGCGCTGGAAAAAGCCGGGCTGACGGATGTGTACAACGTGCTGCATGGATTCGAGGGTGAACTCGATGATGGACATCACCGCAATTCGCATAACGGCTGGCGCTTTGAAGGCCTACCCTGGGCGCAAACCTGAGCAGCCTTTTCCCGGCAGCACAAAATGACACAAACGATGAGGAGTACGACAGTCTGGTTGCTTGTGCGGTGACGCTGCCGCAGGTCCTGTCGGACCACGCCGGTAACTGGTGAACATCTCGGCCAACGAGTCGATCGCCACAGTCGAAGAAGACTGTCAGGCTCCGATAATGATCTGAAACAGTCCGGTACGCCCTGAGTTTGTCGAAGGGTCGGAAGCAGTAGACGATGGATATGTAACCATTGCCAACAGAATTCGACAAGATGCCGTCAACGCATCAAATCTTCATTTCTCCGCGACGATGACGGTTAGCCGCTGATCAAGCTGAAACTTGCTGCGCTGTGCCTTTTGTCTGGCTGAAGTCGAACAGGCCGGACAGCACGGCACCGGTCCTCTGATTGGCACGCACCACGAAGGTGTCCAGACCGACCTCATGCTGGAACGACAGGCGTTCACTCGGCACATCACCGATCGCGCGCAACTCGCCCTTGTAAGCATAACTTTCACGCAGCGTGCGTGCAGTCTGATAGCTTTTGCCGTCGCTGAACTTGTCGAACGCCACACCGATCACGGTGAAGTCCTCGATATCGTTCCGGATCGCTTCCGGACCTTCTTCGGCAGCCAGCCAGACGCCGAGCGGCCAGCCGTGTTCATGTTCGCGGTAGATCAGTTCGGCGCGCCGCGCCTGCCATACTGCCAGCGGCACCAGCACCGGGCCGACCGGCAACCTGACGTTTTGCGGCGTATCACCTTTGGCCAAGGTTAAGGTCTTCCATTCATCGGAAATGATATGGCCGTTCTTGATCAACTTATACATGGACTGTATTCCTTTCTGGATTTCAAGATTAGGTCTACGGACATAATCATCCCAACCTGTTGACGCGCAGTCTAGAGAAATCGCATATGCCTGTGAAATACTTATTTGTTACATTATAATAGCTTTTAGATATATGTGAATCCTGGCCGGCCCCGCTACGCAAACCGTGCGGTGTAGGCAATGGCCAACGTTACGCGGTAATATTCCGCATCGATCCGGTGATTGCAAGGGCAGCGATGCAAACAGAAATCCGACCCGTGTTATTCGCGATGCAGATATGCCTGCTGTGCCTGTCGCCCGGCGTTACCCGGGCCGAGGTGTTCAAGTGCGTGGTGGAAGGGCGCGTCAACTATTCCGGCACGCCGTGCCTGACTGGCGCGCTTTCCTATGATGCAAGGCGAGCTTCGGTCAACGACCAGTCGGCCGGTTCGGTGACGATATTCCGCGACGAGACCGGCCGTTTCTCATTGCCCGGCACGGTCAATGGCAAGAATACGAACTTCACCATCGATACCGGCGCGACCTATACGACGATATCGGGTGACCTGGCAACTGAACTGGGCATCCACGAATGTGTGCAGGTCGGCATATCTCACACCGCCAACGGCGATACGCCGACCTGTCGCGTGCTGGCCGATACACTGACCGTCGGCGAATTCAAGTATTCCCATATCAACGTCTACCTGAACCCGACCATGCGCGGCGGGGCGCTTCTGGGCAACGATCTGTTGTCGGGGTTCAAGGTGCACCAGCAGGAGGGCGTGATGGTATTGTCGAAGTAGGGGGTGGTTGATAAACATGCAATACTCGAGCCCAGTTATTATTGATCTTTCCATAATGGAATATAGTACTCCGGCAATTCGAGTGCGTCAGTCGCAGGAACAATCTACCAATGACGCTTACTGTAATTGCACCTTTCATGAATTACGTAAAGCTCAATAATAGAAAAACGCCGTCTCCAGGACGGCGTTGGATGCTGCTGTACTACTTATTGGTGGAGACGGCGGGAATTGAACCCGCGTCCGCAAGTACTCTACAGATAGTTCTACATACTTAGCCATGTTATTTAATTTAATCCCGTACACGCCAACCGGCGGGCTGGTAAAGGACGAGTCACCTT
>JBBRDZ010000120.1:0-7389 GCA_038203435.1 Burkholderiales bacterium
GCTTGCTTACCGTAAACAGGCTCTCTTGCATTGCATCCGTTCCGCGCATCGCTTAATCTCCAAAATCATGAATACGGTATCAATAACGATGACTCCGCAATCCGCGTTGACTCGCGGGGGAATTTCAACAGCCTGCTAACCAGCCGGGGTAAACATCAGTTGGCTGCGCGACCTCCTTGCCGCAAAGCGACGATTTACCTTATGGTTTTACGCCGCAAACCATTACAATATCGTCCCTGCAAGGTATAGACCGTCTCCCGACACGCGATTCCCGCGGCGAACTTGATGCTCCCTGCCCCAGCTCTCACCATTCATTCAAAGGTTTTCGATGTACCCAGTCCACGATGCAGATGCAATCCTTTTGCTGGCGATGTCCGTCGCTGCCAAGCGCCGTCCGGCCGAGCTGATCGAGATCATCGCCGCGGCTGATCTGCTGGCGGGCGTCATTCCCGGCGAAACGAAACTGTCCGATTCGTTCTACCGGCTCTCGGAATACGGCCTGATCTGCGCGCAGGACGACGGCTACGCGCTGACGCCGGACGCGCAGCAGATACTGTCCGGTCAGGCTAAGAAAGCCAAGAGCCAGGAGCGCATCCACGACATCAAGGAGAACCTCGCCGACTTTCACCTCAAGGGCGAACACGCCATCGTACTGGTGAAACCGGAACTGTTGCTGGTCGCGATCAACGCACATAAGCAAGCCAAGTCATCGGGCCGCAGTTGGTTGATCGAGAAGCCCAAACCGGTCTGGGTCTCCAAGAAAGATCTGCTCAGGGGCGTGCCGCATCCCAGAAAGCGTAAGGATTGATCCGGGCATGTCTGATATCCCCTCTTCTTCCGCAGACAACAGCGCGCTCTCGTTCAGCACGCTGCCACTGTCGCCCGGCATGCAGGCGACGTTGCAGCAGCTCGGCTATCTGACCATGACGCCGATCCAGGCGGCCAGCCTGCCTGCCGCCCTGGCCGGCCGCGACCTGATCGCGCAGGCCAAGACCGGCAGCGGCAAGACTGCGGCATTCGCACTGCCGCTGCTGACCAAACTGAACCCGCGCCGTTTCGCGGTGCAGGCGATGGTGTTGTGCCCGACGCGCGAGCTGGCCGATCAGGTCACGCAGGAGCTACGCCGGTTGGCGCGCGCCGAGGACAACATCAAGATACTGACGCTGTGCGGCGGCAGCACGATACGCCCGCAGGTGAACAGCCTGGAGCACGGCGCACATATCGTGGTCGGCACGCCGGGGCGCATCATGGATCACATGGAGCGCGGCTCGCTGAACCTCGACGCACTCGACACGCTGGTGCTGGACGAGGCGGACCGCATGCTGGACATGGGCTTCTACGAGGACATCGCGTTCGTCGCGAAGCGTTGTCCGGCAGAGCGCCAGACGCTGCTGTTCTCGGCAACCTATCCGGAAGGCATCAAGCGGCTGGCGCGCCATTTCATGCGCGACCCGCAGGAAGTGAAGCTGCTCGAGCAGCATGAGGAAAGCAAGATACGTCAGCGCTTCTACAAGGTGGCAGACGAGGACCGTTTGCAGACGGTGGAAACATTGCTCAGGCACTACCGACCGGCCAGCACGCTGGCGTTCTGAAACACCAAGCAACAATGCCGCTCGTTGCTGGAAGTGTTGCATGCGCAGGGCATCACGGCGCTGACGCTGAACGGCGATATGGAACAGCGCGAACGCGATCAGGTATTGATCCAGTTCGCCAATCGCAGTTGTTCGGTGCTGGTGGCTACCGACGTGGCGGCGCGCGGCCTGGACATCGCACAGCTGGAAGCGGTCATCAATGTCGACGTGACACCGGACGCCGAGGTACACATCCACCGCATCGGCCGCACCGGCCGTGCCGACCAGAACGGCTGGGCGCTCACCCTGTGCGGCCCGACCGACCGGCAGCGCATCATCACCATCGCCAAGATGATGCACATCGAACCGGAGTGGCACGAGTTGGCCGGGTTAAAGAACGAGGATGAGGCACCGCTGGTGCCGGCGATGGTGACGTTGCAGATACTCGGCGGACGCAAGGAGAAGATCCGTGCCGGCGACGTGCTGGGCGCGCTCACCGGCGATGCGGGCTACACGCGCGAACAGGTCGGCAAGATCAACGTGACCGAATTCAACACCTATGTCGCCGTGGTGCGCGACATCGCCCGCGAGGCGGTGCGCAAACTGTCGGCCGGCAAGGTGAAAGGCAAGACGGTGAAGGTGCGCGCGCTGTAGCGTTGCCAGACTACCTGGCCGGCAGGGTCGCTGCAAATAGCCGAATCAGACCGTTGCGACGAATTTCGCTACCCGATCGCGGCGAATGTGTAAAATCCCGGCCTTACAGGAGGAAGTCGTTGGAAAACCTATACAACATCCTTGGCGTTTCACCGTCTGCGACGAACGAGGAGATCAAAAAAGCCTATCGCTCGCTGGCGATGCGCTTTCACCCGGACAGAAGCACGCATCCCGGCGCGGAGATCCGTTTCAATGCGATCAACAGGGCCTACGAACTGCTCTCCGATGCGAAGCAGAGAGCAGCCTACAACCAGAGCCTGAACAACCGCATCATCCTCGATCCGGAGGAAGAAGCGCACGCTTTGTGGCATGCGCTGTTCGACCGTTGCGGCGTGGTCGTGCCGCACGACACCCATACACTGAAATGAGCACCGCCCCCATGAACAAGAACATCCATCACGAATTCGCCTATCAATCGCGCGAACTCGGCATCCAGATCGAGGACACGCTGGGCGACCCGCCCGACCGCAAATATTACGCGACCGTCATCGCATCGCTGGTCGACGAATACGCCAAGGGCACCGAGATCGACGATGTGAATCTGCTCAGCTTTGCGCTGGCGGACTATCTGCGCTTCGATGACCCGGCCGGACTGCTGGCGCAGTGCAAACAGTACGACATCGGCGATGCGGCCAAAACCCTCACCATGGTGTCATGCAGCAGTGCGGTGGCGACCCAGGCCCTGGCCAAAGTCGCCGCGACCAATCCTGAGCTGGCACGCAAGGCGATCATCACCGCATTCCTGTTCAAGAACGCCAAGCGCTGGGCTGCCGAGGATGATTCACTGGACGCGCTGCAGCAGGAAGAAGACGCAAAAGACGATACCGGGATGGAAGACGAGGATCATGTCGAAGCCGGGCAGGACTTCATGGATCTGTTCGACTCGCGCGGGGACGGGAATGGCGAACACTAATTTCCCGGCGATCAGCCGGCAGGTGACCGAACTGGTGCTGGCCGGTTCGTCGGCGCACGCCGAAGAAGCGATCAGCGAGACTGCGGAACAATTCGGCGACCTCGCCGTGGTCGCGGTTCTGGACACGCTGGAGCCGCAGGTGGCGGCGATGCATCTGTCTTCGTTCGATGGCGGCAAGTTGTCATTGGCGACGCTGCTGATCTCGCCCAAGGCCTGGGCCGAGAGTCTGGCCTTTTTCGCCGCGACCTGGAGCGAAGAAATGATAGAAGATGAGCCGGAGGTGTTGACCGAGTCCCTGTTCGCGCATATCCATGGCGTGCTCTTTTCCAGCGACGATGCGGAGCGCCGTACCCGGCTGATCCACGCAGCGCTGTCCACCGATTGGGGAACCACGGCTTTCGCAGTGCTGTTCTCGACCGCGACCGCTGAGGTCATCGAACTGGCCAACGACATCCACGCGCGCGGTGCCCAAAGCAGCGGCCAGACCACCGCCGATCACGACGTGATCCCGCTCGCGCTGGAGATCGCGCGCAGCGATACGGATGCCTGGGACCGGGTGCTGTTCGAACTGTTCCCCGATTGGCAGCCCGACGAAAACCAGTTGAAGGTCAGGTCCGAAGAAGGCGACGATGACGAACATGACCCGGACTACGCGCTGGCACGGACCACGCACACTTTGCTGTTGCGCCTGCGCAAGCAGGTGCCGGGCAAAGCGGCGCGCACCGCAAAACCGGGCCGCCGCCCCAGCCTGGGTGAGGATATCTTTGCCTGATGCGCCATCGTAACCCGCACCACTTCACCGAATAGACCGCCATGCAACTCGCCCGGATCGTTGCACGACCTCCCCATCTTCTGTCTGCGTTGCAGGCGCTGGCCGCGCGCACGGACAACCGGGAAGACGCCCGGATGCTGCTTGACGAACTCAGCGGCATCACCGTGCTGGTCGCGAAGCGATACACCAACGAACGCACCGCGGACGGCCTGCTCGACGCGTTCCAGCTGACGACAGGTTGCATCTCGCTGGGCATCAGCCAGGCGGGGGTCGCGGAAGATGGCAACGAGCGGCTGTCATTCCTGCTGCAGCATGGCGCCGAATACGTGTTCCAGATGGGATTCCGGCACATCAAGGAATTGTCCGGCCTGCCCTATACCTCCTTCACCTCGGATTTCGACAACGACCCCTATATCCAGCAGCGCGACCTCAAGGTGCTGTTCACCGAGATCTGCCGCGCCGACCCGGCCGGATCATGGAAAGGCGACGAGGTCTACCGGCATGAATTGCAGGACAGGCAAAACAACCTGCGCATCGTGACATTGGCAAAATGGTTGCGCAAGAATCATTTCGCCGGCCCGATCAACGATCCCGACATGGATGCCAATGCGGTGGTCTCGATCGCGGTGATATTCGCGATCACCGGCGACGGGCGTATCGTGGCAAGGGTCGGACAGAAGGAGATCGAGCACCTGATCCGGCTGGTGCGCAAATCGGCGCCGGACATCGATGCGGGCTGGGCCAAGCTGTTGAAGAAGGTGCCGGCCCAGTACCACCACATCCTGCGCGACTTCATCGACCAATACCGCAACACCATCGTCGCCAAGATCCAGTCCAAAACGAAGATCAAAACCGTCATCACCGAGATTCAGAACTACTACGCATGCAGCGAGCTGGACGTCGATTACGACTGACGCCGGGGCAACCCATGCATTTGCACCATTGACTACCGGCAAACACTTCAATTAGAGTTCGCGGCGTTAGTGTGCCCGCCAATGGGCTGTACGTTAACAGCGACTTTGTTTGTCTGGTCGAATGGCGAGTCGTTTCAATCATCGGGAATGATCGCAAGCGGTAGTTGTTGCATAGTAGTAGTTCATAAATGGAGGTTGATAATGTCCAGGAACGCTGCAAGCAAACATCTCTACGGTTGGATACCTGACGTACCCGACCATCGCGATCACCTGTACGCCGCTCCAGTGATCCATCTCACCAAGCTCCCCGCCAGAACCGATCTGCGCACGCACTGCCCGCCCGTTTACGAACAGGGACAACTCGGCAGTTGCACCGCCAACGCCATCGGTGCGGCGATCCAGTTCGACCGGCGCAAACAGAAGCTCAAACCGGATTTTGTCCCATCGCGACTGTTCATCTACTACAACGAACGCGTCATCGAACACAGCATCAGATCGGATCCCGGCGCGCAGATCCGTAACGGCATCAAGAGCGTCGCCAAGCAAGGCGACTGCCCGGAAAGGGAATGGCCGTACAACATAGCCAGGTTTGCCGACAAGCCCGGCAAGAAATGCTACCAGGACGCGATGCAGTACAAGGCCGTGCAATATCAGCGCATGCCGCAGGTCCTCAACCAGCTGAAAGGCTGCCTCGCCTCCGGCTATCCGTTCGTGTTCGGTTTCTCGGTCTACACCGAATTTGAGAACGACAACATCGCCAACACCGGCACGCTGAATATGCCCGGGCCCAAGGAAAAACTGCTCGGTGGCCACGCGGTCCTCGCGGTCGGCTATGACGACAAATCGCAACGCTTCATTGTGCGCAACTCATGGGGCAACCAATGGGGATTGAAAGGTTACTTCACCATGCCTTATGCCTATCTCACCGATCCCAATCTGGCAGATGATATCTGGACGATACGGTGGGTGGCTGCCTGAAATCATTCTGGAAATTGACAAGGAGGTAATCATGCCCGCTCATTTCGTAGGCAACGTGGATGCCCGCTGGCTGGTGGAAGACGGCGAGGACCGCAAGATGGAATTGCTCGCGGATTTTGCATTTGTCGACAGCGCCAATTACAAATGGAAAGCGAAGAAAGGCGAAATCGTGGACGGCGCCAGCATCCCGGAAACGATCTGGTCGGAGATAGTCGGCACGCCTTTCATAGGCGACTACCGTCGCGCCAGCGTCGTGCATGACGTGGCATGCGACAAGCACATAAAAACGTCGAAAGAAGCGCATCGCATGTTTTACGAAGCCATGCTGGCAGATGGCACTTCGCCGGCGCACGCCGTGCTGTTCTATACAGCCGTCCGCCTGTTCGGCCCGCAATGGGAAGCTGACACAGGCGCTGTGAATAACAACATGCAGTTCAAAAGGGATCTAACCCGAAAATTGAGCAGGAGAGTGATTGATTTCAAAAAACTTGAAGCTGCACTAGACCAGGTAATGGGAAGCTGACTTCTTTACTTTGCGCCGCGCCATAAAAATAAACCCGGCAGACAGCCGGCTTTATTTTAGATATACGTCGATCCAAAAGACATAACCCAAAAATACTTGAACGGCATGTGAAAAAACCTGATGATAATTACTTCTTGATAAACCAAATGGGAGAAATGACTATGGCAACAGGAACTGTCCGACTTCATCGCGTGTTCAAAACAAAACCAGAGAAAGTTTACCGCGCATTTTTGGATGCCGCAGCGCTGGCCAAGTGGCTTCCCCCTTATGGCTTCACCTGCACAGTCCAGCAGATGGATGCCAAAGTCGGTGGCGCTTTCAAGATGTCGTTCGAGAACTTCTCGACCCAACAAGGACATTCATTCGGCGGAGAGTATCAGGAGCTGGTGCCTAATAAACTTATCCGGTACACCGACAAATTCGATGATCCGAACCTGCCCGGCGAGATTCGGGTTACCGTCACGTTAGCGCAGGTGTCTTGCGGCACCGAAGTGGAAATTACTCAATCAGGACTGCCGGAAGTCATTCCGGTCGAGATGTGCTATCTCGGTTGGCAGGAGTCGCTTGCGCAACTCTCGAATCTTGTCGAACCTGATATTCCCGGCTAGCGCTGCGATGCCTGGCTCTATTAATTACTCACTTCGCTGGAGAACAACACGAACCCGTCGTCCGCATTCACGCCATCAAGCAGACGCACGAGCGACTACAGGCGCTGGCTCATGCTGAGATGGCGCCGATCAGGTGCGATGGAGTAAGGCCCTTCAGCCAGGCCAAAGTAACTCTGGTACATGGGCTTTTTCAGATAGGGAGTTGCGTCACTATTGCGCTAGTGCAACACGCTCAATGTAATGCGTTTACCTGGCGGAATGACAGCCTCTATGCCACTCAGGCGACATATCTACACCGACCTGCCTATCCTGTCTTTGACCTACCATGAAAACAGAATGTGCCGGAGTCGGAACTGTAGGTTCAGCCTGGCCCGCTTATCATGTGCTGCTACTGCG
>JBBRDZ010000121.1:0-7280 GCA_038203435.1 Burkholderiales bacterium
GTACTGACCAGATGATGGACATTGGCATAGCTTTCCACTTCAAACAGTTTCGGTACCGACACCGTACCGGGGGTACAGCGCTTGCCAATATCACTGCGCAGCAAATCCACTATCATCAGATTTTCCGCGCGGTCCTTGGGATGGTTGCGCAACTCCTCGGCCAATTGCATATCCCGTTGCGGGTCGCGGTTGCGCGGACGGGTACCCTTGATCGGCCTGCTTTCCACCCTGCCGTCTTGTACGCTTAGAAAGCGTTCCGGCGATGCGCATAATATCTGAGCGTGCGGCAGCTTGATAAAGGCGGAATACGGGGCGGGACTCAGGCTGCGCAGCCGCATATAGGCTTCCAGCGCGTCGCCTGTCGCTGCCGCGCTGAATCGTTGTGCGAGGTTGATCTGGTAGCAATCGCCTGCTAGCAGATAGCGTTTGACTGCCGTGAACGCGTTCGCGTAACTGTCAGGCGTGAAATTGGAAGTGATCCTGCCATGCACTTGAAACCTGCCCGGCTCCGGCTTGGCGGTGCTTTGCAGGCGTTGCCGCAGTTGCAACAGCAATGCTGCGGTTGCGGCAAAACGTTGATGCGAAACCAGGCGTGCACTGTGCTGCCGGTGATCCAGTACCAGCGCCCAGTCGTAGATGCCCACCGCCATGGCCGGCATCCGTTCCGCTTTCTGCAGCGAATTGTGCAGGTCAGGCAAGTGCCTGGCCAGATCATAACCCCAGTATCCCAGTGCGCCGCCGGCAAACGGCACATCCGGCATCGGCTCAACGGCTGCGCCCAGTTCCTTGCGCAGCATTGCGAACGGTTCGCTGCTTGCCGTGAGTTCATCCAGCTGCACAGTGTACTGCGGAGCGGCAGTGAGGATGTCATAGCGTCCCATTCCACTGCTGTCCAGCCAGACCGCCCAAGGCAAATCAGCCAGCAGTGCGAAATAATCCGCGGCGGTACGGTAGGGCAATGCGAAACAATAGGGACTCATCGCTTATTGGGGGATAATGTCAGCACATCAAATCTTAGTGAAACTCAGTCATGACCACCATCGTCGCCGTCAAAAAGAACGGCATCGCCTCGATCGCAGCGGATACCCTGACCACCTTCGCCAATACCCGGCTGCCCGCGCATCTCGATGCGTCGCATGACAAGATACTGCATATCGGCGATAGCTATGTCGGGGTGTGTGGCAGCGCGGCGCATCACCTGGTGCTGGAGAACCTGCTGGCCAAAACACCGAATGTGCAGCTTAACAGCAAGGCCGAGATTTTCGAAACGTTTCGCAAACTGCATCCCATCCTGAAGGAAGAATGCTTCCTCAACCCAAAGGAAGACGAGGAAGACCCGTATGAATCAAGCCAGATCACCGCGCTGATCACCAATGCCAGCGGCATCTTCGGCATCTACTCAATGCGCGAGGTGTTCGAATATACTCAGTATTGGGCGATCGGTTCGGGGCACGAGTTTGCACTTGGTGCACTGCATTACGCCTTTGCCCGCCACGACAATGCAGCTGACATCGCACAGGTCGGAGTCGATGCGGGCATCGCGTTGGACAAGAACAGCGCCGCGCCGATCACTCAGTACAGCGTCGCATTGCGCTAGTAACAGGCTTTGCGCGGATCGCTAAGTGATCGGCGGAAATTTGCGGTCGCCCTTGAAATGACCTGAACGACAGGCTCACAGAATCCAGAGGGCAGAAATCCCATCGCAAACTATTTCTGTTTGAAATGAGGACAACATCACACACCAATATCAATTGGTGAAATAAAAAGGCGCACGCACCGGTTAGTGCGCCTGAAAAACCAAGCCTACTGTGGCAAGCCCCTTACTGCCGAAACACCTGATACCGTTTAGACATCAGGGGCTGACACCACAGCGAAACCCCGATTAGTTCGGCTTGCCGATCCCAGGCGTAGGAAAAGGCCAGGTTGCTGCCGGACGTACAGGTGCCGGAGCGGAAGGGGCCGGTGAAACTGGCCGTGCTACCGCTGCTGCTGCCGGTTTTGCTGCCGGCTTTTTGGCTGCTGCTTTTTTTGCAGCTGGCTTTTTAGCTGCAGCTTTCTTCGCTGCCGGCTTCTTGGCTACTGCTTTTTTTGCTGCTGGTTTAGCTTTCTTCTTTGCTGCCATTTTGATTCTCCTTCAATGATGAAAGTTAAAAAAATACAACAGTTACGATTACCACACCTACACCCCCAGCCCGCGCTCAGCATCGAGCACAGGCTAAAGCCTTTACCTTAAGTCCCCGATTCAGCTCCTGCTGCCACCCTCCATGGATGGCCCGGCTGACAGCGATTCCACGCTAATCCCAGGACAGCGCGCCACCGGTCTGATATTCGGTAACACGGGTTTCAAAAAAATTCTTCTCTTTCTTAAGGTCGATCATTTCCGCCATCCAAGGGAACGGATTGGTCGCACCCTGAAACAGTACATCCACGCCGATCTGCTGGCAGCGGCGGTTGGCGATAAAGCGCAGGTACTCTTTGAACATCGTCGCATTCAGGCCCAGCACACCGCGCGGCATGGTATCTTCGGCATAGGCATATTCCAGTTCCACGCCCTTTTGCATCAAGCCGCGGATCTCTTCACGGAATTCTACGGTCCACAGGTGCGGGTTCTCCATCTTGATCTGGTTGATCACATCCACGCCGAAATTCAGGTGCATGGATTCATCACGCAGGATGTATTGGTATTGTTCCGCCGCGCCAGTCATTTTGTTTTGTCGACCCAAGGCAAGGATCTGCACGAATCCGACATAGAAAAACAAGCCTTCCATGATGCAGGCGAACACGATCAGGCTGCGCAACAACTGGCGGTCCGCTTCCGGGGTGCCGGTCTCAAACGCGGGATTGGTCAACGTGTCGATGAATGGCAGCAGGAATTCATCCTTGGCGCGTATGCTCGGCACTTCGTGATACATGTTGAATATTTCGCCTTCATCCAGGCCCAGGCTTTCCACGATATATTGATAGGCATGCGTGTGGATCGCTTCTTCAAACGCCTGACGCAGCAGATATTGGCGGCACTCCGGATTGCTGATGTGGCGATAGGTACCGAGCACGATGTTGTTAGCGGCCAGGCTGTCCGCCGTGGTGAAAAAGCCGAGGTTACGTTTGACCAGCAGGCGTTCGTCTTCGCTCAATTTATCACTTTTCCACAACGCGATATCCGCGGTCATGTTCACTTCCTGGGGCATCCAGTGGTTGGCGCAAGCGGCCAGATACTTGTCCCACGCCCATTTGTACTTGAACGGCACCAACTGGTTGACATCCGCCTTGCAATTGATGATGCGTTTGTCTTCGACGCGGATGCGCCCGGCAGGCCGGGCATGAACTACGGGCTCAGTGTGATCGGCAAGCTCCTGCTGCGCCGACAGCCTCTGCATGATCAATGCCTCATCGTATGTGGTAATCGGAATCATGCCCAATGGCATCCGGTCAGTCTTGATGTCTTCGTCAAAATTCAGCATCTACGCTTCCCCTCTGCTTTTACTGCTATTCGATTTCATTACGAGGCATATCACTGGCAAGCCTCACACTCGGGATTGTCAATCGAACAGAACTGGGTTTCTTCCGTCCCGCCGCCGGTTGGGACGGCGTTCAGTGCGCCGGCTCGACCGGTGGATTTCTCTGCCGAAGTGGCACCCATGGTGCGCAGGTAATAGGTGGTCTTCAAACCGCGCAGCCACGCAAGCTTATAGGTCTCATCCAGCTTGCGCCCGGATACGCCGGACATGTAGATGTTCAGCGACTGGGCCTGGTCTATCCATTTCTGGCGGCGCGATGCCGCCTCGATCAGCCAGCTAGGCTCCACTTCAAACGCTGTCGCGTACAGGCTGCGGAATTCTGCAGGCACGCGATCGATTTTTGCCAGGGTACCGTCGAAATATTTCAGGTCGGCGATCATCACTTCATCCCACAGGCCCAATTGCTTCAGATCCGCCACCAAACGCTCGTTGATGACCGTAAATTCACCGGAGAGGTTGGATTTCACGAAGATGTTCTGGTAAGTCGGCTCGATACAGGCCGACACGCCGATGATGTTGGAAATGGTGGCGGTCGGTGCGATCGCGATGCAATTCGAATTTCGCATGCCGTGTTGCTTGATGCGGGCGCGCAACACTTCCCAATCCATGCTCGCCGACATATCCACTTCGACATAGCCGCCGCGTTCCTGGCGCAACAACTCCAGCGAGTCCTGCGGGAGGATGCCGCGGTCCCACAGGCTGCCGCGATAGGTGGCATACCGGCCGCGCTCTTCGGCCAGTTCAGTGGAGGCCCAATACGCGTAATAGCACACCGCCTCCATGGAACGGTCGGCAAATTCGACTGCCGCTTCGGATGCATATGGAAGGCGCAGTTCGTGCAAACAATCCTGAAAACCCATGATGCCCAGACCGACGGGCCGGTGCTTGAGATTGGAATTACGCGCCTTGTCGACCGCGTAATAGTTGATGTCGATCACGTTATCCAGCATGCGCATCGCGGTATTGATGGTGCGGCGCAGCTTTTCATGATCGATCTGCCCGGCTTTTTCATGCCGCCCCCCATTCGTGTCAAATTGGGGATACAGGTGCGCAACCAGATTGATCGAGCCGAGATTGCACACGGCGATCTCGCTGTCGCTGGTGTTCAGGGTGATCTCGGTGCACAGGTTGGAGCTGTGCACCACACCGGTATGCTGTTGCGGTGAGCGGATGTTGCAGGGATCCTTGAAAGTGATCCACGGATGACCGGTCTCGAACAGCATGGTCAGCATCTTGCGCCACAGACTGGCAGCCGGAATCTTCTTGAACAGTTTGAGTTCGCCGCTGGCAGTCTTCGCTTCATAAGCGCTATAGGCGCGTTCGAACTCGGCACCGAACTTGTCGTGCAGGTCGGGCACGTTGGAAGGCGAGAACAGGGTCCAGTCACCTCCCTCCATGACGCGCTTCATGAACAGGTCCGGAATCCAGTTGGCGGTGTTCATGTCATGGGTGCGGCGCCGGTCGTCGCCGGTGTTCTTGCGCAGATCCAGGAATTCCTCGATGTCCAGGTGCCAGGTTTCCAGGTAGGCGCACACCGCGCCCTTGCGTTTGCCGCCCTGGTTCACCGCCACGGCAGTATCGTTCACCACCTTCAGGAACGGCACCACACCCTGCGATTGACCGTTGGTACCCTTGATATGCGCACCCAGCGCGCGCACCTGCGTCCAGTCGTTGCCCAGACCGCCGGCATATTTCGCAAGCAGTGCGTTCTCCTTGATGGCTTCGTAGATCCCGTCCAGATCATCCGCCACCGTGGTCAGATAACAAGACGACAATTGCGAACGCAGCGAGCCGGAATTGAACAGCGTCGGCGTGGAGCTCATGAAATCGAAGCTTGACAGCAGCCGGTAGAATTCCACCGCGCGCGCCTCCCGATCGATCTCATTCAGCGCCAGTCCCATTGCGACACGCATGAAAAATGCCTGCGGCAATTCGATGCGCTTGCCCTCGATGTGCAGGAAGTAACGGTCATACAGGGTTTGCAGGCCGAGATAGCCAAACTGGAAGTCGCGCTGCGCATCCAGTTCCCTGGCCAGACGCTTGAGATCGAATTGCCCGAGACGCGGATCCAGCAATTCAGCCGCGACTCCCTGCTTGATGAACAGCGGAAAATAGGTGGCATAACGTGTTGCCATATCGCCTGGGGCGATCTCTTCACCCAGGGTCTCGCTGCATATGGTGTTTAACAGCAGACGCGCGGTGACAAAATTATAGGCCGGCTCTTTTTCGATCAACGAGCGCGCCGAAAGCACCAGGCATTTGCGCACCTCGTGCAGCGCCACACCGTCGTAAAGATCCTTGAGCGTCAACTTGATGACCGCATCTGCGGACACCACATCGCCCAACCCGGCGCAGGCATCCTGCACCAGAGCGGAGAAACGCTCCAGGTCGAGCGGTCGCACGACGCCGTCCTCGCCGGTGACACTGATGATGTGTGCCGGCACCTTGCTCCTGGTTTTCGCGCGGGAACGCGAGCGTTCCTCGCGGTACAGCACATAGGTGCGTGCAACGTCATGCTCGCCGGAACGCATCAAACCCAGTTCGACCTGATCCTGGATATCCTCGATATGCATCGTCCCGCCATGCGGCTGGCGGCGCATCAGTGCGGCAACGATGCCACCGGTCAACTTCTCGACCATCTCGCGCACGCGCGCCGAAGCCGCGCCCTGACCGCCGTTCACCGCGATGAACGCCTTGGTCAAAGCGATTGAAATCTTGGCCGGCTCGAATACAACCACCGAACCGTTGCGGCGGATTACCTTGTATTGATCGTAGGGATGGGATATTGCAGGAGTCGATGAAACGGATTCGGGAATGCTATTGTCATGCTTGTTCGTGATTGGAACGCTATCGGTAGCGGCATGCAACATAAACTTACTCCCTTGAAAACCCTGTTAGCCAAATAATCTACCACCACTATATCTAGTATTATTTTATGGAAAGTCAACTAACTGAAACCCTCCATCACTACATCTAGTAAATAATGATAGCGGCGGACCTAATTGTAGTAGCTAACTAAAATATTGCAAGCGAAAAATTGCGCACGCGATCACGATCGATGCATCGCTCGGATTTGAGGAAAAAAGCTTATTGCGGGCAGACTGTCGAAAGGTAATGCAGCCAGTCGAAGCAGGGACCAGGGTCGGTTTTGCGTTGCGGAGCGATATCGCTGTGCCCGGCGATGCCGCGTATCGGATAGACAGCGCGCAACGCCAAGGTCAGGCGGCCCAGCGCTACATATTGCGCTGCGCTGAACGGCACGCTGTCGCTGCCTTCCAGTTCGATGCCGATGGAAAAATCATTGCAGCCGGTCAGCCCCTGCCAGCAGGATGCCCCCGCATGCCATGCCCGTTTCGCACAGGGGACGAATTGCAGTATCTCCCCGTCGCGGCGCACCAGAAAATGCGCCGATACCTTCAATCCGGCAATCTCCGCATAATAGGGATGAGCCGACGCATCCAGCGTATTGGTGAAAAGGCGTTGTACACCATCGCCCCCGAACTCGCCGGGAGGCAAACTGATATTGTGTATCACCAACAATTCGACGGCTCCGGCCGGCCGGTCATCGCAGTTGGGCGACGCGACATATTCGCAACCAGTCAATAGCCCCTGCTCATCAATCTTCATCGCCGTCTGCACCATGCGGATCCCTGATGCCCAGCCGCTCCATGCGGTAGCGCATGGTCCGGAACGTCAAACCCAGCAACTTGGCGGCTGCCGTGCGATTGAACCCGGTCTGTTCGAGCGCCTCCAGCAAAGCCT
>JBBRDZ010000122.1:0-7215 GCA_038203435.1 Burkholderiales bacterium
ATAATTTTCAAAGTCATCAACCAGCAAGTAATCACAACCATGAACACCGGCATCCACTACCCGCTTGACCGAGCATCAATTCGTAACTGCATCGTCGCGACGTTCGCGTTGTTGCTCTCGGCCTGCGGCAGCAGCGCGCTGGCCTGTGCAGCCTGCGGTGACACGCTGGCCAGGGATTGGGGAACCCAGGGGATCAGAATGACTTCCGGCTTCACCGCCGACCTGTCTTACAATTACATCAACCAGAACCAGCCGCGTTACGGCTCGGCAAAAGCGTCCAGCGCCAAGATCAGCGAACTTTGGCTGGCCGGTCAGGAGATCGAAGATTACACCACCACCAGAACGACCACCGCGTCACTCAGCTACGCCGTCGACAGCTGGGGAGTGAACGCCCAGTTGCCGCTCGTGCAGCGCACGCACGGCACCTTCGGCGACAATGGTGTCAGCATTTCCAGCACGCCCGATTACTCCAGTTATGCCACATCATCCGATAGCGGCATCGGCGACCTGCGGGTCATCGGCAGGTACACCGGTTTGTCCGCGGACAAGACCTCCGGCTTCATCGCCGGGATCAAGCTGCCGACCGGAAACACCGGTGCAAACTTCAACGATGGTCTGGCTGCACTGGATCGCAGCCTGCAACTCGGCACCGGTTCCAGCGACGTCATTGTGGGCGGATTCGTCACCGGGGCCGTCGCAGAGACAGGCTGGTTCGCGCAGGCCACCGTGCAGCACGCCGTTACAAGCAGAACCATAGCCGGCAAAGATTATCGGCCGGGTGATGCTTATGCATTTAACGTCGGGATACGTCATGCGAAATTCGGTGCCCGATTTACCCCGATGCTGCAATTCAATTACATACATCGAGCGCCGGACGATGTGGCCGGGACGCCGCTGGATGGCGGTACGCTGGTTTACCTGACTCCCGGCGCTACGCTCCGGGTAGGCGGAGGGACTTCCGTTTACAGCTTCGTCCAACTGCCGGTATACCAGTATGTGAACGGTCTGCAGTTGAGCCCGCGCTATACTTTGACTTTGGGGATTAGTCATTCCTTCGAATAAGCGAATAACATTATCAATCATGCATAACTCTACCCGCCGTAATTCGCCACTCCCGCATATGCTGATGGCCGCTTTTCTGCTGCTCGGTTCAATCCAAACGGCATGGTCAGGCGACTGGAACCTCAAGGACAGTGACGGCATAACTTACACGCTTCCCGGCCTGCACGGGAAATGGGTGCTGGTCAATTTCTGGGCACCCTGGTGCCCACCCTGCCTGCAGGAGATGCCCGACCTCGACGCAGTACAGCATAGACACAAGGATATTCAGGTGATCGGCGTGGCGGTGATGTACAAAAACCGGGAGGAAGTGATGGGCATGGTCAAAAAGATCGCCGTCTCCTATCCGATCGTGTTCGGCAGTGAGGACACTGCCGGCGATTTTGGCGGCCTGGAAGGCATGCCGACCAGCTTTTTGTATTCGCCCGCGGGCCATCTGGTGGGCCGTCATCAAGGCCTACTCACTCGTGATCAACTTGAGCAAGTCATCGCACGATCACCGGACGCCGCAGCCTTGTTCACCCGTTAGAACCTTGCCTCGAAGAGACTGGCCGTTTGCAAATAAACAAGGCGGCACAGGCCGCCTTGTTTCGATCGATAGCTGATCATTAGTTCATTTGCATGTGCTGGTGCTCGTTGTCGTGTGATGCAGCATTGGTCCCGGTCAGCGATCTCACCTCGGCATTGGTTTCAATCTTCACCACGCCTTGTTTGCCCACCTTGATGCTCAGCGTCAACGGGACAATCTCGCCCTCCCTGAGCGGTGCCTTCAGTCCCTCCAGCATCAAGTGATATCCGCTCTTGCCAAGATTCATCTGCCGGCCGGCCGGCAGATCGATAGCCTGCACCTCGCGCATCCTCATCATGCCGCCCTCGGTCTTCATGCTGTGCAGTGATGACGTTTGGGCAACCGGGCTGGACACGCCGACCAAGGTCCCGGCCTGTTTACTCAAAATGGTCAAATCGACCCCCGCCTGATCCTGACCGGGGGCTGTAGCGCGCGTCCAAGCTGCGCTGATCTCGATGCCACCACCGGCTGCATAACTCGCAAAAGTGGCCAACAATGCGGCCGCCAAACAAGTGAATCTGGTTATTTTTCTCATGGTTTCTTTCTACCCATTTATTAAAGTCTACGATGATGCCAATTGAAATATGAAAAATCCAAATGCGGCCTCTGGTTGAAGCGATACCGAAAACCACACACTGCTTGGGAAGGGGGTGCTGTATTCAGCAAAGATACCACACCGCGAATTGGCAATACTGATTATTCCGGGTTTGCCCGCATATGGGAATGCGACAAGATGTCGCACATCTGGGTCCGGCCCGCAGATTACAATTGCGATATGAACAGCAAGGCACTTTCCCCGCTTCCAGGTCACGGCCAATTGCGCCGACTGGTCGCGCTGCGCGGCATCGCGGTCGCGGCACAACTCGCCTCGCTGGCAGTGGTCTGGCAAGTCTTGCAACTGGCGCTGGACTGGCAACCGATGTTGCTGACGATTGCGGCACTTGCAGCCATCAATCTGTTCACATGGCTGCGCTTGCGCGTTGATCGTCCGGTTTCCAATACGGAGCTGTTCTCGCAATTGGTCATGGATGTGATCGCGCTGACGTTCTTGATGTACTACAGCGGCGGTTCGACCAATCCTTTCATCTCGCTGTACCTGCTGCCGCTGGTGATTGCTGCTGCAACACTCCCGGCACGCTACACCTGGGGCATGGCCGCGCTGACGACGTTCTGCTATACCGGTCTGATGAAGTACTATGTTCCGTTGCCCGCATTACCCGGGTATTCCAGTGCAGCACCCAACATCGGCGAGAAGGATCACGACATAGCCGGCATGTCGGGCATGAGCCAGGACAACATCTTCAATCTGCATGTGCTGGGCATGTGGTTGGGGTTTGTGTTCAGCGCCACGATCATCGCGTGGTTTGTCGTGCGCATGGCACAGGCGGTGCGTCAAAGGGACGAAATGCTGGCACAGGTGCGCGAGGATATCCTGCGCAACGAACGTATCGTCGCGCTCGGCACACAAGCCGCCGGTGCAGCGCACGAGATGGGCACGCCATTGTCCACGATGGCCGTAGTGATCGGTGAGTTGCAGCACGATGCCGCTGACGGACAAGCTGAGTTGCGCGAAAGCCTGACCGTACTCGACGAACAAGTGCGTGGTTGCAAACGCATCCTCGATAAGATCCTGGCCAATGCGCAGGACAGTGGCGCGGTTACACGGCAAGCCGTGGATGCGTTGCTTGCGGAACTGCTGAACGAATGGCAACTGCTGCGACCTGCCGCGCGGTATCGCTTTGACAAGCACGGTACCCAACCGTCACCCTGCATCAACGTCGATATCACGCTGCGTTCCGCGTTGATGAATCTGCTCAACAATGCCGCAGACGCCAGCCCGCAAGCCATCGAGATCAATGCGCACTGGGACGATCGCAGCTTCAAACTGGAGATACGCGATCACGGCAACGGTTTGAGCGATGATGCAATGCGCAAAGCCGGATCGGCATTCTTCTCCACCAAGATGGAAGGCCGTGGGTTGGGGCTATTGCTCGCCAATGCCACTGTAGAGCGCATGGGTGGTACGGTGTGCCTGTTCAATCGCGCGGAAGGCGGCGCGACCACCGAACTCACATTGCCGCTGGCTGTGGCAAACCGATGAGTGTGCTGATCGCTTGAACCAGCCGGAAATGACGAAAATTCCCCGCGAAGAATCCGCCTCGCTGTTGTTGACGGACGACAATCTCACCTTCTGCACGGTACTGAGCGAGGCACTGGAGAAGCGCGGCTTTACCGTGACGGTGGCGCATAGCGTGGAACAGGCGATCCCGCTGGCACAAGGCAATCCCCCGGAATTCGCCGTGGTCGATCTGAAGATGGGCGGAGCGTCCGGATTGTCGCTGGTAAAGATACTGCACGAGCTGGATCCGCATACGCGCATCGTGGTGCTGACCGGTTATGCCAGCATCGCCACCGCAGTCGAGGCGATCAAACTGGGTGCAACCAATTATCTTGCCAAACCGGCCAATGCCGACGAGATCGCCGCCGCCTTTGACCACACCCCCGATAGCCGCACACCGCTCAAGTTCCAGGCCACGCAACTGGGCAATCTGGAGTGGCAACATATTCAGCTCGTGTTGCGCGAACACGATGGCAATATTTCGGCCACGGCCCGCGCGCTCAACATGCACCGGCGCACATTGCAGCGCAAACTCGCCAAACCGCCGCTGGGTGGCGATTAATCATGGGGTTGATGCGCCGGCGGCATTGCCGGCTGCAGCATTTTTTTCTCAGGGTGCGCCGCTTTGTGCTTAAATCGCGTCCTACGCCACTGTCAGCCCAACATTCTCATGGAAAAAATCCGCCTCTCCAAACGCATGTCCGAACTGGGCCTGTGCTCGCGCCGCGAGGCGGATAGCTACATCGAGAAAGGCTGGGTCGAGGTCGATGGTGAAATCGTCAGCGAACTGGGCAGCAAGGTCTATCCCGACCAACAGGTGATTCTGCGCAGCGCAGCAAAGAACACCCAGCAGCAACGCGTCACATTCCTGCTGAACAAGCCGGTCGGCTACGTGTCCGGCCAGGCGGAACACAATCACAAACCGGCCCTCACGCTGCTGGATGCCATGACGCGCTGGCAGGAGGATCATTCACCGTTGCGTTTTCACCGCAGCCAGATGCTCGGCCTCGCACCCGCAGGTCGCCTGGATATCGATTCGCAGGGTCTGCTGGTACTCACCCAGGACGGCCGCATCGCCAAACAACTGATCGGCGAAGACTCCACGGTGGACAAGGAATATCTGGTGCGCGTGCAGGGCAGACTGGAAGACAGCGGACTGGCCCTGCTCTGTCAGGGTCTCAAGCTGGACGGCGAATATCTCAAGCCGGCCAAGGTGACATGGCAGAACGAAGACCAGCTGCGCTTCGTGCTGCGCGAGGGCAAAAAGCGCCAAATACGGCGCATGTGCGAGTTGGTCGGGTTGAAAGTCAGCGGACTGAAGCGCATCCGCATCGGCAGGGTCAAGTTGGGGGATCTGCCGGTCGGCCAGTGGCGCTATCTCGACGAGAACGAACAGTTCTGAATCCGTTCAGGCTTTGGCATAACGCACCACCAGTTCCTTCAGTGTGGCGGGCCTGCCGAAATACCAGCCCTGGCCGTATTCGCATTCCATTTCCAGGAGCTTGGCCCTGACCCCTTCGGATTCCACGCCTTCAGCCACCACGCGCATGCCCAGCGAATGCGCCAATGCGACCGAAGAGCGCACGATCTCCAGGCTTTGCGTGGAGGTCAGGATGGGCTCGACGAATGCGCCGTCGATCTTCAATGTATCCAGCGGATAGCGCTGCAGATGTCTTAAACCGGAATGCCCGGCACCATAATCATCGAGTGCGAGACTGCAACCCAGCTCGATCAGACTGTGCATGATGCGCGATGCCATTTCGGGTTGCTCGACCATCACGGTTTCTGTCAGTTCCAGTTTCAATTCCGAGGGAAGCACGTGCTCGCGCGCCATGATGATCTTCACGTCGTCCACCAGCATCTCGTTGTTCAATTGCGACGGCGATAGATTGACGCTGACAAATGATTTTTGGTTTTCGGCGAAATTCTTGAGCGTGTGCCAGTCCCTGCAGGCGCGTTCAAGGGTCCACAGACCGATCTCATGTATCAGCCCGGTTTGTTCCGCTATCCAGAGAAAATCATCGGGCTGCAAGGGCCCGTCCAGGGGATGGTGCCAGCGTATCAACGCCTCGAATCCGGCGACCCTCCCATCGGCAAGATTGCAGATCGGCTGATAATACAACTGGAACTCTTCATTCGTCAGGGCCCGTTTCATTCCGTGGGCCAAAGAGAGCTTCTGTGTCGCCTCGCCCTTCACCGAATTGCGGCTTTTGAGCTGGTCGGGTGCGATGGTTGAAACTGACTCTAGCGGGGCCGAATCATCGTTGCGGTGTCTGAAACGTTCCAGTATCACCAGCAGCAAATGACGCAAGATCGGGTCGCTCTTTTCCAGCAGCCCTTCCATCAGTGTGCGCGGGATGGGTACCAGCACCGTTCTCTCGATCGCCCGCACGGTTGCGGTACGCGGCTGGTAGTCGATCAGCGAGACCTCGCCGAATAACTCGCCCTTGCCGATCAGCCTGATGCGGTGTTCCGCGCCTTGCTTGTTGACCAGGATCTCGACCGTGCCTTCCTCGATCAGGTAGGCGCAGTCTCCGGCGTCACCGTATTTGAAGATATCCTGACCGTTGGCGAAAACCTCCCTGTCAAACTCATCAAACAACATGTATGACCCCCTTGCTATTTAGCCCACGGAGACACTTCGTTATTTTCCATCCGCCGAATTGCAACGGAGATCCCCAGATGCCGCTACCAACCCGATGACTGCAGCATGGACAATATACCAATTAGCGGGGCCTAACCAATTTTTCGAGCACCAATGCCCCAAGCAACCGGCCAACTGCTGCAACTGCCCATCCTGTGCCGGCCAGGTTTACTATTGTCCGTGATCCTTTCGTTCCACCAGCATGGAGTAGAGCCTGCGACTGTCCGCCCGCAGCACCGTGAACATCAGTCCGCCGATGTGGATATGATCGCCGCGCTTGGGCAATTGCCCGGCGGCCTTGAGCACCAGTCCGCCAACCGTATCATATTCCTCGTCGCTGTACTCGGTACCCAGCGCAGCATTGAAGTCGGCGATCTCGGTGTCTGCCTTGACGCGATAATGTCCCACGGCATCCGGAATGATATTGTCTTCTTCATCGTCAAAATCATATTCGTCCTCGATGTCACCAACGATCTGTTCCAGCACGTCCTCGATGGTCACCATGCCCGATACCCCGCCGTATTCGTCCACCACCAGCGCGATGTGGTTGCGATTGCTGCGAAAATCGCGCAACAGCACGTTCAGGCGTTTGGCCTCCGGTACGAAAACGGCGGGACGCAACATGTCGCGCAGGACGAATTCTTCACCGGCGTAATAGCGCAACAGGTCTTTTGCCAGCAGGATACCGATGATATTGTCCTTGTCGCCTTCCGCCACCGGAAAGCGCGAGTGGGCGGTCTCGATGACAAAGGGGATGAACTGTTCCGGTGGCTGGCTGATATCGATGATATCCATTTGCGCGCGGGGGATCATGATTTCGCGCAC
>JBBRDZ010000123.1:0-7210 GCA_038203435.1 Burkholderiales bacterium
GCTTGCTTACCGTAAACAGGCTCTCTTGCATTGCATCCGTTCCGCGCATCGCTTAATCTCCAAAATCATGAATACGGTATCAATAACGATGACTCCGCAATCCGCGTTGACTCGCGGGGGAATTTCAACAGCCTGCTAACCTTCCGTAAATTTCTTCACAACCCCACATTGCCATGAGTTCTATTAAAGACACTCTAATCCTTGATGAACAAGCCTTCGGCGTTTGCCCTTGTTAGTACACCCGCGACAATGCGATCACAACGCGCACCATCGAAAGCAAAAGCGTCGTACAGAGCAACATCAATTTGATTGGCCAAGCCCTCACGTAGAATGCTGCGGGCGCGGAAAAATCGGGTTCGCACGGTGGCTTCAGGGATGCCCAGTGCTTGCGCAATCTCTTCCACATTCATTTCTTCGACCGCTCGCAACATGAATACGGTGCGAAAATTTTCGGGCAATAAGTCGATACGTGTTTCCAGCAGTTTGCGCATTTGGGCGCGCATTGCCAAGTATTCTGGTTGATGGTCAGGATCACCTGTCAGCGATGCCTGAATTTCGGGTTCAATGGAATTCATGGCGGCATCCAGTGGTATGACTTGCGCGGCCTTTCGCTTCAGGCGTCCAAGCGCCTCATTGATGACGATTCGGACCAACCAGGTTGAGAGTTTGGCGTCTGCACGAAAATTCTTCAGTGCACTCCATGCGTGCAAATAGGTTTCCTGAAGCGCATCCTCTGCCTCCGAGTCATTTTTTAAAATACTGCGCGACGTGCGAAACAAGAGTTGGTTATGCCGCCGCATGATCGCTTCAAAAGCAACCTCATCGCCTCTGGCTGCACGTGACACGAGCTCCGCCTCCGTGGTGTCGGGCGAAATAGACGCGGCTATTTTGTGTTGTATGTTCAGCATAAAGTTTTCTGTCGGCTGGGTTGCTAATTCGATTTACGGCTCTCAATCGCGATCTTGAACGGTTCTGGTGGGCAAGAGGTTGATTCAGTATCCATAAAGCTTTCGCTGCGCACATTGCCCTCATCTATACCAGCAGCGGTTATTGTCTGACGCATGACTGCGGTGGAAGTGAGTCGATGTATCGAAAAGTACGGCATGCTGTTCTCCAAAAAACGATGGGTGTGAGGAAGGGTGTGAATCCGATTAGTACGGTTTCTTTTGCCTGCCTCTGACCATTAGATGGAGCAACCCTCAGTTACGTTCCCGATTGCAACATTGAGTTGATGTCTATTAGCGCATAAATCAGGTATCCCGGTTACTGCCGGTCGAGACAGGCCGTTTAGGGTCGGAAGCTGCCGGTCATAGTGGCAGCCTCCACGGGCAACAAAGGCCGACGAGCGGCCGATCCCTTTTGCTCTACCTGACATTCTGCTACTGGCAAACAGCAGATATTCATCTTTGCTGACGGCTGGCTTGCAAGTCGTCATTAAACCAATATCTCCACCCGCCCGTTCCTGCCATCCACCTTCACCGGCTGACCGTTGCACAGCCGTGCCAGCACATCGCCCGAGGTGCTTTCTGCGGCCTAGAGAAACGCGCCCGGTGAAATCGCAAACCGTGCCGCCAGCGCCTTGGCTTGGCGCGCATTGATTTCGCGCTTGCCGCTGAGGATTTCGCTGACGACGGACTGGCTGCCCAACTCGGCAGCCAGGTCTTTTTGCTGCAAACTGTTTTGCTCCATTAGCAGTCGCAACACTTCGCGCGGTTCCGCATCGGCAATGGGAAAGTGACGGTCTTCGTAAACGGCGATGATGTCGCCCACAATTTCCAGCAGGTCTACCAGCGGGTGCTTTTCATTGCCGCCCACTTCATCCACCAGACTGTTCATCAATTGCACCATGCGGTTGTATTGCGCCTTGCTGTGGATAGGCGCCAAGCCGAGGCGTTGCTGGAGGTCGTCCCAGATGGTGACGATAGCGTTGGTGTCTATCTGTGCGAGGTTCATTTCCTGTTCCTTTTTCGTTGTTGCTCGTTCCAGTCATCATATTCTGCATGGGTGAACACATGCCTGAGATAAATCTTGTTGCGATTATGTGCTTTCGCACATTCTAGGATTTATTGATCCGGCACCACTAAAGAAGCAACGTCATGCCCTGTCACCTTTGCGAAGGCGGGGGAAAAGCGGGTATCCAGTGGTGCGCAAAGCGCGTCGTTATGCATATTACTGGATTCCGGGTCAAGCCCGGAATGACGAAAGTGATACTTTACAGTTAGCTCACGATCTCCACTCGCCCTTTCCTGCCATCCACCTTCACCCGCTGGCCGTTGCTCAGCCGTGCCAGCACGCCGCGCACACTCATCACCGCCGGTATCTGCATTTCACGCGCGGTGACCGCGCCGTGCGAGAGCGGACCGCCGCTTTCGGTGACGACGGCGCAGGCGCTGTAGAACAACGGTGTCCAGGCAGGGTTGGTGGTGCGCGCGACCAGCACCGCACCCTTGGGGAAGCTGGCAAAGTCGTCGGGCGAGCGGACCACGAACACGATGCCTTCGGCCACGCCTGCGCTGCCTGCCAAACCAGTCAGCACATCGCCAGATGTACTTTCTGCGATATCGTCCGGCGTGTCTTCGCTCAGGTTCCATGCGGGCGTGCTGTCGCGATGTTTCAGGTATGAAGCTTTTTCTTCGCGTATAGCTTTTGCCAGCGCCGACCATGTTGCCGGCTCGTCGCGCTCAATGGCTACGCTCAGCGCCTGATAGTGGGCGAAGAACACGTCCATCGGATCATCCACGACCTTGCGTGTCTGCAAGTGTTCGCCCAGGCAGCGCAGGCCTTTGCGCAGCGGCAGCGTGAGTCGCGTGGTGTGGTAGTGCTCGACATCGTCCAGCGTGGTGTAGGAGCGCACCAGACGCAAAATCTCGTGAAAGAAGAAATGCAGCCGTTGCGGGATGCGCGCGTACAGCGCGAGTTCGGCTTCGTGCATCGCGAGTTTGAGCTGGCGTTCGCGCTCACGCGGATTTTCTTCCTGCGGCATGTCGGCCATCAGGCGCAAGTTGTCGAGCACCAGCCAGGGCGCTTCCAGCCAGGTCGGCTGGTAGGGGTCGAAATCCACTTCGCGATGGCCGTGGTCGCGCAGGAATTTCCTGAAGTGGGCCGCAAAGCTGGCGTGCGCTTCCAGTTGTCCCGCCTCGATCAATGTGCGTGAAGGTGCCGATGCAATCAGTTTCTTGAGTCCGGCATCGTTGCGAATCTCGCTGGCCATCGCCGCGAGTTCCTTGTTGATGATGCCGGTCTTGGTTTCGGTGTGGGCGATCAGCGTGTCGAACAGCGCTGCGGCTTCCTCGGCCTTGCCGGTGAGCATTTGCAACAGGCCGTGTAGCAGACGGTACAGCGTGCGCTGGGTGATCGAGATGGCGATGTTGGGCAGGAAATAATCCGCGCCGAGCTGGTTCACGCGCAGTACGTATCGCCATACTTCGGCCAGACGCTTGCCCTGCAAATTCTCGGCGTTCAGTTCGCCCAGCGTCAGCAGGTAATAGTCGAGGTCGCGCGCCCATTCCAGCGGCAGGTCCTGCACCCAGGCGTAGTCGCTGCGCAGGTGCGGGATCGCGGCTTCCAGTTCTTCCAGGTTGCGGATCGCGAACGGCATGCGGCGGCCGTAGATCTCGACCGCGTTCTGGTTGCCGTAGATGTAGTGGTCGAACATCGCGAACCATTTGCCGGAAAACGCCGGGTAGCCCATCAACTGGAACGAGTGGTTGAGCGAACGGTGAAAACCGTCCTCGACCATTTCCCAGGCCAGTGGCGTAATCACGTTGGGGAAGCGCTCGGCGGATTCGTCGCGCGTCCAGCGCGGCGGGATGCTGGTGATCGGGCGTGATTGCAGCAGCCACAGTTTGCCGCTGCTGATCGCCCACTCGATGTCCTGCGGGAACTGGTACGAAGCTTCGACGCGGCGCATCAGGTCGGCCAGCTCGGCGAGTTGCGCCCCATCCATGCTGACCCGGTTCGCATCCGCGCTGTCCACTTCGACCTCGACCGTGCCCTGCGCAGTGTTGACGATGCGCTGGGTCTTTTCGCCGATCGCGCTGCTGCGCAAACTGCCGTCGCGCGCCAGCACGAACTGGTCGATCGCGCCCTCGCCGCTGACCACCGATTCGCCGAGGCCGAAGTTGGCATTGACCAGCATTTCTTCGATGTTGCCGCTGATCGGGTTGAGGGTGAAGCCGACGCCGGAAATCTCGGATGGGATCATGGTCTGCACCACCACCGCCATGGTGGCTTGCAGCTGGTCGAAACCAAGCCGCTGACGGTAGGCAATGGCGCGATCCTGCCACAGCGAGGCGAAGCAGGCGCGGATGCGTTCGAGGATCGCGTCCGCGCCGTGGATATTGAGGTAGGTGTCATGCTGTCCGGCGAAGGCGGCACTGGCCAGGTCTTCGAAGGTGGAAGAGGAGCGCACCGAAAATGCCGCGTCAGCGGAAAACGCCGACAACTGTTGCCGTACGGATGCTTCCAACGCGGCGGGCAATGGCATCTGTTCGATCTCCGCGCGCAACTGCGTGCCCTGCGCTTGCAGCTTCGCCGCATCGGCATAATCGAAGGCGGCGATGCGCGAACGCAGTGTTTTGGCGGTGCGGATGAATTCGCGGTACGCCGCTGCCGTCACGATGAACCCGACCGGGACCGGAAAACATTTCTGTGTGAGCAGCGCAAGGTTCGCACCCTTGCCGCCGGAAAGTTCGTGGCGGCAGGCATCCGGTTCGGCAAAGGCGAGTGTCAGTTTCATCAGATTTTCTCCGTGGGTGTTGCATGACGGCGGGCGATCCATAATGCCCAGCTGGCGAGCAACACGCCGCACAGCACATCGATCAGGTAGTGGTAACGCAAGTACAGGGTCGAGCACCACAGCCCAATGCAGGGCAGCAGGCAAATCCAGAAGCGGCGCCTGTTGTGCTGGAAATCGAAACCGAGGATGAACAGCGATACCGCCACGTGCAGACTGGGAAACACATCCACGCCGGTCGAGCCCATGTGCACCAGCGAGGCATTGAACGCGGTCAGCGGCCCGCCGGTGAGCTGCGTGACGTATGTATCGCCGAACGCCAGGTAGGGGCCGGCGGCGGGCACCAGCGTATAGCCGAGGAAGCCGATGCCATAGAGCGAGAACAGCCCCACAACAAAAGCCTTGCAACGCCACATCGGGCCGATGAAATGCATCACCACGCCCATGATCAGGTAGGGGAAAAAGAACAGGTAACAGAGGCTCATGATTTCGGTGAGTCCGGGCGTGACCAGATTTTGCCACAGCATCGAAGGCGTATCGCCGATCAGCGCGCTGTCGATGGCGCGCAGCATCGCATCATGTTTCCCTGCGGAGAAATCGGGAATGGCGGTGCGCAATTGCTGAAAATACACGTTCATCGCGATCGGGTAGAACAACAGGCGCCAGCGCAACGACGACGTGGTGTTGATGTGCTGGTCGTACACGATCAACGCGGAAGCAACGATCAGCCCGGTGCCGAAGACCACGGTGTCGGCCCAGAACACGCCTTGCGCGGTCAGCAGTCGCACGAAGGTGATCAGCAGGAACGCGCCGAAGAAAAACTCGTGCGCGAACAGCGCGGGCATTGTTCGGGTAGTGCTAGACATTACGTGTCCTCATGCAGGTTTCGAGAGATTCGCGCCAAACCAGCAAAGGTTCGCGCAAGGAATTCGCAAATGCCCAATTGTGCAAGGCGATCACCAGTTTTTTCACGCGCCGCACGGATTTTATCCCGATGATACTGATTACAAGGTAGGCAAGCCAGAGCAGCAACGTGTGCGACCATAGCGCCAGGCCCAGCAACAGCCCGGCCCAAATCACCTGCGCCGGAAAGCCGACCAGCAAGCGCCACAGCGCAATGGTGTTGCGTGCGTCGCTGAATCTGTTTCCAGCCCAGCGCGCGGCCAGCAATGGCAGCGCATTCAGCGTACCGGCCAGCACGACGAACGGCAGCAGCAAAATGAACAGCAACGGATACGCCCAGGCGTGATGCATCGGCACCAACGGCACGCCCTGATGCAGCCACAAACGCTGGCCCTTGGGGCTGTGTAAAATTTCCTGTTCCAGTTTCAATGTCAGTGATTCCGCTTCCGGCATTCCATCTTCCAGCGCTTTTTGGGCCGCGAAATAACTGCGCTTGCTTCCCAACGTGACGGCATAGGCGATGCGCTCCCGTCGTGAAAATGCCTCGACATCTTCAGCCTGCACGGCCAGCGTTTCCAGCGCAGCGGCGATGCGTTCATGCAACAGGGTGATCTGTTCGGCGGATGAAATTTTCGCCGGCAGGCTGGTATCTATCGCATCGCCCACCACGACCTCGACATCACTTTGCCATGCCCAAGCCTGTTCGTAATGGATGCCCAGCGGGATGACTGCCGGCAACGAGTGAGGACCTTCCATGAGCTGCGCCAGTGTGCGTGCAGCACCCTTGTGAAAGGGCAAGTGCCGATGACCCAGATCGCTGGTACCTTCGGGCAGAATCAGTAGTTCGCCGCCGTGACGGAGATAGTCTGCGCAAGTGTCTATGGCCGTGTTGCCGTCGGCAGTTTCGCTAGTTGTGGTCTTGTCTTTTTTGCGCGCGACCTCGATACCGCCGAAAAATATCCGGCCGATCAGGCTGCGCCGCAATTGCACGGAGATCAGGAAATTGATGCGCGGAAGTTGTGATTTGTATACGTAACCATCTACGGCCCCATTGCGGTGTAATGCCACGAACAGCACCGGGCCGCTCCTGGGTATGAGCTGCTCGTTCAACACCCGGACGCGGTGGTAATAGAGGAATACCAGCAGTCGGCTGAGCAGCCGGTACCAATGGCTACTCAACATACACTCCAGGCATTCCGGCTATGACAGCACCTGGAAAATTTGCAGCAGCATTGCGGGACGACCTTCAACTTCAAGTTATCGCTCCAGACTCTCATGGCAGATAATCGATGAAGCGCTTCATCGAATCCTTCAGCTTCGCGAAGTTCGGGTTGTACATCAGGCGTCGCATGATACCGGCCGCAAGGTTTTTCTCGGTCACTTCGCCTTGCATATCCTGTTCCGGATACTTGAGGCAGGCGGCGTACTTTTCCATATCGTCCGGAAAATAATGCACGCAGTTGGAATACTCTCCAGCCTCTCCATAATGATTGTCTTCGGGCGACATCACGATGGCGGTGTGTGCGGAGCTCAATATTCTCTGTGCTGGAACAGCACTGTCGACCAGTTCCA
>JBBRDZ010000124.1:0-7163 GCA_038203435.1 Burkholderiales bacterium
GCGAATCGGACCGCACCGTGAGTGGAAGCCGGGCCGAATTCATCGGTCGCAACGGCTCGCTGGATAATCCGGCGGCGCTGCATCGCAAACGCTTGTCGGGCAAGACTGGCGCGGGTCTCGATCCATGCGCGGCAATGCAGACCACGATATCTCTTGCCGACGGGCAGGAGCGCGAGATCGTGTTCATCTTCGGCGCAGCGCGCGACACTGACGAAGCGCAGCATCTGATACAGCGTTTCAGCGGGCCGGTCGCTGCGCGCCAGGCGCTCGAATCGGTGTGGGAATACTGGAACCATACTTTGGGCGCGGTGCATGTGGAGACGCCGGATCCTGCATTGGACGTCTTGGCCAATGGCTGGCTGCTGTATCAGACGATCTCCAGCAGGTTGTGGGGGCGCAGCGGTTATTATCAATCCGGCGGTGCATACGGCTTCCGCGATCAGTTGCAGGACACCATGGCGCTGATCCACACTACGCCCTGGCTCGCTCGTGAACAGTTAGTCCGCTGCGCCGAGCGCCAGTTCAACAAGGGCGATGTGCAACACTGGTGGCATCCGCCGGGCGGACAGGGCGTACGCACCCATTTCTCCGATGACTATTTGTGGCTGGCCTATGCGGCCTGCCGTTATGTGCTCACGACCGGCGACACAACGGTGCTCGACGAACAGGTGCATTTCCTGGAGGGGCGAGAGTTGAGACCGGAAGAGGAGGCCTACTACGACACGCCGCAACGTTCGGCTGAAGCGACAAGCCTCTATGAGCATTGCGTGCGCGCCATCAAGTATGGTTTGCGTTTCGGCGCACATCAACTGCCGCTGATGGGTTGTGGCGACTGGAACGACGGTATGAATCTCGTCGGCCATGATGGCAAGGGCGAAAGCGTCTGGTTGGCGTGGTTTCTTTACGACAACCTGCTGCAGTTCTCAAACCTGGCGCATGGCCGTAATGACCAGGGCTTTGCCGATGTGTGCAAACAGCAGGCAGCACAACTGCTTGCCAATATCGAGGCGAATGGCTGGGATGGCGAATGGTATCGACGCGCCTATTTCGATGACGGCACGCCACTCGGCTCAGCCGGAAATGAAGAATGCCAGATCGATTCGATCAGCCAGAGCTGGGCGGTCATTTCCGGCGGGGGTGACCCCGATCGTGCGCGCAAAGCGATGACGCAAGTGGACCAGCGCCTGGTGCGACGCGACTCCAGGTTGATCCAGTTACTTGATCCGCCGTTCGATAAATCAAAGCTTGAGCCCGGCTATATCAAAGGCTACGTGCCCGGCGTGCGCGAAAACGGCGGCCAATATACACATGCCGCGATTTGGGCTGCAACGGCATTCGCGATGATGGGAGACAAAGAACGTGCGTGGGAATTGTTTGCCATGCTCAACCCCATAAGCCATGGCAGTGATCCGGACGAGATGGAGCGCTACAAGGTCGAGCCGTATGTCATGTGCGCCGACATCTACGCTACGCCTCCCCATACCGGTCGCGGCGGCTGGACCTGGTACACCGGCGCGGCGGGCTGGATGTACCGGCTGACCGTGGAAACGCTGCTGGGCCTGCAACTGCAAGCCGATCATCTGCGCATCTCACCGTGTATCCCCGATCATTGGCAGTCATACAAGATTCACTACCGCTATCGCGACGCGTTCTATCACATCAACATCAAGCGCAACGGTGAACAGACTGGGCGTGTGATCCGCGTGACGGTGGACGGTGCGGCTGTCGGGGAAGGGGTGAATGGGGCGGGGCCGCCGCAAGGTATCATCCCGCTGCTGGATGACCGCCAGGATCATCACGTCGAGGTTGAACTGGGTTAGACAAGACCGGATGGAACGCACCCGGGTAAATGCGCCATCGGATCGAGAATTTATGTTGCGATGAAAAGAGAAAGCCCGGCGATGCCGGGTTTTTTTTGTTTGAAAAGTATTTTGATGCTAACCCCTTTGGTACTTTCGACTTGCGCCACGATTAATTCGAATGCCACTCACCCTTCATCTGCACGCATTGTTTGGCCGCCTCCGCTGCCACCGTGACTCCGCCGCGCAGGCGCATGCCGGGGAAATTTGTGTAATAAATGTAGTTGGACTCAGAGTTCTTGCCTTTGTAGACAACACAGGCACCGACCCGGCCTTCGCTCGGACAGGCTCCGGGCAGGTATTGCACCTTTTGCATTTCACACGAGCGCTGCACCCTTGCGGCCTTGTAGGAAGACCCGGTGAATTCGTTGCAGAACCCCATCGGCGCATTGTTGCAACTGCCGGCACTGGGGGCGCGAATATCAGCCGCAGCAGTCCGGTCGCTGTAGCCGACCAGAAGCCCGCCAAGAGCCACCATGGCAAATATGAAAAAAGTCGTTCGTCGACGGCCTTTAAGTGAAGCACAACCGTTCGGTAAGAATGTGGTGTTCATCATGGCCAGCTCCTTACACTAAATTCATCGCTTCATATTGCTTGCCTGCAAACAGGCATTCCTATTGCCGGTGCGATCTTTCACCAACTTTATCCTTGAAGTGTATATTGATCATGGCAATCAATACGCGCGCTTCAACGGGCTTCGGCAAATAATCAGAAGCGCCAACCGAACTCATCTCAATCGCGCTTGTTATTCTGGCCGCCTGTGCGGCCGCGACCGTCAACCGACTGGGCATCGTCGCCTTTTCCGGCATCATTTTTCTCTTCTGATTTTTCCCTGCCGGGCTTTCTCTTGTCGGATTTCTTTTTATTTTTCTCGACTTTGCGGTCGCGATTGTTGTCAGCCTGGGCAGCGGCACTCGCCGGCTCGCCGGCATTACGCTGGACTTGCTGCGGGCTTTCACGCTTGGCTCGCGGTTGCGGCATACGGCGCGAATCAATGATGCCGGGCGGAGGCGTCGGCTGTTCATTCGGTCTGACAGGCGCATTCAGGATTCCGCCGCCTTGCCGCCCGTCTTCAACCCGCGTATGGTCCGCGCGATCGCGATTCTGCATATTGTCAGGCGGTTCGTTATTGCCGCGCGCAGTCGGCTCGTTATGCCTACCGTCACGGCCCGGATTGACAGGCTGGGTAGCATTTCCGGGGAAATTGTCCTGACTGGTCGGCGTGTATCTGAAGCGCTGGTGCAGTTTGTCAGGAAGAGGCTCTGCGCTGCGGTTGTCCCTTACATTGTAAGGAACGCCGTTGAAATAAATGATGTGTGACATCGGGTAACCATCGCGCACTTCTCTGTCCGGGCTGAAAACAGGCGGGCGGTTCAGTGACTGGTATGGATATCTGCTGAAGTGATCGCGATACTGGGGCGGGATCGGGCGAACCTGGCGGTCATCGTATACATAGTAAGGGAAGCCGCCGATGAAGATGATGCGCGCATAGTAATATCCCTCGTACGATGGGGTATCCCGGTAATCGTAGTAGTCGTAGTCGTTGGCGTAGGGGCGCGAATGAACGACACAGCCAAGCAGTAACGCAGACAGCCCTGCAAGCAGAATGAAATTGCGAATGTTCATGTCTCACACCCGATTGAATGGATATGGAGCATCTTACTCCTTAACCGGCATCAGGCGCATTTAACTGCCTTGTCTGGCATGATCTGAGATTGACCAATTTTGCAAACAAAAAGCCCGGTGATACCGGGCTTACTTCTTCAATAAATGTTGTTCTGTGCCCGTTTGCTAAGGAAAGTAACTCAAGCTGAGTCCTTTAAGGAGTCTCTGATTAACCTCGATATTGTCATTGATGAAACAACTGATAGAACTACTGGCCATCCGACTGAGTAATTCGTCATTCCAGCGAGGGCCGGAATCCAGTGTATTGAATAGGCCGGACACCGGCCCTCGCCGGTGTGACGACTGGTTCGGCGCTATGTCGGCCCACTGCTCCCCTGAACCTCATTCCGCAAACGCAGCCTTCATCACCCTGATCATGTAGGCCACATCCTGCACGCCGGCGCTTTCACGCAGGCTGTGCATGGCCCACATGGGTGAGCCGACATCCACGCTGGCAATGCCCAGACTGGCCGCGACGATCGGGCCGATGGTGCTGCCGCAACCGAGGTCGGTGCGGTGGGTGTAGTTCTGGCAGGGCACACCGGCACTTTCGCACAGCGTGATGAAGCGTGCGTCGGTATCCGCCTTGGTGCTGTAGCGCTGGTTGGCGTTGGTTTTGATCACCGGGCCGGCATTCACCATCACGCGGTGATCGGGTTCATAGGCGTTGGGGAAATTGGGCTGGTAGGCGTGCGCCATGTCCGCGCTGATGAAAAAGCTGTGTGCCGCCGCGCAATGCTGTTGTTCACCATCCAGACCCATGCACAGGTTAATGCGCGCTATCACATCGCTTGCAAAACTGCCGCCCGCGCCCGCAACGCTCTCGCTGCCCACTTCCTCATGATCGAAAAAGGCGGCGATGCAGGTGGCCGCCGGAGTAGAGGTAGCGAGCAGGGCGGTGAGCGCGGCATGGCAGGAGGCGAGATTGTCTAGCTGGCCGCTGGCGATGAATTCCTGCTCAGCACCCCAGAAAGCACCGGCCTGGGTGTCGGTCACGGCGAGCTCGTAAGTGAGGATGTCTGCTGCCTTCACTTTCAACGCATCCGCAAGCAACTTGAGGAATTGCTCACGCCCGGAAAATTTGCCATCGACCATGCCAAACAGCAGCGGCAATTCGGTTTGCTTGTTCAGCTTGAGTCCTTGCTCGTTCACATCCTTGTTCATGTGGATGGCGAGGTTGGGCAGGCGCAGCAGCGCTTGCTCGAAATTGATCAAGCGTGTTTCAAAACCTTGGGTCGAACCCCGTGCAGAGTCCTGCGCCGTGCGCACATTCACGCGCCCGGCCAAGCCCAGGTCGCGGTCGGTAAAAGTGGCCAGTATCGGCCCGCCGTATATCTCCACACCCAGGCGCACCACGCCGTCACTGGCCTGTGCCGCATTGGTCTTGAGGCGCAAGCCGGGAGAATCGGTGTGCGCGCCTATCATGCGAAAGCCGGTATCAGGCAAAGGCTGCTGCCCGATTTTGAAAGCGATCAGTGATGCACCGCGCACCACGTAATATCCGCTGCCGGTTTCCAGCTTCCAGCGCAGCTTCTCCTGCAGCGGCACAAAACCCTGTGCCTGCAAGCGTTGCATGATGGACTGCACGGCATGCCACGGGCTGGGGCTGGCGTCGATGAAGTTCAGTAAATCTTGCGCGTTGGCGCGGTCTTCAGGGGTAATGGGCATAAAGTTTTCCGGATTCATGAATACAAGGTGGAATCAAAGGGTGTAGGCTCGAATCTACTTTCCTGACAGAATTATAGTGGACAGCGTTGGGTTTGTTTCAGGAAAGCCATGCGCAAGCTGACTTGAGAAACAAATTAGAAGCTGACCCATTTAGCTCTGCTTTAATTTGCCATCTTTACGACATACGGCATTGCCGTATAATCAGTTCTTGCTTACCGTCGCCGAAACCGAAGTTTTCAGCCGTTACGTCAAAGACTATTGGACTGAAGAAGACCGCGGCGAATTCGCAGTCTGGATGGCGGAGCACTACGATGCGGGCGACGTGGTGCGCGGCTCCGGCGGTTGTCGCAAGGTACGCTGGAACCGAAAAGGTAGCGGTAAGAGTGGCGGCGTGCGCGTGATCTACTACAACATGCTGCAAGACGGAACGATCTGGCTGTTGCTGATCTACGCCAAGAACGAGCACCAGAGCATACCCACCCACATACTGAAAGCGGTAAAGGAGGAACTGACATGCCGGTAACTGTAAAGCCAACACGCAAAAACATTGCTAAACGCGAGCTCGGCGCAGAGCTGCTGCAATCCGTGCAACAGATGAAAGCCGGGCGTGCCGCCAAGGTAAACAAGGTGGCGGTATCTCCCGTCATATCCGCGCGCATGAGGTCTGGCCTGTCACAATCCGCATTCGCTAAACTGATGGGCGTTTCCGTGCGAACACTGCAAGATTGGGAACAAGGCCGGCGTGAACCCAGCGGTGCCGCCAAAACACTCATCGCCATTGCAGAACGCAGCCCGGAAGTATTGAAGGCAGTTGCGGTGTAACTACTCCGGAACCGGAAAATATCTCAAGCCCCTTTATCTGGGTTGCTGTCGAAGACGGATGACGGGCTGATCGTCTTTCCCTTCGACGCCATCCAAGTGGACCTCATGCTCAAGGCAGCTTGAAATTATTTCAGGTAACCTTGGTCTGCCCCTGATTTGTTGAACAATTGAAAGTGAACAGGTGGGGACGGTGCCCAATTAAAAATATCTGCCGAAAGAATTGGGCTTCGATCCTATAATGTTTTTCGTTCAGCAAGATATTAAAAGCTGAATACGTTATTGCAACGATTTCATGCATCAAAAAAACGCCATTCTGGCGTAAGCGAGAATGGCGGTTAAAAGCTGACAGGATCAATCTATTGGAGTCGCTTCAAAATAATTTCCCTTGGAATTGAGCAAGGCAATCGCCGTTTTGAGTTTCATGGCCTCGGTGAAATCAACCGACTTCCCAGAATTGTCGACATAACCGTAAATAGTACTCTCGCCGACGGCTCCAGGTTTTCCGACTTCTTCCAATCCGGCAAGTAAGGCCAAGCCCCCTTCCAATGACATATGTGAGATCACCGTTTCTGCGCGATCAATTATTTCACTGCGGGTGTGCTGTTGTTCGAGGATTTCCCCTGGTTTTTCGGGATTGTTCATTCTGGTTTTGTACATTTTTTCCATTATCATTCTCCAATTCATTGGGTTAAATTAAGCAATCAAGCCGATAAGAAATGCGGTTTTCATTTCCTAGCGTACGTAGTTTGTGCCATTTCCCGCAGTCCATCTGTGCGTTGGCGAACGGACGGTAGCCCACCCTGCGAAAAGACTCTGATCGTGCAGCCCACGGCTTGATGTGTGGGCGAGTTCGGTGTGTTCTGAAACCGCGCGGAATGACAGCCTCTATGCGACTCAGGCGACATACCCGCACCTACCTGTCTTTGTCATACAGAACTACAGGGCTACTCACACCTATAGATTCCGTTGAGGGGAGTCCTCAGATTCTGGTACTTTTGTTAAAGATACGATCAAGGTGGAATGCAAGGTTGGGGTGATGAAGTTCGAGAATTTAAAAACGCCGCTCGCTCTGATAACCAATGACTTACCCAGCGTGTTTTGTTGGGCCAGCAGTTCTATCAGCTTGTCGAAGGGTGAAAGCAAAAAACC
>JBBRDZ010000125.1:0-7076 GCA_038203435.1 Burkholderiales bacterium
TGCACGCTCGGCTATCGACACCAGCTTGCTTGCAATCTCCGCGCTGATTTTACTTTCATGCGCAACGATTTCCGTTTCCACATCATGGGCCGGATAGTTGAAATCCAACGCGCCAAAACGCTGTTTGGTGGATTGTTTCAAATCCTTCATCAGGCTTTGATAGCCCGGGTTATACGAGATGACCAACTGGAAATCGGGATGCGCATTGATGAGTTCGCCCTTTTTTTCCAGCGGCAATACGCGCCGATTATCGGTCAGCGGATGGATCACGACCGTCGTATCCTGGCGCGCTTCTACCACCTCGTCCAGGTAACAAATGGCGCCTTCACGTGCAGCGATGGCCAAAGGGCCATCCTGCCAGCGCGTACCCTGCGCATCCAGCAGGAAACGTCCCACCAGATCCGAAGCGGTCATATCTTCATTACACGCAACCGTGATGAGGGGTCTTTTCAGCTTCCACGCCATATATTCTACAAAGCGTGTTTTCCCGCAACCGGTCGGTCCTTTCAGCATCATCGGCATACGCACCGAGTAAGCTGCTTCATACAGATCGACTTCATCAGCAACGGTGCGGTAGTAAGGTTCTTTTTCGATTTTGTATTGCTTGATCATATCGCTCATATCGATTTCCTTTAGTGATATCCCATAAAAAATCCCCGCCACCTTGCGGCAACGGGGATGCTTTTCCGGATGCCAGTTTGCGCTTAAACAGTCTTGCCGCGGAAAATCACCATGTTCGTGCCCTGAGATTGCCTGAAATTATCATAAGCAAGCAGGCGAATGTGGTTGTTGGGATTAGCTTTGCGACAGGCTTCAGCTTCCTTCATAACAACATCAACATCGGTTTCGCCGAACATGGGCAGTTTCCACATGTACCAGTAGTTGTCCATCAGATGCTCAGGCTCTGTGTGCTCCAAACCAGGGTTCCAGCCTTTTTTGACGATGTATTCAATCTGCTTTCTGATTTGTGCATCGGTCATCACTGGCAGGTAAGAGAAGGTCTCGAACTTGCGGCTGGCTGGATCGCTTACACGTGATTTGTAATCTTGCATTTCGCTCATGATTTATTCCTTAATAATTAATTTTATCTGGCATGGCGCATTTATATGCGCCACAGCTCACTGCTTACTTGTGTGCAACGTCCAGCTTGTCCACTGTGTCGAATTCAAACTTGATCTCTTTCCAGGTTTCCATCGCGATTTTAAGTTCAGGGCTGCTTGCAGCGGCTTTAGTCAGAATGTCCTTGCCTTCTTTTTCCAGCTCACGGCCCGAGTTACGTGCTTCTACGCAAGCTTCCAGTGCCACGCGGTTAGCTGCTGCACCCGCTGCGTTACCCCATGGGTGACCCAGTGTGCCGCCGCCAAACTGCAGGCAAGCATCATCGCCGAAGATGTTAACCAAAGCTGGCATGTGCCAAACGTGAATACCGCCGGATGCAACCGGGAACACGCCGGGCATGGAACCCCAATCCTGATCAAAGAAGATACCGCGAGCGCGGTCTTCCTTGATGAAGCTGTCACGCATCAAGTCAACAAAACCCAAGGTTGGCGCGCGGTCACCTTCAAGTTTACCTACAACGGTACCGGAGTGGAGGTGGTCGCCACCGGACAGGCGCAGTGCCTTGGCCAAGACGCGGAAGTGAATACCATGGTGCGGGTTACGGTCGATAACAGCGTGCATCGCGCGGTGGATGTGCAACAACATGCCGTTGTCACGACACCAGTTAGCCAAACCTGTGTTGGCACAGAAACCGCCAGTCAGGTAGTCATGCATAATGATCGGCGCGCCGATTTCTTTTGCGTATTCTGCGCGCTTGTACATCTCTTCCGGTGTTGGTGCGGTTACGTTCAGGTAGTGACCTTTACGTTCGCCAGTTTCACGTTCTGCCTTCAGTGTCGCTTCCTGCACGAAGTCAAAACGGGCACGCCAGCGCATGAATGGTTGGCTGTTGATGTTCTCGTCGTCCTTGGTCAGATCCAGACCGCCGCGCAGACATTCGTAAACAGCGCGTCCGTAGTTCTTGGCAGACAGACCCAGCTTGGGCTTGATCGTGCAACCGAGCAATGGACGGCCATACTTGTTCAGGATATCGCGTTCCATCGTGATGCCTTGTGGTGGGCCACCGCAAGTTTTAACGTAAGCGATAGGGAAGCGCACGTCTTCCAGACGCAGCGCACGCAGCGCCTTGAAACCAAATACGTTACCCACCAGGGAAGTGAATACGTTAACAACTGAACCTTCTTCGAACAAGTCGATAGGATAGGCAACGAAAGCGTAGAAACAGGTATCATCGCCGGGTACGTCTTCGATGCGATACGCGCGACCCTTGTAGTGGTCAAGGTCGGTCAGCAAATCTGTCCAAACTGTGGTCCAGGTGCCGGTCGAAGATTCGGCTGCAACAGCTGCTGCGATTTCTTCACGGGATACACCTGCTTGAGGAGTGATTTTGAAGCAAGCCAGAATATCGGTATCCTGAACTTTATATTCAGGCTCCCAATAAGTCTGCCGGTACTCCTTAACACCTGCGTTATATGATTTGACAGCCATTGTAAGCTCCTATTTTCTGGTTAAACATTTGCCTTATTTCTTTAGCAAGGCCTGTGGCTCTGTTGAGCGTTCAAACACTATAGTCAAATTTAACCATAAATAATAATTGTATTTTTTGATACTAACGATAGACTGTAGTCAATGACAGAACTTGGAGAAATGTCTTGATTAAAAATGCCACACTGCGCCAGCTCAAGGTATTCGAGGCGGTCGCCCGCAATCTGAGTTTCACTCGTGCCGCCGAAGAATTGCACACAACCCAACCCACCGTATCGATTCAACTCAAGCAACTGGCTGAACTGGTGGGCTTGCCCCTGGTTGAGCAGATTGGCAAGCGGATATTTCTCACCGAGTCCGGTCACCTGGTGCATGCGGCGTGCCGGGATGTTCTAAGTCGACTGGACAGACTGGTCATCGATATCGACGAGACTCAGGGGCTTGCGCGCGGCAGCCTGAAATTGTCCATCATCACCACCGCAGAATTCTTTATACCCCGGTTGTTGGGCAGTTTCTACAAACGGCATCCGGGGATAGAGGTCACGCTTGAAGTCGTCAATCGCGACCAGATACTGGAACGCCTGTCGCAAAATCTGGATGATCTCTACATCATGGGCCTGACTCCGGAACATATGGACGTGACAGCGTTGCCATTCATGGAAAATCCATTGGTGGTAATCGCATCGGCAGATCACCCGTTGGCGCTGGAGTCGGATATCGATCCGGAGCGATTGGCCGGCGAGCCATTCATTATGCGTGAAACAGGCTCGGGTACCCGGCTTGCTGCTGAAGACTTTTTCAAGAAGCACGGCGTGCAACTGAATGTGCGTATGAAGCTCGGCAGCAACGAAGCGATCAAGCAGGCGGTTGCCGGGGGGCTGGGCTTGGCAGTGCTGTCACGGCATACGCTCACCCTGGATCAGAAATCCGGCGCATTTGCACTGCTTGATATCAGGGGCTTCCCGTTGGTACGCCAATGGTATGCCCTCTATCCTGAAGGCAAGCACATTTCTGCGGTCACCCGTGCTTTCCTTGATTACCTGGCGAAAGAAGGGGCTGAAAAGGATGTCGCAACCACGCAAGGGGGAAAGTCCGGTTCGAAAGGAACTGTAGCAGCGACACGCACATCACCCTGATGAGAGGCTCCATTCGCTTGGGCAATTTCACCCTTTGGAATGATTAAGACATCTGAGTTGGACTTCAGACTTTCGTCACGAAATCCTTTGCCGACAATTAAAATTTCGACGCTGCATCTTAATCGCTGTCAAAGCCCGGAAATATAATCCGCCAGCGCTTCGATCTCGGCATCCTTCAGCGGTTTGGCGAACTTGTTCATGACGCCGCTCATGCTATTGTGGCGCTGGCCGTTGCGCCAATTGACCAGTTGGGCGCGCAGGTAACCTTTGCGCTGACCGCCGATCACGGGAAAGGTTGAAATATTGGGCATCAACCCCTTGCCATTCACGCCATGACAGCTTTCACATGCCGGTATCTTCCGGACTGCATCTCCTCTCCGGAATAATTTTTCCCCGAGCGGATTGTCGACCTTGCCGTTGCCCTGCATCTTCTTCTGGCGGGCAAAGAAAACAGCTATATCCTTCACCTCGGCTTCGTTGATCGTGGTCGCCAGGGCGCTCATGATCTGGTGGGTGCGCGCACCGGACTGGAAATCACGCAACTGCTTGGTAATATAGGCGGCATATTGCCCGGAGAGTATCGGTGCCATGTCATCAACGGACACGCCATTCGTGCCATGGCATCCCTGGCACAACTCGGACAGATCGCTGCCCATACCCCGGTTTCCCGAACCCATGCGCATCTTGAGCATATCGACTTTCTCTGCGGCATAGGCTGCCGTCGCAGTCAGCATAACGACTGCGAATACGATCCTGACGATTTTGTGTTGTGTGCGATACATGTCAATCAACTCCGGTACCCGCTATTAAATTCGTTTGTTCAAGGCAGTGTTCTGACCACCCGGAAGCCGCTGTCGACATAACGGTACTCGGGGGAACTGACACTGCGAAAAGCGGAGCGTACCTTGCCCTCGGGGCAGAGCCACGAACCGCCGCGCAACACCCGCCGCGAGTGGTCTTCGAGCCACGCGCTGCCGTCTGTCGGCGCGCCCGCGTAATGTTTGTGATAGCTGTCTTCCACCCATTCGCCGACATTGCCGCTCATGTCGTACAAACCAAACACGTTGGCATTCTTGGCGGCAGCAGGATGAGTGGCACTGCCGCTGTTCTTGTCATACCACGCCACATTCTTCACATCGTCGCTGCCGCAATAATTTGCGTGCGATCCGCTGCGACAGGCGTATTCCCATTCAGCCTCGGTCGGCAACTGATAAAGCTTGCCGGTCTTGAGAGCAAGCCATTGGACGTAGGCCTGCGCATCGATCCAGTTGATGCAGGCAACGGGATGACTGTCGTCCTGCACGTAGCCGGGGTTGCGCCAGCTGATGCTGCCGGATGCATCCCATTTATCGTCCGCAAGCATCCAGCATTTGTCGTCGGCATCGGCATGATGGCCCGAGGCCCGCACAAATTCCGCAAACTGGCCGCGGGTGATTTCGATCCTGCCCATCGCGAACCTATGCCCGATGAACACGCGGTGCTCGGGTTGTTCATCTGCTTCACCGCTGTTGACCGCGCCCATGTCAAAGTCGCCGTCGGGGATTGCAACCATTTCCGGGCAATCGGCGCAGTCCCTGAAAACATCACCTGTCCGCAGCGGTTGCGACGCGTTTGTCGCCGGAGCAGCGCCCAGCTCCTCCAGTCTGCCCACCACCTGCGCAGGTTCGCAACTGCGGCACATCAAGGCGATGTAGGACACCGCACGGTCGGTCGCAAGCACCCGGATATCGAGCGTCAGCATATAGCCTTCGGCCGCTTTCACCACATGGACGGCGGCATAGATTTTCGCCTGGTGCTGCAGTGCGGCTTTTTTCAGGCAGGCCATGTCATCGCACTCCCTGTTGCGGGCGCCAGGACTTTTTTTATTGGACCGTTTCTTTTTCGGCTGGGCGACAGGATCGACGGACACTAACTCGTACTGCTGTGCAAATCCCCGCGCGAGTGCGCTTGCCATTCTATCCAGCAGGTCCTGTTCAAAGCCATCCGCCTGCAGAGGCATGAGCGCGAGGCGCGCTTTGTCCGGCTGTGCTTTTACCGGCTCATTTGCAGCCTGAGTCGACAGGGAAATGAAGGTCAGACAGAATGCGGTGAAAGCACATGCTCTCAACTTGGACAGTTTTGATTTACACATTTTCGGTTGCGCTCTTTCCCAGATGGAAAGCGCAGGGATCTAATTTATTGGGAGCTGACAATATTTTAACCGAAACGCCATCCACGAAGAATGAATTAACACTGAGACACTACCTGTGTACAAGGCAGTTAAATATGAATTCATGGGTCAAACCAGCCTCGCCGAATCTTGTAACCTCACATTTTCAATTGCTGGATAACATTGTTAATTGTGACGCACCGGGCAAGTAGGCGTAAGCTTTGCAGCATGTCTACTGATTGAGGGACCAACCATGTCTGCCGCACCACCCGACGCATTGCTGTTCATTGCACCCGGATGTCCGCACTGTCCTGCCGTGTTGCAGGCGCTGGGCGAGATGGTCAAGCAGGCAACGATCGGTAGATTGACCGTCGTGAATGTCGCTTCACATCCCGAACAGGCTGCGCAACTGGGCGCACGCGGCTCGCCCTGGTTGCGTCTGGGTCCCTTCACCTTCACCGACGCGCTCAGCCCGGTCGAACTGCGCCAGTGGGCCGAACAGGCAAACGGCGAAGAAGGTGTGGCGCGCTATATCGAGCACCTGTTGATACAGGGCGAATACCAACAGGCCGTGGCGTTCATCGCAGAAGACACGCAACGCCTCAAACCGCTGCTCACCCTCATCGCGGATACCGAGGCGGATATCGATATCCGACTTGGCGTGAGCGCATTGCTGGAAGCCCACACCAATACACCCGGGTTGCAGCATCTGCTGCCGCAACTCGCCGAACTCACCCGCCATGCCGACCATCGCGTGCGTGCCGACGCATGCCACCTGCTCGGCCTCACCGGCAGCGCAGCCGCGCGCGCGCATGTTGCAGTGTGCCTCAACGATGAATACGCAGAGGTCCGGGAGATAGCGGAAGAAGCGATGGAAGCGCTGGGAAAAACGATCGCTGAACGGTGAAGCGCAGTCGGAGCTCTAAACAGGCTTGTCCAGAGTGACCGCCAGCGTTCCCGAGCGGATATGCAGATCTCTCTGCGGGAACGGGATTTCGATATGGCGTTTTTTCAGTTCGTCCTCTATGGCCCACAGGAACGTGGCCTGGGTCTTTCCGGGTGCAGTGATCGTGCTGGGCCCTACCCACACCACCAGCTCGAAGTTCAAACTGCTGTCACCGAATCCAACCAGCCAGACATCCGGTTCCCGCCCGGGCTCACTCTCGCCGCCGGTGACACTCACTGCGGCAGCGATACCGGCTTCCCTGACCAGCTGTTTGTCGGTGCCGTAGGCGATACCAAAAGGG
>JBBRDZ010000126.1:0-7014 GCA_038203435.1 Burkholderiales bacterium
AGTACTACGAAGAATTCGGCTCCGTCCCGCCGATCCGTAAATTCGTCAAATATATCGAGGCAGACCAGAAGGAAGTGTTCGATCTGTGGATGACCGGCCCGATGAAGCCCATCACCAAAAATGGCGGCCTGCCCAAACCGACTGGCTGCGTCTGACAATCAACATAGCAACAATATCCTCGCAGCGCCCCACTAACGGGGCGCTGCGTCATTTCTGATGAACAAACTAGAACAACTCAACTTTGACAACACCTTCGCGCGCCTGCCGAACAGTTTCCACAGCCGCCTGAACCCCACGCCGCTGCCCGATCCCTATCTGGTCAGCTTTAATGCGGATGCCGCGCGGCTGATCGATCTCGACAGTACAGAAACAGCGCGCGAAGATTTCGTCGCATACTTCACCGGCAACCGCCTGCTGCCCGGAGCCGATCCACTGTCCATGCTGTATGCCGGACACCAGTTCGGCCACTTCGTGCCGCAACTCGGCGACGGTCGCGCGATCCTGCTCGGCGAAGTACGCAACCGTGCCGGCGAACTGTGGGACGTGCAGCTCAAGGGCGCGGGCATCACGCCCTATTCGCGCCAGGGCGACGGCCGCGCGGTGCTGCGCTCCAGCATCCGAGAATACCTGTGTTCGGAAGCGATGCACGGACTGGGCATCCCGACCAGCCGCGCGCTGTGCATCACCGGCAGCGACGAGGAAGTCTATCGCGAGTCCATCGAAACGGCCGCGGTACTGACCCGGTTGTCACCCTCGCACGTGCGCTTCGGCTCGTTCGAAGTTTTCTTCTCGCGCGGCCAGCATCAGCAGATCGCGGAACTCGCCGACTACGTCATCGCCAGACATTTCCCCCACCTGTCCGGCGACATGGACAAGTACCAACTATTACTGAATGAAGTCACGCAGCGCACCGCCAGACTGATGGCGCATTGGCAGGCGGTTGGTTTCTCGCACGGCGTGATGAACACCGACAACATGTCGATACTCGGCTTGACCTTCGACTACGGGCCGTTCGGCTTCATGGAAAGCTATGACCCAGGCTACATCTGCAACCACTCCGATCCGCGCGGGCGCTATGCCTATGATCAGCAACCGCAGGTCGGCTTGTGGAATCTTGCCTGTCTTGCGCATGCACTGTCTCCGCTGATACCAGCAGCGCAAGTCGAAGTCGTGCTCGACACCTATGCCCCAGCTTATCACCGGCACTATGCGGAATTGATGTGCGCCAAACTGGGACTGCGCGAAACAAATGAAGACGACATCGAGCTGATCGCTGCGTTACTGCAGATCATGCACGCCAACCAGATCGACTACACCAATCTGTTTCGCAGTCTGGGGACTTTCGACACCTCGGCGGATGCGGCCAATGCGACATTGCGCGATCGTTTCATCGACCGCGCGGCATTCGATGCCTGGATCTCACGCTATCGTGTGCGACTGCAACAGCAGCCGGGCACGGACAGCGAACGCAAGGCACGCATGGATGCGGTGAATCCGAAATACATCCTGCGCAACTACCTCGCGCAGAACGCGATCGAGAAAGCAGAGAAGCATAAAGACTACAGTGAGATCGACCGCCTGCTGATGTTGCTGGCCAAACCGTTCGACGAACAACCGGGAATGGAAAACTACGCCGCCACACCGCCGGATTGGGCGCAGCAGATCAAGGTAAGTTACTCTTCGTAAAATAATGGGTTGTGTAGGAGCGGGCTGTGTGAGTTGTGTGGCTTCAGTCCTTTACATCTACTGCGTAACTCTTGCGGATGTTGCCCACAACAAAAATTCCCGTTCGCCCTGAGCTTGTCGAAGGGTCGCGGGCATGGCCCGGTGACAACTCTGCATCTGCTTCAGCAGATAGCAGATTGCCTGCTTTTAGTGCTCCTACAAGATTCCTTAGCTTTGCCTGCGCTGGAATATCGCCGCGACCTGCTTCTTGGGTTTGTTGCCGGCCTGCTCGGGCTGTTTCTCGGGCGCGGCTGCTCCGCTGGTGGGTTCGTAGGGTTTATCGAACCACGGGTCATGGGCTTTCTTCGGTGCGGCAGCGCGATGACTGCGCTCTGCATGGTCCGCACGCGGTGAACGGGGTGCATGTTCGCCGCGCGGCGCATGACTGCGATCCGCATGTTCGGCGCGCGGTGATCTGGCTCGCGATGCATGCGGCACCACCGCCGTTTCCTTATCGATCTCCTTCTTGATCAACTTCTCGATCTCGCTCAGATAGCGCACTTCTTCCGGCGATACCAACGAGATGGCCTTACCGGATGCGCCCGCGCGGCCGGTGCGGCCGATGCGGTGCACATAATCTTCCGGCGCGCTGGGGATCTCGTAATTGATCACCATCGGCAACTGGTCGATATCCAGGCCGCGCGCGGCGACATCGGTGCCGATCAGCACGGTGACGCTGCCGTTCTTGAACGCTTCCAGCGCCTGCATACGTTCCAATTGTGTCTTGTCGCCGTGGATCGCATCGGCCGCCACGCCCTCCTTCTGCAACTGCTTGGCCAGGCGGCCGGCGGTGATCTTGGTCTTGGTGAACACCAGCACCTGTGACGCATCGCTGCCGCGCAGTAATTCCGCGAGCAGCACATGTTTATCGGCCTGATCGACCAGATAGACCTTTTGCGTGACGTTCTCGGCGGTGGCGTTGCTGCGCGCCACTTCGATCAGCTTGGGATGGGTCAGGAACTCCGCGGACAGTTTCTTGATCTCGGTCGAGAAGGTGGCGGAGAACATCAGGTTCTGCCGCTGTTTCGGCAACAGCGCCAGGATGCGCTTCAGGTCGGGCATGAAGCCCATGTCCAGCATGCGGTCCGCCTCGTCCAGCACCAGCATCTGCACCTGGCCGAGTTGCACCGACTTCATCTCGATATGGTCCAGCAGGCGGCCCGGTGTCGCAACCAGTATCTCCACGCCGCGTTTCAGGGTCGGCGTCTGCGTCTTGATATCCACCCCGCCGAACACCACCAGCGAACGCAGCTTGGTATGTTTGGCATAGACTTTCACGCTCTCTTCCACCTGGATCGCCAGCTCGCGTGTCGGCACCAGGATCAGGGCACGCACCGCGTGGCGCGCCGGCGAAGTGCTGGAACTGGCATGCGGCAACAACATCTGCAGCAGCGGCAGCGCGAACGCGGCAGTCTTGCCGGTGCCGGTCTGCGCGCCTGCCATCAGGTCGCTGCCTTCCAGCACCAAAGGGATGGCTTGCGCCTGGATCGGGGTGGGTGTGGTGTAACCGGACTCGGTCAGCGCCTTGAGGATTTCCGGGGCCAACTGTAAATCTGCAAAACTAATCGTCGTCAATTTTCTAATCTCTTAATGATGTACGGGAATCTAGCGCCCGCAAGCTGCGATGGTCGACATTATACGCCTGCAACGAAATAGCACGGATATCTTTGCCTAAGCAATTGTTTCAAATTGTTTTTGGGGAAGTGGAGGCGAACTTAATCAGGTTTTTTGCAGGAGCGGGCCATCAGCGCTTGCGTAGCGGATCGAGCAGCGACGACAGCCCGTTATGGTCGAGCTCCTGCATCAGCGCCAGCAATTTGCCGATCTCGCCGGGCGGGAAGCCGACCCGCGCGAACCAGTTGAGATACTGCCCGGGCAGGTCGGCGATCACACGTCCCTTGAATTTGCCGAATGGCATCTCGCGGGTGAGCAGCAGTTCGAGGTGGTCGTGATTCATTTCGGCAGCATGATCGATCGCGCGCGAACTTTCCAATGATATTTCAAAGCCCGTTTTTTCAAAGTAGCTTCAGGTCACCGGGGACATCGATGTCGGCAAAGATGCCGACAGCGTCGATATCGATCTCCACCACATCGTGCATGTCGCGTTCCAGCAGGCGCCGCGCACCGGTATCGCCTTGCAGCGCCAGCAATTCGATACGATAGCGGCGCGCAAAGCCGACCGGATGGCCGCGTCTGCCTGCGTGCGCAGCGACCGCGATGCCCGCGCCGCCGGACAGCGCCTTGCGCACACCCTTAATCGCCGCAACCGGCACCGTCGGCATGTCGGCCAGCCCGATCAGCCAACCCGATGCATCCAGATTGGCATGCACGCCGCAGGCCAGACTGGCCGCCATACCCTGCGCGGCATCATCGCAGGTGATCCAGTTGATCGCCGCCGACCTGCTCGCGCCCAGGCCGGCTTCGATCGCGCTGCGAAACATCTTCGAACCCGGCCTGACCACCACCGAGACCTGTGCGAAGGTCTCCAGCCAGGGCATCAGACTGTGCGCGGCGAGCGGCAAGATCACGCCATGCAGCCGGAGCGGGTGCAACAGCTTGTCCGAGCCGAAACGATGCGACATGCCTGCCGCCAGAACCACAGCGGCGATGTCGGGTCGACCGGACATATCGGGCCAGAGATCAGGCAAGGTGTTCCCGGTCGAACGGCATGCGCCGCAGCCGCTTGCCGGTCAACTTGAATACCGCGTTGGCGACTGCCGGCGCGATTGGCGGCGTACCGGGTTCGCCGATGCCGGAAGGCGGCACGCTGCTGGCGACGATATGCACCTCGACCTGCGGCATCTCGGAAAGTCGCAGCGGCATGTAATCGTCGAAATTCGATTGCTGCACGCGGCCTTTGTCCAGCGTAATCGCGCCGTGCAATGCGGCGGACAGGCCATACACGATCGCGCTCTCGATCTGCTGCTGCACGCCGTCCGGGTTGACCACCATGCCGCAGTCCACTGCCGACACCACGCGATGCACGCGGATCTTGCCGCTCTTGATCGACACCTCGGCAATGTGCGCCACATAGCTGTCGAATGATTTGTGCACCGCCACGCCGTAAGCATGTCCCGTCGGCAATCGCTTGCTGCCCCACTCGGCTTTTTCCGCGGCCAGTTGCAGCACGCCGCGATAACGCGAATCGGCGGGCAGATAAGCCAAGCGGTAGGCGACCGGATCCTGTTTGGCCAGATGCGCCAACTCGTCCATCATGGTCTCGACCACGAACGCGGTATGCGAGTGACCGACCGAACGCCACCACTGCACCGGCACCTCGTTGCTGGTTGTGTGCAGATCGACCAGCAGGTTGGGGATCAGATAGGGCAATGTCGCCGCGCCCTCCACCGAGGTCACGTCGATGCCGTTATGCACCATGAAGGCTTCGAACGCCGTGCCGGCGACGATGGACTGGCCGACGATGGTGTGCTGCCAGACCAGCGGCTTGCCGTCCTTCGCGATACCCGCCTTGATGTGATCGCTCCACATCGGCCGGTAGTTGCCGCCGCGCGTGTCGTCCTCGCGCGTCCACACCACCTTGACCGGTTTACCGAGCGGCTTGCCGATCACCATGGCCGCCTGCACCGCCTCGATCACGAAGTCGGAACGCGGATTGGCACGCCGGCCAAAACCGCCGCCGAGGAAAGTCGTGTGGATCTCCACCTGCTCGGGTTTGAGACCCGCGGTCAACGCCGCCATCGCGGCGTCCACGGTCTGCATCTGCGTGCCGGTCCAGATGGTGCAGTGGTCGGGTTTGAGGTCCACCACCACATTGAGCGGCTCCATCGCGGCATGCGCCAAGTAGGGGATCTCGTATTCGGCAGTGACCGACTTGTGCGCTTTCTTGAAACCCTTCGCCGTGTCGCCATCTTTGCGCGCGACGATGCCCGGTTGTTTCGCCAACGCCAGATAGTATTTGCGCAACTTGGTTGTGGACAGCTCAGCACCGTGCCCTTCGTCCCACTCGATCTTGAGCAGGTCGCGCGCGGTCTTGGCCGGCCAGAAACCGCTCGCGGCCACCGCGATCCCGGTGGGCAGCTGGTACACGCCCTGCACGCCCGCCACATTGCTTGCTTCACTCGCGTCGAAACTTTTCACCTTGCCGCCAAATACCGGGCTGCGCGCGATCAGCACCGTCAGCGCATCGGGCAAATACACGTCGAGCCCGAACTGCGCGCTGCCGTTGATCTTGGCCGGGCTGTCGAGTCGCTTGGTGGCCTTGCCGATGATCTTGAAATCCTTGGCTTGCTTGAGCGTGACCCGATCCGGCAGCGGCAATTCCGCTGCGATATCGGACAGCACCCCGAAGCTGGCCTGCTTGCCGCTCGCGGCATGGAACACCTGGCTGTTCTCGGCATGGCACTCGCTTTCCGGCACCTCCCATTGCTGCGCCGCGGCGCGGATCAACAACATCCTGGCGCTGGCACCCACGCGCCGCATCTGCTCCCACGACGACGAGACACTGGAACTGCCGCCGGTCATCTGCATCGGAAAACTGGTGTGGTTGTACACCGCAGCCACCGGCGCTGATTCGACGCGGATGAGGTTCCAGTCGGCTTCAAGTTCCTCGGCGATCAGCATCGTCAGCGAGGTATAGACACCCTGCCCCATCTCGGATTTGTTGACCACGATGGTGATGCTGTCGTCCGGCGCGATGCGGATGAACGCATTCGGCGGATACATTATTTTCTGGGCAGGTTTAGTCGGCGCTTCGGCCGCATAGGCGCGGCCGCTCTTCATCGGCAGGTAAAAACCGATCACCAGTCCGCCCATCAGTCCGGCGGAATTTTTCAGGAACTGGCGGCGCGCGGGATCTTGCGCGGCGCTTTGATCGATCCGGGAAATCATGCTGCACCTCCGATCTTTGCGGTCGGCGTCTGGTCTGCCGCCATGCGGATCGCCGCGCGGATGCGGTTGTATGTGCCGCAACGGCACAGATTGCCATCCATCGCGGTGGTGATCTGATCATCATTGGGATGCGGCGTCTGCTTGAGCAGCGCCACCGCCGACATGATCTGCCCGGACTGGCAGTAGCCGCACTGCGGCACATCCACGGCCAGCCAGGCATCCTGCACCGATTTGCCCAGCGCGGATTCGGCGATGCCCTCGATGGTAGTGACTTGCTTGCCGTCGGCCATGGACAGCGGCGTGACACAGGAACGGATCGCATTTCCGTCCAGATGCACGGTACACGCGCCGCATTGCGCGATGCCGCAGCCGTACTTGGTGCCGGTCAGCTGCAGATGGTCGCGCAGCACCCACAGCAAGGGCGTGTCGGGATCGGCATCC
>JBBRDZ010000127.1:0-6989 GCA_038203435.1 Burkholderiales bacterium
CACTCCTTCCCATCCCGAACAGGACAGTGAAACGACTCCGCGCCGATGATAGTGTGGATTACCCATGTGAAAGTAGGTCATCGTCAGACTCCCATAAAGCAAAAAGCCCAACCCTGTGTTGGGCTTTTTGTTTGGGTGAATTGCCTTTTTTGGTGAACATGGTGTGAATGATTTGCTTTGACAAAGCCAGGGGCATTTCCGATAATTACTAAGCAGCAATTGTTTGTATCTATATGGGTCGTTAGCTCAGTTGGTAGAGCAGTGGACTCTTAATCCATTGGTCGAAAGTTCAAGTCTTTCACGGCCCACCAAGTAATGCATATCTGATCAACGCACAACTCAATTCATTCCGCGATTGGTATATGTGTGTCAAGCAAGTGTTATCATTGCGTATGAATTTGATGTTGTGTCTATGGATGCACATATTCTTCATATTTACTACACACTAGGTCCGTCATGACTGTCATTCGCCAGAAGGATTTCATAGATAGTATTGCTGCTGCACTGCAATTCATCTCATATTATCATCCTGCCGACTACATTCAGGCATTGGCTGAGGCGTATCGAGTGGAGCAATCGCCTGCGGCAAAGGATGCGATGGCGCAAATACTCACCAATTCCAAGATGAGCGCGCAAGGCCATCGGCCTGTCTGCCAAGATACCGGTATCGTGGTTGCTTTCGTTCGGGTCGGCATGTCAGTAAAGTGGGATGCGGAATTGGATGTGGTGGAAATGGTCAATGCCGGGGTGCGCAAGGCTTATCGTGATTTGGATAATCCTCTGCGGGCCTCCATCGTGTCCGATCCGGCGGGAAAGAGAAAAAATACCGGAGACAATACCCCTGCGGTAGTACATGTCGAACTGGTGCAGGGCGATGGCGTCGATGTGCATATTGCGGCCAAGGGCGGTGGCTCGGAGAACAAGGCGCGCTTCGCGATGCTCAATCCCGGCGATGATGTGGTGGAGTGGGTGTTGGGCCAATTACCCGGCATGGGCGCTGGCTGGTGTCCACCGGGCCAATTGGGCATCGGTATTGGTGGTTCGGCGGAAAAGGCTATGTTGCTGGCGAAACAGGCGCTGATGCTGCCCATCGATATGCACGAACTGAAAGCTCGCGGTGCGCAGAACCGGCTGGAAGAATTGCGCATCGAAATCTACGACAAGGTGAATGCGCTGGGTATTGGAGCACAGGGATTGGGCGGGCTGACCACTGTGTTGGATATCAAGATTCTGGATTATCCCACTCATGCGGCCTCCAAGCCGATTGCAATCATTCCGAATTGTGCGGCTACCAGGCACATACATTTTGAACTGGATGGCAATGGTGTTGCGGAATTTACACCGCCAAAACTGTCTGATTATCCCGATGTACATTGGCAGCCTGCAGAGGATGCGCGGCATGTCGATCTTGCTACGGTCACACGCGAAGCAATCGCCAAATGGCAGCCGGGCGAAACGATATTGTTGTCTGGGAAGTTACTGACCGGGCGGGATGCCGCGCACAAGCGGATCACCGAGATGTTGGCACGCGGAGAAAAATTGCCATCAGGCGTGGATTTTAACAATCGCTTCATTTATTATGTGGGGCCGGTTGATCCGGTGCGTGATGAGGTGGTTGGTCCGGCGGGCCCTACCACAGCGACTCGCATGGATAAGTTCACCGAAGCGATGCTGGCGCAGACCGGTCTGATAGGCATGGTAGGTAAAGCCGAGCGCGGCAAGGCGGGCATCGACGCGATAAGGAAGCATGGTGCGGTATATTTGATCGCCATTGGCGGGGCTGCCTATCTGGTGTCTAAGGCGATACGCAGCGCCAAAGTAATCGCATTCGCCGATCTGGGCATGGAAGCGATATACGAATTTGAAGTTGAAAACATGCCGGTGACGGTCGCGGTGGATAGCAAGGGGCGGTCGGTGCATGACATCGGTCCGGCGGAATGGCGCAAACGCATCGGCTTGATCCCGGTAAAGTCAATTGATTAACAGATATCGAAAGTTTTGCATAAGCGTAGTGTGCAGCTTGGAGCGCAACTACAAAAGCCATGCAAATTTGACAACGAATTGGCGGGTCTCCCCGCATTGCAGAGTGGTGAATCTGGTCAGGTCCGGAAGGAAGCAGCCACAACCACTTACTGCAAGTGCCGGGGGTAAGGCTCGCCTCCCTTTTTTAAACTGGAGCTGTCATGAAATGCATCGCTATCAATAGTTGCCCGGTGACCGTATCGATAAGCCGACCCATAGAACCAAATGCAAGCGGGTTCCATCCGCTGGTCATTTGCATCGTGGTGTAACTTGTCAGCTACAACAGTCCTTGCACGTAAATGGCGCCCCAGGAATTTCTCGCAATTGGCTGGGCAAGAGCACGTCGTTCAGGCATTAAGCAATGCGCTCAAGCAAAATCGCCTGCATCACGCTTATCTGTTCACCGGTACTCGAGGTGTCGGCAAAACCACCATCGCGCGGATCTTTGCCAAATCGCTGAATTGTACAACCGGAATCACCGCCGAGCCCTGTGGCGAGTGCAGCGCCTGCAAGGAAATCGATAGCGGACGATTCGTCGACCTGATCGAATTGGATGCGGCTTCCAATACCCAGGTCGACAACATGCGAGAACTGCTGGAAAGCGCGCTGTACGCACCGAGTAGCGGGCGTTTCAAGGTGTATATCATCGACGAAGTGCATATGTTGTCCAAGTCTGCCTTCAACGCCATGTTGAAGACGCTGGAAGAGCCGCCGGCGCATGTAAAATTCATTCTTGCTACCACCGATCCACAAAAGATTCCGGTCACCGTATTGTCGCGTTGTTTGCAGTTCAATCTCAAGCAACTCCCACCCGCTTTGATATCGGCACACTTGCAGTATGTGCTCGAACAGGAACAGATAAGTTTTCAAACTGCAGCAGTTGGATTGATAGCCAGAGCCGCACAGGGAAGCATGCGGGATGCACTGAGTTTGCTGGACCAGGCGATCGCATTCTCGGCGAGTCAAGTCGATGAGGCTGTGGTGCGCACCATGCTTGGTGCGATAGACCAGAGTTATTTGTTCGACCTGCTGGCAGCGCTGCGTGATCAGAATGGAGCCGAACTGCTTGGGATTGCCGATGCCATGTCCGCCCGCAGCCTGGCATTCGATGCGGCACTGCAAGAGCTGGCCTCATTGTTGCATCGAGTTGCGCTGGCGCAATCTGTCCCGCTGGCGATTTCAGACGATGAGCCAGAACGTGTGCGGCTGCTGGAACTGGCGCAGGCGCTGTCTATGGAAGAAGTACAGTTGTATTACCAGATCGCCATTCATGGCCGTGATGATATCGATCTGGCACCAGATGATTATGCGGGCTTTACCATGACGTTGCTGCGCATGTTGGCATTTGCACCGGCAAGAGTCGTGACGCGATCCGCTATTGAAGTACCGGTTGCCAAAGCGCGGCCGTTTTCGAACCTGGTCGTTGTCGACAGCAAAACTGCCCACGGCAGCCGGACTGCTGTGCCGACCCAACCTGCTGCGCACACGCCAAGCGGGGATATCGTCTCGGGCAACCAGCCGGACTGGGGGGCAATCTTGATGCGGTTGGATGTGCAAGGTATGGCACAGCAACTGGCGAAACATTGTGTACTGGAGAATTTTTCAGGTCACCAGATTACACTGCGTTTGTCGCAAGAACACAAGCAACTGCAAGCCAGCAAGATGGCGACCGAGAAATTGCAGGCTGCGCTGACGGGTTATTTTGCCAAGCCGATAAAACTGATCATCGTGCTGGGAAAATCCGAAGTCGCTACACCTGCGCTGATAGAGCAGCAGAGCAGGGATCTCAAGCAGCAGCAGGCGAGCGATTCGATTGCGCAGGACAGTTTTGTGCGGGAAGCACAGGCAGAGCTGGATGCAAATCTGATCGCGGATTCGGTTAAACCATTTCAGCAAGTCTAGGAGGATGCGAAAATGATGAAAGGCGGATTGGGCGGCATGATGAAACAGGCTCAGCAGATGCAACAGAATATGCAAAAGGCACAGGCAGAGCTGGCGACGGTAGAGGTGGAGGGTCAGGCCGGTTCCGGCATGGTCAAAGTGACCATGACCTGCGGGTATGTCGTGCGCCGCGTGTCTCTGGATGACAGCCTGTTAAAGGATGACAAGGAGATGCTCGAGGATTTGGTCGTGCTGGCCGTCAACGATGCGCTGAAGCAGGTCGAGCTTGCTTCCCAGCAGCGCATGAGCGGGTTTACTTCTGGGTTGGGCTTGCCACCCGGAATGAAGTTGCCATTCTGATGACATCTGCATTGCTGATGCCCACCCATCTTGAAGAGTTGATCGCTGCATTGCGCTGTTTGCCCGGTGTGGGACCAAAGTCCGCACAGCGTATGGCCTATCATTTGTTGCAGCGTGATCGGTCCGGGGCCACGCATCTCGCACGGGCACTTGAAACGGCCGTCAGCAACATCCGGCACTGTAGCAAGTGCAATAATTTTTCCGAGCATGAGATTTGCAATCTGTGTGCCTCGCCCAAACGCGATGCAGGATTGCTTTGTGTGGTTGAGATGCCTGCGGACCTGCTGATGATGGAGCAAACGCAGTGTTATCGGGGCCAGTATTTTGTGCTGATGGGAAGGCTCTCGCCACTGGACGGAATCGGTGCCAGGGAGTTGCATCTGGAGCGGCTCGTCAAACGCGTGCACGAACAACCTTGCGAAGTCATTTTGGCGACCAACTTCACCGTGGAAGGTGATGCAACGGCGCATTATCTGGCGATATTGCTACAGTCGCAAGAAGTCAAAGTGTCACGCATCGCGCGCGGATTGCCGGTCGGCGGGGAACTGGAGCAGGTGGACAGCGGCACGCTGGCGCAGGCGGTGCTGGAGCGGCGCGAGGTGATAACATGATGAAATCCGTCAAGCCGCCCGTTGCCGCGTCCATGGGCGATGAGGATTTTCCGGAAGCAAAGATAACCGGCGAAAAATTGCAAAAAGTGCTCGCCCAGGCCGGCGTTGGTTCGCGCCGGTTGATGGAAGAATGGATTTCGGCCGGACGCGTCAGCGTGAACGGCGAACCTGCGAACTTGGGGATGCGGGTAGTGGAAGGTGACCTGATCAAGGCCGACCGTCGCACCATACGCGTAGGCGGAACAGAACATGCGGCGCGTGTGCTTCTCTACCACAAACCGGAAGGCGAGATCGTCAGTCGTGACGATCCTGAAAAGCGCAGCAGTGTGTTTGACAAGCTGCCCAAATTGCGCGGGCAGAAATGGATCGCGATCGGCAGGCTGGATTTTAATACCAGCGGACTGTTGATCTTTACGACCTCGGGCGAATTGGCGAATCGCTTGATGCATCCGCGTTTCGAGGTGGAACGCGAATATGCGGTGCGGGTACAGGGCACCATGACCGAGGCGCAGTTGAATCTGGCACTCAAGCAAGGCGTTGACCTGGAAGACGGGCCGGTCAAGTTTGATAAACTCGAAGATCAGGGCGGTGAAGGATTCAACCACTGGTATCGGGTGATGCTCAAGGAAGGGCGCAACCGGGTGGTGCGACGCACCTTTGAAGCGCTGGGTTTACCGGTGAGCCGCTTGATGCGCATCCGCTTCGGTATAATCAATTTGCCGCCACGCTTGAAGCGCGGCATGTCGGCCGAATTGGGAGTGGCTGAGATCGCGCAGGTATTGGAATGGGTCGGTATCATATCCGCACCCGGAGATGCGGCGTTGCAGGCGACCCCTCCTCAAATCGAGCAGGGGCAGTCAGAAATGAATTTACGTCATTCGCCCTTCCCGGCGAGCACTGCCCGGCGTAACGGGCAAGGGATCGGAAAGAAAAGTAAATCTGGTACAAAACGCTGATAACTAATAGAATTCGCACGGGTTATCCGGCTCGTGTGAGCGCGGATAACCCGGATAACGGCAGACATGGAGATACTGGAAAAGTGAATGGAAGAACGCGGTAACAAAACCATCATGTGCAGCGTGCTGTTCTTGGATATTGTAGAATATTCCAAGAAGTCCGTGGCCGGGCAAATTTCGCTGAAAGACAGGTTCAACAGCTACCTTTCCGCGGCGATCCGTGATGTGCCCATGACTGACCGGATCATTCTGGATACCGGCGACGGCGCAGCCATCAATTTTCTCGGCGATGTGGAGGACGCGCTAAAAGCGGCCCTCAGCTTGCGCGAAAGTTTGCTCAATGAAGGGTCCGATGTGGACCATCCATTGCTGGTTCGGATGGGCGTCAATCTCGGGCCGGTGCGTCTGGTCAGGGACATCAACGGCCAGCCCAATATCGTCGGTGACGGGATCAATGTCGCGCAGCGGGTAATGGGTTTTGCCGATGCTGCGCAGATACTGGTATCGCGTTCCTATTTTGATGCGGTCTCGCGGCTGTCGCCCCAGTATGCGGGGATGTTCCACTATCAGGGCTCTCGTACCGACAAGCATGTACGCGAACATGAAGTGTATGCGATCGGATACCCGGGCGACAAAACCACACATCGCCGGATGAGCGTACCTGATGAGACCGAGCAGTCGCAAAATCTGATGGTCGATGTGATTCAGCGCGCCAAAATCGTTTGGCGTTCATCGGCGGTGAGAGTGGATGCCTTGATCGAACTGGCGATACTTCGATTCCGGGAAGCGGAAACCGGTCAGCGGGTGTTGTATGTTGCGGCCGTCAGTGCTCCGTTGCTGTTGCTGATTGTATTGCTGACCAGCCTGGGCAGACATGGTGCGGCCACCGGACAACAATCGGTAAAAGCCGTTCAGCCTGATGTCGTCGCGACCTCAGCCAAAGCCGAACCTGCCGAAGCCAGGAACAAAGATGTCAGCGTGCCAGCTGCGCATGAAACCAAAACTGTCAGCAGGAAAAAAACCGAGAGCAAAAGTGCTCAGGTCAACGCCAAGCAAGCAACGGCAAGCAAAGTCAAGCCGCAATCGTCATCAAAAGCCAAACCGATTCCAATGGAACAGGCGGCAACGGGCAATAATACCAACGCGTCTGCTAACAACC
>JBBRDZ010000128.1:0-6962 GCA_038203435.1 Burkholderiales bacterium
AAGCTCATGGAGAAGCATTGCGACTGGCCCTGCTGGATCAGGGGGTGAGTTTGGAGAAGGGCGAACTAGGCATGCGTTTCGACGGTGATACCGTGCATGTCGATCGTCTGGTCTTTTCAGCGCCCTATGTGGCTTCCCCGCGCGACAAGTTGCTTGCGAATTACAATTTGCCCTCAGGTGCGGGACAATTGAGCGCGAGCGGGCTCATCGATCTGAAGGGCGGCAGTGGCGACTTGCTGATCTCTGCGGAACGCTTGCCATTGGCGCAACGCGCCGACCGCTGGATCATCGCTTCAGGCACCGGTCATGCGCGCTATGCCGGCAAGACACTGATGTTGAAAGGCAGCATCCATGCAGATGCGGGTCTGATCAACCAGCCCGTCAGTGACCGCCCGCGCTATTCCGATGACGTGCAGATCGTCGGTAAGGAACCTGCCGCCCGGAGCGGGCCGTTGATCGGTGTGGATGCTACACTGGACTTGGGCGAACGCTTCTATATTCGTGCATCGGGCTTTGAAGGCCGCTTGGATGGCCAGCTCAAAGTATTTGCCGAACCTGGCGACCGGTTGCGCGTGACCGGTATCATCGCGGCTCAGGATGGCGTGTTCGATGCCTATGGCCAGCGTTTGCAGGTCGAGCGCGGGATAGTCAATTTCCAGGGGCCGCTGGATGATCCCGGTTTGAACATCCTTGCCTTGCGCAAGGGGCTGGATGTCGAAGCGGGTGTAGAGGTAACAGGAACGGTGCGTCATCCTTCAGTGCGTTTGGTATCTACTCCAAACGTGCCGGATGGCGAAAAACTGTCCTGGATCGTACTGGGACGGGTGCCGGAAAGCAGCGGTGTCGATTCTGCGTTACTGCTTGCCGCAGCCGGCAGTATCCTGGGGGGGCAGTCAGCAGGAAATCTGGGCGACAGGTTTGGTGTGGATGAGCTCTCATTGAGCCAGCAAGCCGGGACAGGCTCACAGCAGATTCAGACTGTAACCGTTGGCAAGCAGCTTTCCACACGAGCACGGATCAGCTATGAACAGGGCTTGACCGCGCCCGGCGGCGTTACCATATTCAGCTACACGTTGACTCCGCGTATTACCATCGTCACCCGTACCGGTATCGAAGATGCGGTGGATCTTTTCTATACCTTCCGCTTTTATTGATGCAAAGCTTGATCGGTAACAGCGTACCGATCCGATACAAACTCGGAACAACAGTCAAGCTGATAGAATCCCGGGCGTTAATTTAGCGCGTCTTCCCACCTTACCAATGCAAACGACACCCAAACGAATCTTATGTGGTGACATCGGCGGCACCAAGACACGGCTCGCGATCATCACGGTAGCCGGCGTCAAATTGGATGTCGAGCGCGAGCATACCTATGCGAGTCGCAATTACGCTGAGTTCGAAGAGTTGCTCGGCGAATTCCTGCCCGGCTCCGCAACACCTGGGCTGGCAGCTTTCGGTATTGCCGGGCCAGTGCAAGGCCGGGTAGTACAAGCCACCAATCTTCCCTGGCGTATCGATGCCGATGCTTTGCAAACCCGATTCCGTATCGGACACTGTTTACTGTTCAACGATCTGGAAGCGACTGCGGCAGGCCTGGCAGGCTTGAACAATGAAGATTTTTTTATCCTTAATGCGGGTGAGCCGAACGCCAGTGGTAATGCTGCGGTTATTGCAGCAGGGACTGGGTTGGGTGAGGCTGGCTTGTACTGGAATGGGAAACATTACCTTCCATTTTCAACGGAAGGCGGACATACCAGTTTCAGCCCCGGCAATGAACTGGAGATCGCTTTGTTGCGACACTTGCAGTCACGCCATACCCATGTCAGTTGGGAGCGTGTTGTTTCCGGCCCCGGCCTGGTCGGTCTGCATGAGTTCCTGCACCTGTACCGTGGCATAACCATTCCCAATTGGCTCAAACACAAGACAGAGCAGGGCGATGCTGCCGCTGCAATTGCAGGCGCCGCGCTTGCCAAGCGTGACGAGCTATGTGTCGAGAGCCTGGATTGGTTCATGCGCCTGTATGGTGCAGAAGCTGGGAATCTGGCACTGAAAGTAATGAGCCGAGGTGGCTTGTATCTGGGCGGCGGGATAGCTCCGAAAATCCTGACAGGTCTGCAAAACGGAAGTTTCCTTGACGGATTTTTCAGCAAGGGCCGCATGCGGCCCTTGCTGGAGGCGATGCCGGTTCGCGTTATCCTGAATGACCGAATTGCGCTTTACGGTCCGGCTTTGCTTGCCGTGCCGTCGTGACCCGTTCGTCTGGCATTTCTCTTGCTTATGGTTTTTGGAGTCGCATCAGCAATGCTGCAGGCTTGCGCTATAATTCGCCCGCCTTGGTATTGTCGTTCTGGATGGTTGACTGAATTTATACTATGGAAAAAAGCACGTCCTACATCCTGCAGGTTCGCCCAAAGATACCTTCCCGTCTGGCGCGCCTCGAAGAACTCGCAAATAATCTCTGGTACAGCTGGGATCGCCCCACGCGCGCGCTGTTTGCGCGCATGCATCCGGGTTTGTGGAAAGCGACCGGACAAAGCCCAAAAGCATTTTTGAAACGTGTGGACGAGCAACGGCTGCTCGAGGCATCCGAAGATCAGGTTTTTATCGGCAATCTGAACCGGGTATTGGCTGCCTACGACACTTATCACGACCATCGTTTGCCAGTCGGCGGTTCGGATTGGCTGCGCAAAGACGATTTGGTTGCCTATTTTTGTGCCGAATTCGGATTCCATGAGAGCTTTCCCATTTACTCGGGCGGTTTGGGTATTCTCGCGGGTGATCACTGCAAGGCGGCGAGCGATCTGCGCTTGCCATTCATAGGCGTAGGCTTGTTGTATCGTCAAGGATATTTCCACCAGACCATCGACGGCGATGGCAACCAGATCGCCACCAACAGTGATTCGAATTTTGAAGATTTGCCTATCTCCCCGTCCAGGCTTACGGACGGTTCGGAAGCCTGCACCTCGGTGGAATTGCCCGGCCGTACCTTGAATCTCAAAATTTGGCAGGCCAGGATAGGGCATATCACGCTGTACCTGCTGGATACCGACCTGACCAGCAACAGTCCGCATGATCGCGACATCACGCACCGGCTATATGGCGGCGACAAGGTGATGCGCATGGAACAGGAGATCGTACTGGGTATCGGCGGGGTGCGGGCATTGCAGGTCCTCGGAATAAAGCCGACTGTATGGCACATCAACGAAGGCCACGCTGCGTTTCTGGTGCTGGAACGGATACGCGAAATGGTTACCCATGACAGTATGGATTTCGCATCAGCGCTCGAATATGTCGCGGTCAACACCGTATTTACCACCCATACCCCGGTGCCGGCTGGGCACGATCACTTCTCCGAAAGCTTGGTGCACACCTACTTCGAACACTACTACCCGGAGATCAAGCTGAGTCGCGAGGAATTTCTGACGTTGGGCAAGACCAACGAGAGTCCGGATTTCAACATGACAGCCCTGGCGATACGCGGCACGCGATACAACAACGGGGTATCGCGCATCCATGGAGAAGTGTCTGCAGTCATTTGCAAAGATATGTGGCCGGACATCGAGGCCAGAGAAAATCCGATGACCTATGTCACCAACGGGGTGCATGCTCCTACATTTCTGGCATCCGAATGGATTGAAGTGTTCGAACGACACCTTGGGCTGGAATGGAGTGCACGCATGAATGACGTGGAATTCTGGGACCGCGTCAAGAATATTCCTGACCATCTGTTCTGGAGTGTGCGACAGTCGCTGAAAGCCGAGATGTTGAATATGGTGCGCGAGCGCATCAGTGCGCAGCACTTTCGCAACCACGGTTCCGAAGCGCATCTTGACCGCCTGTTAAAATATGTCAATCCGGAAAATCCGAACATCCTCACCATCGGATTTGCGCGGCGCTTCGCGACCTACAAACGGGCGACCATGTTGTTTGGCGACCTCGATTGGCTGCGCGAAATCCTGCAGGATCCGGAGCGTCCGGCGGTATTCATCTTTGCCGGTAAAGCCCATCCTGCGGACATTCCAGGACAAGATCTGATACGCCGCATCACCCAGATTTCCAAGATGCCGGAATTTATCGGGAAAATACTGATGGTGGAAGGTTACGATCTGGGATTGTCACGCAAGTTGGTTTCGGGCGTGGATGTGTGGTTGAACAATCCGTTGTACCCGCTGGAAGCCAGCGGTACATCCGGCATGAAAGCGGGCATGAATGGCACCATCAACCTGTCTGTGCTGGACGGCTGGTGGGGCGAATGCTATGACGGCGAGAATGGCTGGGCAATCAAGCCGGTGTCGGAATCGTTGAGCGAAGAAGTTCGTACCCGTGAAGAAACCAGAACACTTTACGAGCTGTTGCAGGATCAGGTCGTGCCGCGATATTACAATCACGGAAAAATGGGCTTCTCGCCGGACTGGGTAAAGATGGCCAAACATTCCATGGCGACCATCATGCCGCGCTTCAACTCCAAGCGCATGGTGGGGGAATATCTTGCCAAATGCTACTTGCCGGCCAGCCAGCAACACCATTTGTACAAACAAAATCTCTACGAGAATTCACACAGCATCGCAATATGGAAAGCGCGCGTGCACAATGCCTGGTCCGGTGTATCGATCACTCGCCTTGACGCGGGGAAACCTGAAATCAACTACGGCGAAAGCTTGCGCTTTGAAGTCGCGGTCAAACTCAATGGCCTGCACCCCGGCGATGTGGTCGTGGAGGTGCTGCTGGGCTTGTTCAGCAAACGGGAAAAATTGCGAAACTCAAGACATTACCGTTTCGAAGCTACCGGCACCTTGACTGAAAAGGGAGAGCACATATTTTCCCTCGATGTGCAGCCGGAACAATGCGGCAAACTGGAGTATCGTGTCCGTACCTACCCCTACCATGAGATGCTTACCCATCCATTTGAGATGGGCATGATGCGCTGGCTATAGAATCATGGTCTTCAATTGGTGATATGTCATCGCTAATTGGTTTAAAATCCAGAGTTGTGCAGCACTTTAAGTTCGCCAGAGCGGGCGTCGCAGTGACTTAACCTCTTCTATAAGCAACAGCAACACACGCACTTCAAGGTGCAGAATTGTCATTAAAGAAAATTGAAATGGCCGAATTGAAAGTCCTGTTTGCGACCCCGGAAGTGGCTCCATTGATCAAAACCGGCGGTTTGGCCGATGTCAGCGGTGCCTTGCCTGCAGCACTGCGCGCTATCGGGCTGGATGTTCGCATCCTGGTGCCGGGATACAACCAGGTCATGGCGCAGCTTGGCCAACATGTTTTTGTAGCGAGCCTGGATAATCTGCCGGGATTTCCTTCTGCACGTCTGTTGTCCGGCATGATGGCGAATGGCGTGCCGGTCTATGTGCTTGATTGTCCCAGCATGTATCAGCGCGGTGGCGGGCCTTACCAGGATGCCAGCGGCCATGATTGGCCTGACAACGCACTGCGTTTTGGTTTGCTGTCCAGGGTTGCGGCAGTATTGGCCGGAAGCACTACACCGTTGGACTGGCACCCCGATCTGGTTCATTGCAACGACTGGCAAACCGGTTTGACACCGGCCTACCTGCAATTCGAACCGGAAGGTGTGCCCAGCGTGTTGAGCATACACAATCTGGCTTTCCAGGGCATCTTCCCTGCGGCGATGCTGGAGAAATTGAATTTGCCGCCGACCAGTTTTGATATCGATGGCGTCGAGTACTACGGCAACTTGTCTTTTCTCAAAGCAGGATTGTTCTATGCGGATCACATCCTCACTGTCAGTCCAAGCTATGCCAAAGAAATCCAGCAGGACACACTCGGCTTTGGCATGCAGGGTCTGCTGTCGACACGCAAAGATGATGTCACCGGCATCCTTAACGGAATAGACACGGATGAATGGGATCCAGCTAACGACCGGTATATCAGCCAGACCTACACAGCCGCGCGCATGGCCGGCAAGGCTGCCAATAAACTGGCACTGCAACGCGCACTGGGTCTGGAGCTGAAACCGGATATTCCGCTGCTCGGTGTGGTCAGCCGCTTTACCGAACAAAAGGGCCTGGATCTATTGCTGGGAATCTCGCCTCGGTTGACCAGATTTCCGGTGCAATTGGCGATGCTTGGCAGTGGTGATGCAGCGATGCAAAAATCTGCTCATGATCTTTCGCTTGAATATCCCGGCAAGATCGGCGTGATGATCGGTTTCGATGAGGCGCTTTCGCATCAGATAGAAGCGGGAGCCGACTTGTTTGTGATGCCGTCGCGCTTTGAGCCTTGCGGTCTGAACCAGTTGTACAGCCAGCGCTATGGTACTCCGCCTATCGTCCATGTTACCGGAGGACTGGCCGATTCAGTGGTGGACTGCACCCCTGGAACGCTCCAGGACGGCAGTGCCAGCGGATTTGTGTTCAGCGACATGACGGCAGAAAACCTGCTGGCCGCCATACAACGCGCGGTGGCCCTCTACCATGATCAGCGCAATTGGGCCAAACTGTGCAAGAACTGCATGGACAAGGATTTCAGCTGGGAAACCAGCGCCAGGGCTTATCACGAAATATATTTAAAAACACTGCGGGGCCGTTCGCGCGCATGAGTATTGCCGCTGAGCGCTTCATTCAAACAAATCACGTAAATCGAGTCAAAAATGTCATGGCAAATAAGCAAATAAGAAAAAGCAAACCGTTGGACACGCTGACAGAACTGTCGGCGCTGGGGATGGATCCGGACAGTATCGCGGCTGACTTTCGCCGGTATTTCAGTCACACGCTGGGTCGGGACAAGAACTGCAATTCCATTCACTATTTGTACACTGCCCTGGCGTTCACGCAGCGTGACCGCTTGATGGAACGCTGGAAGAACACCAATTACGCCTACGACGAAAGCGACTGCAAGCGTGCTTATTATCTTTCCCTCGAATTCCTGATGGGTCGAGCGCTCGGTAATGCTATGCTCAATCTCGGTGTCACGGACGAAACCACGCGTGCCAT